>JBATWQ010000300.1:0-2397 GCA_049672765.1 Microthrixaceae bacterium | reverse complement strand
GGGACGCACCACGGCAACGGCGAGCGCGGCCGCCGGGCGCGGCCGCCGGGCGCGTGATGACTCCCACCTGCCAGGCGCGCTGGTCCGGTTAGAGGCACTCTTCCTCCTCGGTGGGCAGGAGCACCTCGCCGTTGAGCTTTCAGAAGGTCCTCAAGCTCAAGTCGCTCCACCCTTCCACCGTGAGCTTTAGGAATACGATCCCGCTATCCCCCAAGCGGCCGAGTCCATCGTTAGCCCGACTCGGTGGTCTACGACCTAAGCCACATTGCCGCCAGCCTATGGGCAGCCTCGGGCCGACCGTTCGAGATGATCGCCGCCGAGCTCAGCCACGGCGACGCCAGCGGCAAATGCAACTCGTACCTGCACTTCTTCGCCAAGCAGTGGCACGTGACATCGCGGGCATGAACGTCTTCGTGGCACCCGATGTGCAGTTCACTCCTCTAGAGCGCGACGAGCAGGAGTCACAGGGTCGCATTCAACAGCCCGATTACAGTCTCGAAGCGCTTCACGCTGCTACTCCTGATGTTCTTGAAGAACTCGTCCTGATTGTCGACCAGTGCATGGGCAGGAAGGGCATGATCGTACGCCCCTTCGGCCTCGGTAACTTGGCCAATGACGCGCCCCGTCCCCGAAAGTTGCCCAGTCGTCAGGTCCTTCTTGAACGCCCAGTTGAAGAGCTGGACATAGTCCTCAGGGTCAAAAAGATCTTCCACGTCTGCGTTTTTCGGCAGCGTCTGTTCCACGTCCGCGATGTTCACGATCTTCGATTCGTCCACGCCATTGTCTCGTGCGGCATTGCGGGTCCGGTCAAGAACTGAACTCGATTTCTCGCCGTCCACAAGAACGCTGACTCTCAGCCGACGGCCCATGAGGGCGACGAAAGCAGGCATGTTCGTGATTCCACCGACGGGGATGATCGCAAGCTTTGGGCTGAGGATGGTTTTCCCGTTCGCCTCCATGTAGGCGCTCATGCGAGTCAAGAACACAAAGTCACTGCTGCCCTCCACAAGCAGATGATGCCCGGAGCCGAGGAACAGGTGTTGGCTGACGGTGTAGCCGAGCGCAGACTCCACCGGCAAGATGGTGTCGGGGTCGGCGGAGAGGCTGACGGGAGTTACCGCCACACCCTCCTCCTGATTGTCCCGAGTGGCCTTGTCGTGCACGGCCCTGAGCTTCTCGTACTTGGTCGGGTCGATCATGAACTGCGAGTGAGTCGTGTATAGCGTCTGTTTTGACGCGCCGAGCTCCGTGTAGATGAAGTCGAGGAAGTCCTTCTGGGCCTCGCCGTGCAGGCGCGTCCCAGGTTCATCCAGCAAGACGATCACGGGGTCATTGGTGTTCTGATACTCGCTGAACGCGGCAAAGAATGAAAAGAACCATTGGAATCCGGCAGATCGGCTCGAGAAGTTTGTCTGCACGTCACCGTGGCGCGCGTCCCGAAGTTCGATCTTCAGAATCCGATGGTTCACCACGTTGCCCTCTGATGTCTGAGCAACCTCCACGTTGTCGTCGTCGAAGACCACAGCTAAGTCGGTGTTCGCCCCCCAATACTTGAAAACCTCCCGGCTCAGATCCCCACCCGCCGCCTGGAGCTGGGCTTTCCGACTGTCGTAGTTGTCATCCAGGAAGTCGGACGGCGCAACGTTTGCACGCGCCAAGAGCGAGACCATCGTCTCGTCTTCCTCCGACAACGAATCTTCGTTCTCGACCAATCGAGCCAGCTCTGTAAGGTCGCGCTCGCCAGGAAGCAGGCTGTAGTCCGAAAAGTAGAAGAACTTTGGGACGCGCGCAGCAATCGCGTCCCGGCCCTCTTGCTCTAGCCCACCACCGACCAAGTAGGCGTGCCTGTCTGCCTGCCCCGAGAAGGAGCTGAGGGCCTTCGCGCGTGCAGGCGCGCCCTCCCTCAACTCCTTCGCGAGGTCCTTCGCGCGAGTCGATGCGGCTTCCAAAGTTTCCGCTTGCAAGAGTTCATCGGTGTCTGGGTCCTCAACTGCTGCCACCGTTGCCGCTGCCCTGATGACTGACTCCAAGGGTGCAGTCGCCTCCACGTAGTTCTTGTTGCCATACGAGCGGGATACGACGATGACTGCATCTGCGGGCAGTGGGGCGGGCAGCACTGCCTTGGTTGCAGCAATGTCCTGCGCAGTCACTACAAACTCGGCAGTCACCGGTCGAACCGTCTTCAGGTCTCCAACTTTGCGTCCGTCAGGGATGAGCAGCCATCGAGGATACTCGGTCACGACATCGAACAACCGTCCGTCCCCATTCGCTGGGTTAAGGCGATGGAGCGCCTTCAACACCGTGGTTTTCCCCGACTCGTTCTTACCCACGAAAGCCGTTACGTCGTCCTCGATCTCGATGCGCTGAGGCTCAACGAAGTTGCGGAACTTCTGAACA
>JBATWQ010000299.1:0-2377 GCA_049672765.1 Microthrixaceae bacterium | reverse complement strand
CTCGTCCATACCGGAACTTGGTTTACAATCCGCAGAGCCTTCCGCGGTGTAAACCACGGGGGTTCCCGCCCGAGTAGCTCAGTCGGCAGAGCAGCTGTCTTGTAAACAGCAGGTCGTCAGTTCGATTCTGACCTCGGGCTCTGTTCAGCCCCACCCGCAACCCCTGTAATCCCAAGGGTTTCCGGCGATGTTCAGAGACCGGTTCAGACACCGGTCGAGACCCGAACATCACCCTGTCTCACGGAATCTCACCGTGCTGATCACACCTTCGGATAGGAGCACCTCGCGGGCTGCGCTGTTGAGTTGGTCGATGTCGGCCACTCGGCTGACGAGCATCACAGTCGTCTGATCGGGACGGGCGGCCATCTAGTCGGGCAGCATTCGTTTGCGTGCGTCGGATCCGGTCGTGCTCACGACGACGCGTCCGAGTTCGAGGTAGGCGTCGATCGCGTCGTCGGTGTGACCACCTCGCATCCGGGCGAGCGCGGCGCGTTCCCACCCTTCACGTCGGCGTCGGTTGTGCTGAAGGGTCGCGTTGCCCAGGCGTGATGAGAGTCCGACGTAGCCGCCGCCGGCTTGGATCTCGGGTAGCTGTCGGGGGTCGTCGACGAGCACGACCTTTGCTCGGTCGCGTTCAGCGTGTTCGAGCAGGCGGAGCAGCTTGCGGGTGCCGACCATGGCTGCTTCGTCCACGACGACGACGGTGTTGGGAGCGAACCCTCCGTGTTCGGAGCGGTCGAGGTCGACGAGGAGTCGGTCGATCGTTAGGGACGGGATTGCTGCGTGGGCTTCGAGTTGTCGGGCTGCCTTGGCTGCGAGTGAGCAGCCGATCACGCATTCCGGAACGTGTCAGGCGTCGTTCGCGGCGGCAAGCGCGAACGTCTTTCCCGCCCCTGCGACGCCTTCGAGGAGGTCGACGCCGCATCCCTGTCCGCAGATGCGCCACACCATGGCGGCCTGCTCGTCGGAGGGTCCGGCGCTGTCCGGTAGCCGCAACGCTCTAGGATCCGACATCCGGGTATATCCGGATGTCGGATGCGGTAGACTCGCCGCATGAGCCGACGATCTGCAGATGTTCTCGATCGGAGCCTCCGCGAGCAGGCGGCCATCGCGATCGCAGAATCCGTCGACAAGGTGAACTCAGCGAAGGGAGCGACAGGCGGCCTCGAACTCGAGATCGATGGTCATCGCGTGACAGTCGACGTGAAGACAATGGCCTACGCCACGGTCGAGCGAGTCGAGGCGCTCAAGCGGAGCGATCCGCCGTCGGGTGATCGACCGGTTCTGGTCGTCGCAGAACGGATCAACCAGCCCGCCCGGACTGCGCTCAGGAACGCCGGCTGGGGCTACTTCGACGTCACCAGCGGGAGCCTGCTCCTTCGCGCCCCCGGGATCCGGATCGACACGGCCGTCGATGTGGTGGGCCCCGGCACCCGGTCGAAGCCGGTCGGTGTCGTTGGGCGGGCGGGCCGGGTCGTGGCATACGAACTGCTGAGGCGCAGGTACGACCAGGATGAGCGCCCAGTCCTCACCACGACCTCGTTGGATCAGTTCGATCTCGCCCGATCGTCCACCAGCGACGCCCGGCGGGCGCTCATCGGCGGTGGCCTTCTCACCGAGGACGGTGAGCCGGTGGTTCCCGAGCTGTTCTGGGCACTCGCCAGAGCATGGGCACCGACCGACCGACGGTGGCTCGCGACCGTTCCCAACCCCAAGGATTGGGAACGGGCGAACGACCCAAACGACGCGACGTGGCGGCTAGGTGGCGTCCAAGCTGCGATCGCACTCGGTGCGCCCATCGCCAGTGCGGGCGAGGCGCCGGTGGAGCTCTACGTCCCCGGTTCGGTGCTGCTGTCGATCGCCGTCCGGCGCTATGGCTCGTCGGACCCTCTGGCAGCAGCAGCCTCGGTCACCGTCCCCATCGTCCATCAGGTGACGGCACCCCCGGCTCCGACGTCCCGTGAACGCCGCCACAACGGATGGCTCGTGGTCCATCCCGTCGCTGCCGCTCTCGACCTGGCCGCCCTAGGCGACGCTCGATCGCAACAGGTCCTGGCCGAGTGGCAACCCGATGGAGAGGCCGTCTGGCATGAACGCTGAGATTCCGACCGTCATCCTCTCCGGCCCCGCCATGGTGCCGCTCGTCCGAGCAGCCGCCGCGCTCGCAGCCGAGGACATCCCGCCATTCGCCGTGATCGGAGGCGTTGCCGTCACCGTCCGCCTCGGCAGGGCCCTGCGAGCGACCGCTGATCTCGACGCGGTCACCGACCAGCGCTTCACCCCGACCGCGCTCGAGATCCTGCGCGGCCGGGAAGATGCGACCTTTGACGCGGCGGACCCGCACACCATCACGATCAGCGGGGCCGAGGTACAGTTC
>JBATWQ010000298.1:0-20999 GCA_049672765.1 Microthrixaceae bacterium | reverse complement strand
ATCCTGGCGAGGGTCTCGGCGCTGAGTTCCAGGGGAGTGAACGCCCAGGACACGATCGCCGGGGTGGTTTCATCGATCGAGCGTCTGGCGCTCAACGAGCCGGTGCACCGCCTGGTGCTGGTCGGTTCCGATTCGGGCGCCGAACGTGCCGAGATCGCCCTGGCGCTCGCATGCACCGTGGCCCGAAGCTTCGGACAGCCTGTTGCGCTCATCGACGCAGACCTCGACGGCGGGGTGCTGACCAACCTTCTGGGAGTAGGTGAAGGCGCCGGCCTCGCGGAGTGCCTGTCCGGGAAGCTAAATCCCGAATCGGCGCTGCGGTCACTGTCGGAAGCCAGCGTCCCGGCGGCGATAGAACCGATGCGACCACCTGACGGCATGGTCAGGTTCCTCGGCGCCGGCGTGGACACCAGCCGCAACGTTCTGCGGATGCGGTCCTCGTTCAACCGGGTCCTCGAAGCCCTCGCCGGTCGGTATGTGGTCATCGTCAACGGACCGAGGATTCCGGGCCCGGTCCCGACAGCGCAACTGCTCTCACTCGCGGATGCGACCCTCATGGTCGTGACCGAAGGAGAGACGAGCTTGACCGACGCGCAGGCCGCCGGCGATACGCTCCGATCCTTCAGCTCCGGAGCTTCCGGAATCATTGTTCTCCGTCGTTGACCAATTCGGCGTTGACCAGATCGGCTGATTTGAAAATCACCCGGGGGATCGGACTTCCATGACAGATGGTGAGGGTTCGGAATCCGTCGGAACGGCGGCCAGCCGCGGGTTCCTATGGGCGAACGTCGGAGTGTTCACCCGCTACATGTCAGCGTTGGTTCTCGCCGCGGTTCTCGCCCGTGGGCTGACGTCAACGGACTACGCCGTGATGGTGACGCTGATGATCGTCACCTTCTATTTCGACAATGCCCTGGACCTGGGTATGGGCGCGGCGCTGATCTACGAACAAGAGACCGGCATCACCGAGCGCGTCCAGGTCGCGTTCACCGCCAACGTCGTCATAACTGGGGTGTTGGCGGTACTGGCCTTCTTCGTTGCGCCGTTGATCACCGGCTTCTACCACCTCGACGGGTACGACACAGTCTTCCGCCTCTTGGCCGTGGTCGTGGTCCTCTCTGGGCTGACGACCATTCCGTGGGCACTGTTCATGCGCGGCATGAACTTCAAGGCACGAGCCGCGGTCGAGGTCGCGAGGGATCTCACCAGGTTCTTCGTGACGATCGGGCTGGTGGCGCTCAACTTCGACGTCTGGGGTGTCATCTCCGGGCTGATCGCCGCTTACGGCGTCTGGTTCGTCCTGACGTGGACGATCATCAGGTTCAAGCCGGTGCTGCGTTGGGACGGCGTGATCGTGAAGGAGTTGTTCTCCTACGCATGGCGGATGGCAGGCACCAGGTTGCTGGGTGTGCTCGCCCTCAACGGCGACTACCTGGTCGTCGGTAACAGACGGAGGGACGAATACCCGCTCTACTACCAGGCCTTCCGACTGCCCGAGTTCATCATGGGTGCCCAGTTGAACGCCATGTCGGCGGTTCTGTTCCCCATGTATTCGCGCATCCGTGCCGAGGGGAAGACGCCTATGTCCCAGGCGCTCTACAAGGCGCTCAGGCTGGTCGCGCTGTTCTCGATTCCCACCGGCATCGGACTCGCACTGGTCTCACGCGACGCGATCTGGGTCATGTACGGAACCCATAGCCATGTGGCGGTGCGGACCATGGAGTTGCTGTCCCTCGCGGGATGCGCAGTGGGCATCGGTTTCGCGAGCGGGGACCTGCTCTTCGCGCTAGGCCGCCCCGGAATCATGGTCAGGATCAACGGAGTGATGGTCCCCCTCATGCTGACTGCCATGTGGTTCGTGTCGCCCCACGGAATTATCTGGGTCGCCACGGTCCACTTGGTCACCCAGGTCGTGTTCCAGACGATCCGCCAGGTGGTGGTCGACCGCATAGTCGACGCAAGCACCGCCGAGGTGATCAGGTCCCTGCTGCCAGGGGTGACGATTGCGGCCGCGATCCTGGTCTTCGCCCTGCCGGTGAGGCTCCTCACGTCGTCCGGCTTCGGGTCCCTCGTGCTGATCGTCCTGGCCGGGGTCATCGGAGCAGGAGCGGGACTCGCTCTGAGCCCTACATCTCGATACGAGGCTCGCGACGTCGTGGCCAAGGTGCGCGGCTGACCTTCTCGCGGACTGCTGAGCCGACTCTGTTGAGCGTGGGCGCTGAGCGCTTCCATCTGTTGGCTGATGTGGCCAGGACCTTGCCGCCGGGCCCGACGCCGAATCTGCACCGAAGAAGGTCCCGCTCGCCGGTCGCCCAGTCAGCCTTGTACGACTCGTTGCCCCGCAGCATGTCGTATTCAGTTCGGCCATCCCCATGGATCAGGTCGATCAGGTCGGCCCGAAGCACAGTCCCACAGCCGCGCCACTCGCGTTCGGTTCGGCGACCGGCCTGGTAGAAGCACGCCCGGCCTCCGGCGATGAGGTCCACTTCGATCGCCACCACGCCGGTTTCGTGTGACCCGAGGGTGTGGATCAGTACTTCACCGTGCGCCGAACCGTGGAGCACCGCGGCGCGGAAGTGTTCGAATGCCTCCAGGAAGCTCGACTCCTCAGACCATCTTCCGTCGTGGAGTTCGGCGAGAGAATTGAGAGCCCGTTCGACCTCGGCCGAGTCCTCGGCCGGGACCCGGGTGGACGTCACACCTTGTTTCGCGAATCTGTTGCGGCCGCGCTTGACGGTGCTGCGCATCTGGCCCGGTAGGCCGGCGAAGTACGCCGAAAGGTCTTCGGGGAGCGAGGCATACGGCGCCGAGATCCGTTCGATCTCGTGGGCCGACAGGGCGCGACCCAGAGATCCCTCCGCCGATACGCCGTCCAGGTCGACGACCCTGGAGCCCGGTCGGCGCAGCCACTCAAGGGTGGCGGCCAGAACCTCGGGCCGGTTGGTCGGCAATGCGATCACGTCGAGATGGTCTGGTGCTAGAACCCCCTGGCCGACCGACCGTACTCTTTCGACACCGAGTCGACCCCGACCCACCCGATCGACTTCGAAAGCGGCTCCGCCCACCAGGTCATCACCGTCGAAGAAGCAGAGAATCTGGAGTCTCCCGACAGCGACGTTCTCAATCCACCAACTTTTGAGAAATGGCGACGGGAGCGACTGTTCATCCACCAACTGGTCCCATGCCGGAGCCAGGGGTCCGAGTTGGCTCACGACCTTCACCGGCAGCGCCGGTCGCAGAACTCCCTCGGGCGACATGGGGCGAAGTGTGCCTGAAGCGCGACGCCGGCGCCAGATCTCGGGAATTCTGGCGTGTCCCGCGGTTTCCCGGTGAAAACTACCTAGAACAGATTCTCGTTAAATCCTTGACGAGGTCCATTGTCACACGTTTACTTGTGGGAGCGGGTTCGACCGACTGCAGGGGAGTTGGCCGAGCGACAAAAGCGGTAGATTCCTACTGGGTTGGAGCTTTTCTGACACGAATGGGGACTTGATGTTGGGGTATTCCGAGGTGCATGAGCTTTCCGCTGGATGGCGGAAGGGAAGCTCTGTTATTTCACCCGACGCGTCAGAGAAGTCAGTCGGGTCGGTGGTCATCGACCTACGCACCGGTTCCGCTACGGCTCAGACGGCGGTCCGAGAGGTTCCCGATCAGAGATTGCCCCGTCAGCAACGACAGGCCGTTGGCCGGACTCTCCGCCTGATGAGTCACTTCCTGGATTTCCTTGCCGTCTACCTGCCCCTGGCTGCCGCAGCGATGATCATCAGCCCGAATTTTCCGGGCAAGATCGTTCTGCTGATGGCCTTGGTGGCGACTCTCCTGCTGTGGCCAACCTCGCGGCGGGGTCGCCTCGCACTCGGACCCAGCGAGGGACTCGCTTCGATCATCGCCCGGCTGGGTCTGGCTCCCGTCGTAACGACCATGATCGTCTCGATCGTGCAGTTCAACCGGTTCAACGCTCCGCCGACCCAGATCAATCCCGTTGCAGTTCTCGCAATTGTCCTCTGCACGGTTCCGGCCGTCATGCTCGGACGTCTCATTTCGTTCCGACTGACGGGGCTTGCCCGCTCACGTGGCTTCGATGTCGAGGACACCCTCATCGTGGGAATTGGGCCGATCGGGATCGACGTCGCCAAGGCGCTGCAGGACAACCCCGAATTTGGTCTGGTCCCGGTCGGCTTCGTCGACCGTTTCATCGACGAGGTTCCGTTGCCACTGGTGGGCCGCCCGGAAGACCTCCCTGCGATCCTCGAGGCCACCGGAATCAAACACGTCATCCTGGCCTTCGGAGCTGCTGACGAACAGGAACTGGTCGGCATCATCCGTCGGTGTCAGGAACGCCTCGTCCAGTTCTATGCAGTTCCGCGCCTCTTCGAACTCGGCGTGTCGGCCGAGCAGGTCGGACACGAGGTTTCAGGGCTGCCGGTAGTT
The DNA here is from genome assembly GCA_049672765.1 of Microthrixaceae bacterium. Taxonomy (GTDB): domain Bacteria; phylum Actinomycetota; class Acidimicrobiia; order Acidimicrobiales; family Microtrichaceae; genus JAGQSZ01. The sequence continues at coordinate 16,568 of JBATWQ010000298.1, read as the reverse complement.
CCTCTCCGTCGGCCCGGCCGTTCTGCCGGACTGTGGCCGGCAAAGCGGGCGTTCGACCTGATCACCGCCGCCGTACTCACCACGCTCGCCCTCCCGGTCCTGATTGGCTGCGCGATCGCGGTGAAGCTAACCAGCCCCGGTCCAATCTTCTTCCGGCAGGTGCGGATAGGCGTCGGCGGTCGACCCTTCGAAATCCTCAAGTTCCGTACCATGCGGGTTAACGATGATTCGGCGACCCAGTGGTCCGTGCAGGACGACGACCGTGTGACGGCAGTTGGCCGGATTCTTAGGCCGACCCACTTGGACGAACTGCCCCAGCTGCTCAACGTGCTCAAGGGCGAAATGTCCCTGGTGGGGCCACGTCCGGAACGGCCGCACTTCGTGGAGCAGTTCAGCTCCGAGATCGACGGTTACGAGTTCCGCCACCGTGTTCCGGTCGGCATCACCGGCTGGGCACAGGTCAACGGATACTGGGGTGACACCAGCATCGAGACCCGGGTACGACTCGACAACCGCTACATCGAGAACTGGTCGCTGTGGCGGGACCTGGTCATCGGGCTGCGTACAATCCCGACGCTGCTCGGAAAGCGGCGTTGAGGGCGGTCACGTCCAGTCCGGACCAGTTGGACATCAATCCATCCGAACCCGAAGGTTCGGCACTGGTGACCGTCGTGATTCCCGCTCGCAACGAGGAGCGGACGATCACACACCTGTTGGACAGCGTCGTCGGGCAGACCTACACGGACCTGCAGATCATCGTCATCGACGGACTGTCGGAGGATCGCACCGCCGACCTGGTGCGGGAATATCAGCTTCGCGACGAGCGGATCGAACTGGTCCTCAACCCCGACCGGGTCATCCCCGTTGGCCTTAACCTGGGCGTTGACCGTGCCGAGGGTCGCTGGGTTGTTCGTGTCGACGCCCACTCGGAGATTCCCTCCGACTACATCCAGCGCCTTGTCGACCACCTGAAGACGGGCCTGTGGGGAGGCGTCGGGGGACGCAAGGATGGGGTCGGTCACACCCCGGCAGGGCGGGCGATAGCTGCGGTGATGGGTTCCAAGTACGCGCAGGGCAACTCGGTGTACCACTACGGAACCGAGGTCCAGTCCGTGGACCACATACCTTTCGGGGCCTATCCCACCGAGGTGATCCGTGAGCTCGGCGGGTGGTCCGAGGTCCAACTCGTCAACGAGGACTTCGAGTTCGACTACCGGCTTAGGAAATCGGGACGAGAGCTGCTCTTCGACCCAGCCATCCGAATTCAGTGGGACTGCCGGCAGAGGGTTGGAGACCTGTTCAAGCAGTACCGGCGCTACGGCGCGGGCAAGGTCCAGACGCTGCGCACCCACCCAGAATCGATGGCTCCGCGCAATCTGGCTGCGCCCATGTTGGTCGCAGGCCTGGGAGTCGCAGCGGCGCTGATGCCGTGGCGCAGGACCCGTCCACTGGCTGTTCTCCTGAGCGCGCCGTACCTGGTGGTTATAGCGGTCGGTACCGCGACGACTGCACCCAAGCTCGAAACCCTCGCAGAGAAGAAGTGGGTCCTTCCGGCTTTCCTGGCGTTACATCTTGGCTGGGGGACGGGATTCTGGGGTGAGGTGCTGGGAGGACTCGGGCGCCGACGTTCGGTCAGGAGTTGGCACGCCGCGAGCTCCGGTCACGCACGAGGCTGACGCGCCGCCGTGCTCGCTCACCGAAATCTGGGCTCGGAGCAGGCGGTCGATTGACGAAATTCGACGGATGCCTGAGCGATTGGCCCCGGTAGTCTGACCGATGGTTGCTGGGGCGCTAGCGTTGTCCGGGGCGCCCCGGCGTCATTTCAGTGGCGGGTAGTTTAATCGGCAAAACGCCTGACTTTGGATCAGGAGGATGCAGGTTCGAACCCTGCCCCGCCAGCATGAGTAGCTCTTCAACACACGGCCCCCTCTCGGCGGTAATTCTCGCCGCCGGCGAGGGGAGTCGTATGCGTTCGGAACGACCCAAGCCCCTGCACCGGCTGTGCGGACGCCCGATGCTGATGTACGTGCTCGACGCCATCGGCGACACCGATGCCGACAGAGCGGTCATCGTGGTCGGTCACAAGGCCGAATGGGTTACCAAGAAGATGCAGGAACTGTCCCACGACGTGCACATCGAGTTCGTCGAGCAGCGGGAGCAGCGCGGAACCGGTGACGCAACTCTGGTAGGTCTGGTCGGACTTCCAGACGATGCGGACGAGACGGACGACTACGACGTCCTGGTCCTTCCCGGCGACGCCCCGCTGTTGCGTTCCTCGACCATCGCCGCGCTTGTCGATCAGCACCGCCGAAGTGGCGCGGCCGCAACGCTGCTTTCGGCGGTCATGGACGACCCGACCGGATACGGCCGGGTGATCCGTGGCAAGGACCAGAGTGTCGTCGGCATCGTCGAACAGAGCGACGGTACGGATGAGGAGCTGGCGATCGCCGAGGTCAACACCTCTATCTACGTTTTCCGGCGCAACCTCCTGGCTCCCGCTCTACGAAGGGTCGAGCCCGACAACAAGCAGGGCGAGTACTACCTGACCGACGTGATCGGAGTGCTTTCCAGCGCGGGTCACCGGGTCGATTCGATGATCGTCGACGACTCGGCCGAGGTTCAGGGGATTAACGACCGGGTCCAGCTGGCGGCCGCCGAAGCCGGACTGAGGCAGCGCACCAACGATGCGCTGCTGCGCTCCGGAGTGACAATCGTCGACCCCTCGGCCGTCTATGTCGACACCACCGTCGAGGTCGCCCGCGACGTCACCCTGTTCCCGGGAGTGATTCTTCAGGGCGCAACCGTCGTCGGCTCGGGCAGCGAGATCGGCCCCAATACCCACCTGGTCGACACGGCGGTGGGAGTCGACTGTCAGATTCGCTCGACCACAGCGGTCGGTGCCCGGATCAACGACCGTTCGGTGGTTGGCCCCTTCGCCTCGCTGGCGCCCGGCGACGACGTTCCATCTGACTCGAATACCGGGCCGTTCTACACTGCCTGAAAGGGTCAGCGAGGCCCGACTCGACGGCGGGATGTCGAGCGGCAATCAAACAGGAGGCGAACGGTGGAACTGGTCACCAAAAAGCGGTTGACGATCGTCGCTGGGAGAGTCAACCGAGAGCTCGCCGAAGAGGTGGCCGAGCGGCTGGGGGAGACACTCGGCCCGGTTCAGATCGCCGAATTCGCCAATGGCGAGCTCCACTGTCGCTACGGGGAGTCGATCAGGGGTGCAGACCTGTTCATCTTCCAGGGTCACTGCTCCACCCACGAGATGTCCGTCAACGATGCCCTGATGGAACAGTTGATCATGGTGGATGCGGCCCAGCGTGCGTCGGCCAAGCGCATCACCGTGGTCGCCCCGTTCTACGGATACGGGCGGCAGGACCGTAAGGCCGAAGGACGCGAGCCGATCACGGCGAAACTGCTCGCCAACATGTTCACCGTGGCGGGAGCAAAGCGGATTGTCAGCGTCGATCTGCATTCCGGTCAGATCCAAGGTTTCTTCGACGGCCCGGTGGATCACCTGACCGCAATGCCGGTTCTGATCGACTGGATGGCTCGCACGCTCCCGGACGACCTGGTCGTAGTGTCGCCCGACGCCGGCCGCGTGAAGGTCGCCGAGCGCTACGCCAACCAACTCCACGCAGACCTGGCAATCGTCCACAAGCGTCGCGTCCGCGGTGCGAAGAACACCGTCGAGGCCAAGGACGTCGTCGGCGAGGTCGCCGGTCGGCCATGCGTGCTGATCGACGACATGATCGACACCGCCGGGACCATCTGCGCCGCAGCCGAGCAGTTGAGCGAACGTGGCGCCAGTGCGGTTTACTGCGCAGCGACCCACGGAGTCTTCTCCGGACCGGCCATCGACCGGCTGAAGAACTCGGTCATCGAGAAGGTCGTCGTCACGAACACGTTGCCGTTGCCTCCCGAGAAGCGCATCGACAAGATCGAGGTGCTTTCCGCCGCCCAGATCATCGCGGACGCCATCGACGCCGTATTCGAGGACACCTCTGTGTCAGAGATCTTCGACGGACAGAACCAGAGCTGAGTCCGTCGTTCCCCCGCAGGCTCCGCCGCGGTCTGGCGGCGCAGGGCTTTCCACAAGTACAGTTTCCCTTCGGCCCAACGCCGCTTCACGTCGCGAACCGGCATCTGTAGTCCCTTCCCAGGAGTTGTTCCATGTCCGAGGTCACCCTCACCGCCTCTCTAGGTCGCAAGACCGGTACGTCCGACTCACGGCGTGCCCGACTCGAGAACAGCGTTCCCGGCGTTGTGTACGGAGCTGGCAAGCCGTCGCTGTCCATTTCGGTTGCCAGAGGTGAGCTCCGCAGGGCGATGACCACCGGTGCCGGGTCCAACGCTCTGGTGGCCCTGACCGTTGACGGAGACACCGATCAGGTTCTCGTCCGCGAGGTCCAGCGTCACCCGGTACGTCGTGACGTGATCCACATCGACTTCATGCGAATCAACCCGACCAAGCCGGTCGAGCTCGAGGTGCCGATCATCCTCGTCGGGGAACCCAAGCAGGTGACCGTCAACGGTGGAATGACCGAACAGCGCCTCAACAAACTCAAGGTTCGGGTGCGTCCCGACGCGATCCCGAACTCGATCGAGGTCGACATCTCTGGCATGACCCTGGACCGCTCGCTCCTGGTCAAGGACCTGGAGCTTCCCCCGGGGAGCGTTTGTCTCTCGAAGCCGCAGCAGGCTGTCGTCACCGCCGAGCTGACCAGGGCCGCAGTCGTCTCCAGGGGCGCCGCCGAGACTGGCGAGGCCGAGGCGGCCGAGGGCTGAGGCCGAACGGCCGGCTCGCGATGAAGCTGGGCGGATCTTCCAAGCGTGACCTCGACGATCGACCGGGTAACCCCCGCGACCTGTTGGTGATCGGTCTCGGCAATCCGGGCGAAACCTACGCCAACACCCGTCACAACCTTGGCGCCGACGCTGCTCGGATTCTCGCCGCCAGATACCAGGATCGTCTCCGCGACGATCCCAAGATGAGCGCTTCAGTCGCCGATATCCGTGTCGGTGACCGTCGCGTGGTGGTTGCGGTCCCTATGACGTGGATGAACGAATCCGGTCAGGCGGCGGCGAAACTGCTCCGCCGCTACGACATCGCCGACTACTCAAACCTGGTCGTCATCCACGACGAACTCGACCTGCCCCCGGGACGGATCAAGGTCAAGTCCGGTGGTGGTCTTGCCGGAAACAACGGCCTTCGGTCACTCACCCAGCACCTTGGCACCCAGGACTACTCGCGGGTGCGGATCGGTGTGGACAAGCCTCCGGGAGGTGGCGCCAAGGGAGCTGACTGGGTGCTGGCCAAAATCCCCAAGTCGCTGCGAACGGACTTCGATATTGCCTGCGAGCGCGCCGCCGACGCGGTCGAACTGATCCTGGCGGGCGGAGTCGAAGCCGCAATGCAGACCGTCAACGCCGCACCCGAAGACTGAACCCGCGACTGCTTGGGGCGATCAGGCCGCTAGGGCGATGAGGGTCACCGCCAGGGCGGCGATCACAAGGCCGAGAATCTGATGTCGGGCCATGCGCTCCTTGAGCACCGATCGGGCGAGCAGGACCGTTGACGCCGGGTACATGGCGCTGACCACGCCCACCAGGATGATGAGCCCGCGGCGCGTCGCGAGCAGATAGAAGGTGTTTCCGACAACGTCCAGGCACCCGGCGCCAGCGGCCAGGAGAAGGCCGGTCTTTGTCGGCATGCTCACCCTGGTGACGAGCGCTGCTGCGGTCACGACGACAACTGCTGTGGCGCGGGCGCTCACGATCGGCCAGAGCCCGCTGTCGTTCGAGGCCTCATTCAGGAATACGAAGAAGAACCCGAAGCAGACTCCAGCCACTGCTCCGGCGACCACCGGGAGCCCGCCAATCCGGCTGAGCATGGTCTTTCGGGGTGCCCCGGTCCCATCGCCAGGGCCGGTACCCGCGAGAAGTCGCTCGGGATCGCTCGGTTCCCGGCTGATCAACAGGATGGCCGGCACCGCCACGATGATGCCCAATAGGGCGAGCGGGGCAGGTCGCTCACCCTTGACGAAGCCCGCGAGGACGGGAACGAAGGCGTTCAGAAGTGCCGACACGGGTGCGATGACGCTCATGGGGCCGACCGACATCGCCCAGTAGAACATCGTCAGTCCGCCGCCACCCGCAGCCCCTGCCAGTGCGCCCATCCAGAAGTCCCGACCGGTTGGATTTCCGGTGACGACAAGGCAGACGGCCAGAATCAGGACGAGTCCCACGAACTGGGCGGTGATCGTGGCGACGGCCGCTGACATTCGTTTGGAAGACAGGCCTCCCAGAAAGTCTCCGGTGCCAAAAGTGAGTGCCGAAAGGGCAGCCAGGAGCACAGTCATAGGGCGTCGATCCTCGCACACGAAATGGCGATGTCCCCCACCCGCGGTAGCTTTCCAGAAATGAGTGCATCCGACCCCGTTGGCGCGCCCCAACCAGCCCTCGGCGCGCCCCAACCAGCCCTCGGCGGGCTCAACCAACTACTCCGGGACGAGCCAGGAGTGCTCGCCGCACTCGGTCGCCGCTCGACGGTGCTCGTCGTGCCCGAAGCCGCCCGGGCGTTCACGGTTGCGGGGCTCCACGAAGCGTCACGACGATCACCGGTGCTGGTCGCCACACCCTCGGTGGCCGATGCCGAGCGACTCGCTGCAGATCTTGCCAACTTCCTTCCTGCGGGGTCGGTGGAGATGTTCCCCGCGTGGGAGACGCTTCCGTTCGAGCGCGTCAGCCCGTCGGTCGAGACAATGGGACTCCGCCTGCGTACCCTGTGGAGGCTGCGCACCGCCGACCCGACCCTGGCGATAGTCGTGGTTCCCGCCCGTGCTCTGGCCCAGCGACTGGGTCCCGGCCTTGAAGACCTCGAACCCATCCAGGTTTCGGCGGGAGTGGAACTCGACTCTCTGAAACTCATCGAGGATCTGGTGATGAGCGGCTATCGCCGCGAGTACCAGGTCGAGCACCGTGGCGAGATTGCGGTCCGGGGTTCAATCATCGACATCTTCCCCTCGACCGGGGATCGACCGGTTCGACTGGATTTCTGGGGGGACGAAGTCGAACGCCTGACCGAGTTTTCACCCGGCGACCAGCGCTCAACCACCGATGTCGACCAGGTCCAGATCTTTCCCGCACGTGAGCTTCTGTCGGGTGAAGAGGTGGCAGAGCGGGCCGAGAAACTCATGTCCACCCAGCCCTGGGGTCGCGAGCAGTGGCAGCGTTTCGCCGACGGAGAGACCTTTGAGGGTATGGAGGCATGGTTGCCGTGGTTGATCGACGATGAACGAGTCATTTTCGACCTGATTCCGGCCGACGGTCAGGTGCTGCTGGTCGACCCCCGGCGCCTCAAGGACCGTGCCAACGACATAGTCGACGAGGAACACGACCTCGCCCTGTCATTGTCCCGCACATGGGGGCTGGACCCGGAGGAAGCCGACTCCGGTCTGCCCCGGCTTCATCTGGGCTTCGACCGGCTGCTGGCTCGAACCGAGGCACCTGTCTGGTCGCTCGCCGGGGTGCCTGACTCGCCCGACTCGCCGGCCGTATCGGCCCTGGCGTGGCCGCCAGCGGTGGGGGAGGGCACCGCACTGGTGACGCAGTTGCGACAGTTGATCAACGAGGGATACTCCGTGGTTGTCTGCGCCGACGGCCGGGGGTCCGCGGGTCGGATCGACCGGCTCCTCACCGAGCACGGTCTGTCGTTTCCGGCTCTGATGCCCGAAGACGGTTCGGCCGTACCGGGTGACCGACTGCGTCAGCCGGGCGGTCGCATCGTTGTAGCGCCGCTCGAACGCGGCTGCATTTTCCCGGCGTTGAAGCTGGCCTTCCTGGCCGAGGCGGATCTGTCGGGAAGGCGACGGACCCACCGCGCGGCGAGGGCACCCAAGCGCGATAGCCAGCACTTCTTCGAGGACCTGAAGGTCGGCGACCACGTCGTGCACCAGGTGCACGGTGTCGGCAGATTCGATGGAATGGTCAAACGGGCGATGGGCGGAATCGAGCGCGACTACCTGCTGCTCGAGTACCGCGGCGGCGACAAGTTGTATGTGCCCTCTGACCAGATCGAAACGGTTCGGCTCTACTCGGGTGGCGAGACGCCGCGGCTCAACAAGATGGGTGGAGCCGACTTCTCGCGGGCCAAGGCAAAGGTTCGCTCAGCCGTCGCCGAGATCGCACAGGAACTCGTGGTGCTCTACCAGACCCGCGTCTCGACCCCGGGGCACGCCTTCGGACCGGATACGCCGTGGCAGCGCGAAATGGAGCTTGCGTTCCCTTTCCAGGAGACCACCGATCAGCTCACCGCGATCGAAGCGGTCAAGCAAGACATGGAGTCGACTGTCCCGATGGACCGACTTGTGTGCGGTGACGTCGGTTTCGGCAAGACAGAGGTTGCGATCCGCGCAGCCTTCAAGGCCGTCCAGGACGGCTTCCAGGTGGCGATCCTGGTCCCTACGACACTGCTGGCCCAACAGCACTACCAGACCTTCAGTGACCGTTTCGCCGGGTTCCCGGTCCGCGTCGAATCGCTGTCACGCTTTCTCACCCCGGCGCAGTCCCGTTCGGTGGTGCAACGACTCGCCAGTGGCGAGGTGGACATAGTCATCGGTACGCATCGACTCCTGTCCAACGACATCTCGTTCAAGAAGCTCGGACTGCTGGTGGTCGACGAGGAGCAGCGCTTCGGCGTTTCGCACAAGGAGTCGATCAAGCAGTTCAAGGCCGCGGTCGACGTGCTCACCCTGACCGCCACTCCGATCCCGAGAACCCTCGAAATGAGTCTCACCGGGATTCGTGACCTCTCGCTGCTCAACACGCCACCCGCGGCGCGCCAGCCGATCCTCACCTATGTGGGTGAGTACGACGAACGGGCCGTTACCGAGTCGATCCGGCGCGAGCTGCTGCGCGAGGGGCAGGTGTTCTACGTCCACAACCGGGTCCGTGACATCGAGTTGCAGGCGGCACGGCTCCAGGAATTGGTGCCCGAGGCGCGGATCGCCGTCGCGCACGGTCAGATGGACGAAGGCAGCCTCGAGAAGGTCGTGGTCGACTTCTGGCAGGGAGAGTACGACGTACTTGTCTGCACAACGATTATCGAGTCGGGGATAGACATGCCGACGGTGAACACCCTGGTGGTCGAGCGGGCCGACCTGCTCGGCCTGGGGCAACTGCATCAGCTTCGCGGTCGTGTCGGCCGTGCTGGTCAGCGGGCCTACGCCTATCTCTTCTTCCCCCAGGATCGACAGCTGAGCGAAGACGCCTACGAGCGTCTCAAGACGATCGGTGAGGCCACCGAACTGGGCTCCGGGTTCCGGATCGCGATGCGAGACCTCGAGATCCGGGGCGCCGGCAACCTGCTTGGGACCGGACAGTCCGGACATGTTGCTGCTGTCGGCTACGACCTCTACGTGCAGATGGTCAACGAGGCGATCTCGGAACTCAACGGTGAGGCCAGGGAGGAGCCCGACGAAATCGTGCTGGAACTTCCGATGCCGGCGTTCCTTCCTCCGGACTATGTCGAACGCGATGACCTCCGCCTCGACGCCTATCGACGCCTCGCCGCGGTCCAGGCCGAGGCCGATGTCGACGACATCGCCAGCGAGTGGGAGGACCGCTTCGGGGCGGTTCCGGCGCCGGCTTCGGCCCTTCTCGATGTCGCCCGCCTACGCGCCGAATGTGTGCGGACTTCGATCACGAACGTGACGGTCACGAAGAACCCGGCCCTCTCCGGTGGTGGCCTGGTGGCCCAGATTTCGCCGGTGGTCCTGCCGCAGTCCAAGCAGATGCGCCTGGCCCGCCTCTACAAGGGCGCCGTCTACCGCGATGCCGACAGGGAGTTGAGACTCCCTGTCGCCGGTGGACCGTCAACGGCCACAGACATAGTCAAGGCACTCCGCGAACTCGTTCCCCCTGAGAAGCCCGAAGCCGTGAGTTCATCGCTGGCGGGCGAGTCCGCGTAGCATCGGTGCCCATGCGAGGGACTAGAAATCTGGCGGTAATCATCACGCTGTGCCTGTCGATCGTGGCGGTCGGATGCGGAGTGGCGGCCGACGACACCGCGGCGACTGTCGGGGGGCGGTCGGTGTCGATCGAATCGGTCAACGACATTGTTCGTGACCCACTCTTTTCCCCGGGAGGACTGCCCGATCTGAAGGACTACGTACTGCCGGGTGACATGTTCCGCTCGGCGCTGGCTTTCGAGATCACGAGGGTCGCCTGGATCGCCGAAGCCGAGCGGTGGGGCCTCGACCTCGATTCGGTCAATGACCAGGCGAGCAGCCAGCTCGACGCCCAGTTGGCCCAGAGTCCCCCCGACAGCGAGATGTCGGCGTCAATGAGGAAGATGTTCGTCGAGTACTACGCCGCACAGATCCTCCTCGGCCAGCGGTTCCAGACGCTCGATGCGAAGAACGACTCGGACCTTCGCCGTCTCTATGAAGGCGTCCCCGGTTTGTGGGAACGCACCTGCGCGTGGATCGTGAGCGTTCCCGATGGGAGCAGCGAGAAGGTCCGCAAGGCAATCAAGTCCGGCACCTCGCTCAAGGACCTGCCGGCCAAGGTCGAGGGAACGACACTTGCGGCCGACCCGTCGCAGAGCTGCATCTCTGATTCGAGCATGCCGGCCGAGCTGAGCGCCGCCATCCGGGCGCTGCCCCTCAACAAGGTCAGCGACGAGTTGTCACTGACCAGCGGCGGGGTCACCCAGATGTTCGTCGCGCAGGTTGAGAGCCGCGAATCGCTGTCCTTCAAGCAGGCCAGGTCCGACCTGGAAGGCATCGCAACGTCCCTCGCCTCCCAGGGTGCCCAGCCGTGGGTTGAACTCGTCGCTGCTGCAGCGAAGATCGACTCCCGTTTCGGATCGGGAGTGCAGAGCGGCCAGTCCGGCCCGTCGATAGCGCCGCCCTCGGCACCGGTTGTGCCGGCCGCAGCGCCTGATTCGACCACCCCTCCGGCTCCCTCTACCGACTCGGGTTCTGGCACGGATTCCGGAGCGAATTCTGGCGGAGCGAATTCCGGCGGCGCCACCTCTGGAGGCGCAAACTCGGGTGGTGCGACCAGCTCGGGTGGTGCGACCAGCTCAGGTGCCAGCGACACGGGTCGGTGAAGCCTCGGATACACGTCATCGGACTGGGCCCCGGCGGTCCGGATCTGGTCACGGTTGGGGCGCTCGAGCTCATAAATTCCATCCCGACGCAGTTCCTGCGCACCGAGCGCCACCCGGCCGCATCGGTAATGCCACACGCCCAGTGGTTCGACCTCCTCTATGAATCCGCCGGGTCGATGGACCAGGTGTATCCGGCCATCGTCGAGGGGCTGGTCCGTTCCGCCGAGGCGAACGGAGAGGTGCTCTACGCCGTGCCGGGTTCACCCGTTGTCGCGGAGCACACCGTGGAGTTGCTGATTCGTGACGAGCGTGTCACCACCATCATCCATCCCGCGCTGTCGTTCCTCGACCTGACCTGGGCCAGACTCGGGGTCGATCCGGTGGAACTCGGGGTTTCCCTCGTCGACGGGCACGACTTCGCAGTATCCACCGCTGGTGTGGGTGGGCCGTTTCTGGTCGGGCAGTGTGACAGCCGGTTCGTGCTTTCCGACATCAAGCTCTCGGTCGAGCAGGAGCCGGCCGCACCGGTGACGGTGCTGGCCCGACTCGGTCTCCCCGACGAAACGATTTTCACCGTCGACTGGGCGGAACTCGACCGCAGCTTCGAGCCAGACCACCTGACGTCTCTGTGGATTCCCGAGATGGGTTCGTCTGCCGCCGGTGAACTGAACAAGCTACTCGGCCAACTCGCCCAGAGGCGCTATTCGCCCAGCTCGCCGGTGGAGGACCAGGTCGTCCCGGCCGTCACGGACGGATCGGACGGATCGGACATGGCAGCCCACGCCGAGTCGGTGGACCGTTCGCTCCGTGACTACGACCCCGACACCGGGGAGGGTTCCGAGGAACTCGAGGTGCGCCTAGGTGAGCTGTTGGCAGATGTGCTCCGGATAGCCGAGGGTGTCGAGTCCGATGGCTGGTCGTCCCTGGCTGAGGTCATCAGAAAGTCGGCAAAAGCACTGCTTTGCGAGGACTGAGGGCAGTTCTCGGGGTGGTGAAACCCGGCACATGTGTCGGCCTGATCGAGGAGCAACATGGGGTTGGGCCCTGGTTGGGCGTAAAGTCGCCAGCATGCCTGAACCTCTGCAGATCGCTCCCCCAACTGGTCGTCTCGGAATTCTCACCCCCGGAATGGGTGCCGTGGCCACGACGTTGTACGCGGGAGTGCTCGCCGCCAGGCAGGGAATCTCCAAGCCGTACGGCTCATTGACCCAGATGGCACACATCCGGCTCGGCGAACGCGACGAAGGTCGCAACCCCATGCTGAAGGACTTCGTCCCCATCGCCGGCCTGGATGACATCGTCTTCGGGGGCTGGGACCCCATTTCGTCGAACGCGCTCGAAGCAGCAAGGACTGCCGGCGTGGTCAACGAGACCGATTTAGGGCCACTGTCGGCCGAACTAGAGGGCATTTCAGCGATGACCGCGGTGTTCGAGCAGCGCTGGGTCCGCAACCTGGACGGAGTCCGGGTTAAGACCGGCGAGTCAAAGTGGGACCTCGCCCGCCAGTTGATCGCCGACATCGAGAATTTCCGCATCGAGAACAACTGTGACCGCCTCGTGGTGGTCTGGTGCGGTTCGACCGAGGCCTACCAGGAACCGAGCGAGGTCCATCAGACCATCGAGGCGTTCGAAGCCGGACTCAAGGCCAGCGATCCGAACATCTCGCCCAGCCAGATCTACGTCTATGCGGCACTCGAGAGCGGCGTTCCCTTCGCCAACGGCGCGCCGAACCTGAGCACCGACCTTCCCTGCATGGAAGAGTTGGCACAACTTCGGGGTGTTCCGATCACGGGCAAGGACTTCAAGACCGGCCAGACGCTGATCAAGACCATCCTTGCTCCGGGCTTCAAGGCCCGCATGCTCGGACTTCGGGGCTGGTACTCGACCAACATCCTGGGCAACCGCGACGGCGAGGTTCTCGATGATCCCGAGAACTTCAAGACCAAGGAAGTCTCCAAGCTCGGCGTGATCGACACGATCCTCCAGCCCGACGTCTATCCCGACCTCTACGGCAACATCGACCACGTGGTGCGGATCAACTACTACCCGCCGCGCGGGGACAACAAGGAGGGCTGGGACGCCATCGACATCTTCGGATGGATGGGCTACCCGATGCAGATCAAGGTCAACTTCATGTGCCGGGACTCGATCCTGGCCGCGCCGTTGGTGCTCGACCTTGCGCTGTTCCTCGACCTCGCACACCGCGCCGGACAGTCCGGCAACCAGGAGTGGCTCAGCTTCTACTGGAAGTCTCCGCAGGTGGCGGGCGAGGTGCACCCTGAGCACGATATTTTCATCCAGCAGATCAAGTTGAAGAACACGCTGCGCGAATGGATGGGTGAGTCTCCCGTCACCCACTCCGAGGCCGACTGATCATTGGCGAGGACTCATGGGTAATGGCTCCTAGCGACGCAAAACCACCGAAGCTGGGATATCAACCGTCACTCGACGGTCTGCGGGCCGTCTCGGTCATTGCGGTAATCCTCTACCACGCCAATGTTTCCTGGTTGCCGGGAGGCTTCCTGGGCGTCGAGGTCTTCTTCGTGGTCAGCGGTTTTCTGATCACGTCACTGCTTCTCGAGGAGCGGTTCCACAACGGGCGGATCGATCTTCGGCACTTCTGGATCCGCAGGGCGCGCCGCCTCCTGCCAGCTCTATATCTGCTGCTCACCGTCGTCTCGGTGCTCGCTCTGGTGTTCTACAAGGACGCAGCCGGTCGACTCGGCGGCGATGCCCTCGCCGCGCTCGCCTATGTCAGCAACTGGTGGAACATCTTCCTCAACGAGTCCTACTTCGCCCAGGCCGGCCGTCCACCGCTGCTCCGTCACCTATGGTCGCTGGCTGTCGAGGAGCAGTTCTACCTGATCTTCCCGCCCATCTTCGTCTTTGCGATCCGTCGCTTCAGCACCCAGGCGGTGCGAATCGGTCTGGTGGTCGTGGCGCTGGCGTCGAGCATCACCATGGCGGTGTTGTTCCAGCCGTACGCGGACCCGTCGCGGGTCTACTACGGCACGGACACCCGCCTCGCCGGGATGCTCGTCGGGGCGCTGCTTGCCCTCGGGTGGGCGCCATGGCGCTCCCCCCGTCAGGCCGCTCCAAAAGCGGGAATGGCCCTCGACATGGTCGGGGCCTTCTCGGTTCTGGCCCTGGTCTGGTTCCTAACGCGGGTCAATGAATTCGACCCGTTCATCTACCGCGGTGGATTCCTGCTGCTCGACATCGTGTGCATCGTGGTAATCGCGGTGCTGGTCCACCCCTCGGCGAGGATGTCGAAACTCTTCGCGTGGAAGCCGCTGGTGTGGGTCGGTCTCAGGTCATACGCGATCTACCTGTGGCACTGGCCGATCTTTCAGTTCACCCGTCCCGAACTCGACGTCCCTCTCGACGGTCTACCGCTGCTCGTTCTGCGAATTGGACTCACGGTGGGCGCGGCGGAGCTTTCGTACCGATTTGTCGAGCAGCCCTTCCGCAAGGGTCTGCTGGGCGACTGGTGGCGTAGATACCGGGCGAGTAAGGGTGAGCTTCGGGCGGTGCTGATGCGACAGGGGACCGTCTTCGGTGGGGGATTCGTCGTTCTGGCTCTGCTGATCGGAGCCGGGCTTGCCGGCGCGTCGAGCAGCAGCAAGCGCGACGCCCTGGAAGTCGAGGCAATGTCGGCACCGTCACTCGATAGCAACGCGGTCGGTGGCGGTGATGCAACAGACGCGAAGCACGCAGACGAATCTGATCCATCCAAGGCAGGCGGGGACGCGTCCCCCGGCACCACGGGCAAGAACAATGGGAAGTCGAACGATGGAAAGACCGATGGCACCGATCCTGTAGGACCGGGCGCCACGACTTCGACTGCTCCATCGGGTACCGACGCTGCGATGGCACCCACCACCGTCAGCCCAATATCGGGCAAGGACGTCGTGGCCGTCGGCGACTCGGTCATGCTGGGCGCTTCCGGTGCGATTCGCGCTGCGCTACCCGGCATCCGGATCGACGCCAAGGTGGGAAGGCAGTTCAGTACGGTTCTGAGCGTTGTCACCTGGTACGTCAAGGAGGGCTACGTACCCGGACCGCTGGTGGTCCACGTGGGAACCAACGGTGCGTTCGGCGATGGTGACCTGGACCGATTGTTCGGCGCTGCGGGGGACCGCAAGGTCATTCTGATCAATGCCAAGGTCGCTCGCCCCTGGCAGGACCTGGTCAACGAGCGGCTGGCGGCGGCTGCCAGGAAACACCCCAACGCAGTGCTTGTCGACTGGCACGGCCTTTCGTCGCAGCACCCGGAGTGGTTCGCCAACGACGGGGCCCACCTCCGTCCCGAGGGCGCCGCCGCTTATGCGCAACTAATCAAGGCGAGCCTCTGAGCTCTAGAGTGAGCGCCACCTATGGCGCCATCATGTCGCGTGGACCGTGGGGACATTAGATTCGGGCGTTGCTGTACCGATCAGGTCGGCGGCCAATACAAGAACCGACGGGCTCGGGTACAAGGAGAGCAGTGAGTATCATCGAAGGCATCATCGGTCGCGAGATCCTCGATTCCCGCGGGAACCCCACCGTCGAGGTTGAGGTGGCGCTGGACTCTGGCGCAGTCGGACGTGCAGCAGTTCCCTCGGGGGCGTCGACCGGAGCCTTCGAAGCAGTCGAGCTGCGTGACGGTGACTCGGACCGCTATGTCGGAAAGGGTGTCCAGAACGCTGTCGACAACGTCAACGGTGCAATCTCGGACGCAATTCTGGGGTTCGACGCACTCGACCAGCGTGATATCGACCGGCTGCTGATCACGCTGGACGGATCCGACAACAAGGCCAACCTCGGAGCCAACGCGATCCTGGGTGTTTCGCTCGCGGTGGCCAAGGCCGCTGCATCCGAACTCGGACTGCCGCTCTACCGCTACGTCGGTGGCCCCAACGCAGCGGTGCTGCCGGTGCCGATGCTCAACGTCATCAACGGTGGAGAACACGCCGATAACAACGTCGACCTGCAGGAATTCATGCTGATGCCAGTGGGGGCAGCGTCGTTCTCCGAGGCCCTGCGCTGGGGTGCCGAGACCTACCACACGCTCAAGAAGGTCCTGACTGACCGTGGGCTTGCAACGGCGATCGGTGACGAGGGCGGGTTCGCACCGAATCTGGCTTCGAACGAAGACGCGATCGTGCTCCTCATGGAGGCGATCGAGCGTTCCGGACGTACCCCGGGCGAGGACATCGCCCTCGCCATGGATGCGGCCTCGACCGAGTTCTTCAAGGACGGCAAGTACGTGCTCGCCGGAGAGAACCGTTCACTCACCTCTGTGGAATTTGCCGACTATCTGGTCGACCTGACCGATCGCTACCCGATCGTGTCGATCGAGGATGGCATGGCCGAGGAGGACTGGGACGGCTGGGCCGATCTGACCCGCAAGGTCGGAGGTCGGGTTCAGCTCGTCGGTGATGACCTGTTCGTGACCAACAGCGAG
>JBATWQ010000297.1:0-1704 GCA_049672765.1 Microthrixaceae bacterium | reverse complement strand
CTGCAGCTTCGACAACCGCCGAAGTGTTTCGAGATGCGGCGCTGCTGGCGTCGATCTCCATGCGGAGCAGCTGTCGTACCGCCTCTTCGGACTCTCCGTCAGAATCGATGATCGTGACTCCAACGTCACCTCGCCGGCGCAACGCACGGACCGACTGCTCAGGCCAGCCGACCACGACGACGGATGCGCCATCTGGAATCGAGCCAGCGAGCATCGCAGGAGTCGAATCATCGCTCATCAACTCCGCCGCCGAGTAGGCCTCGGTCATCGGTTCAGGCGCCGTCAGAATCCGAGCGGCGAGCCACCAGAGCGGTCCGCAGGTCGGATGCCGGTCCACGATCCTGCGACAGGCCGACACCATTCCGGCGGGGTCGTTCCTGAACGCGGCGAGCGCCGCGGCTGACTCCTCGACCAGAACTTCGGCCGGAGCGGATTGCGACCTGGCGACCATTCGGAGGCGCTCAATGGGATGCACCCCACGATGCTAGGTCGGAGTTGTCGCACCTGATTGGCCGGTAGTGCGGTCGCGGTCGCCCACTGCCGTCGCAGCCCGGGTTCAACCATGGGCGTCCAGTCGCGCTACCTTCTGATGCCGTGGCAACCGTGTCTCCAGACCTGATGATCCAGCCCATCGGCCGTGACCCCCTGAAGGTGGCCGACCAGGTGACCATGTTCCACCTGGCGCTGGTTGTCCTCGATCCGTACACCTACGAGAGCTCGTGGGTTCTCGAAACCGCCGGGCGGATCCTCACCGAGTTCGGCGAGGCCGACTGCCGGGCCGGATGGCTGGTCACTGCGGACGACAAGGACACCAAGTCCTTCCTGGGACCTTGGGCGGAGCGCCTCATGGTCTTCTGCGACCCGGATCGGTCGACTGTGAAGGGCCTGGGTATCGAGACACTCCCGGCACTCGTCCACATCGGCAACGACGAATCGATCATCGGCAAGGCCGAGGGTTGGGATCCTGACGGCTGGCGCGAGATCACCGACAACCTCGCGGTGATGATGTCGTGGAGCAAGCCCCTGATCCCGATTCCGGGCGATCCGGTCCCGTTCGACGGCTCGCCGGCCCAGGGCTGAGTACCAAGGGCCGAACCAGATTCCGGGCTACTTGACGACGACGACCTTGGTCCCGACCGGCGCCCACGCGTACAGGAACGCTGCGTCGATGTTCTTCTGACGAACGCATCCGGCGGAACGATAAGTGCCGAGCTGCGCCTCGGTCTGGAGTGGTCGCCCGCTCAGATCTGTCGGTATCGAGTGGAAGCCGATGGCGGCGCCGCGCCCGTGGGCGAACCGCACCATGTATTCCATCCTGGCCCTACCGTTCATCGAAGTCGTGTGACGGCTTTTTGAAAAGACGTGGTACGTGCCGGTCCTCGGCGTCCCGGCCCGGCCGGACACCAGGTAGGTGTGGGCCACAGCGCCGTTGGCTTCGACCCACCAGACTCTCTGCTGGCCGACCGAGTAGACGACGCGCCGACCAGTTCCCGAGTCGGCCGGGAGGCCTCGAAGGTCCGGGGCAGGGGGTTTGGGGGCGGGCTTCGGCGCCGGAGGTTTGGGCGCGGGTGGCGGCGGGGGCTTGGTCGTCGTTGGCGGCGACGGTGGCGTCGTGGTTGTCGTCGGTGGTGTCGTCGACGTGGTCGTTGAGGTTGTGGTCGAGGTGGTGGTGGTTGTCGTCGGTTCTTGGGCGCCCACCGAGGT
>JBATWQ010000296.1:0-5664 GCA_049672765.1 Microthrixaceae bacterium | reverse complement strand
TGCCAGACCTCCGCTCACGGTCACCAGCGGGTCGCTCAGACCATGGAGCACCAGCGTTGGAACGCTGACCGAGCGCAGTGCCTTGGTCCGGTTGGGCTGGGCCATGATCGCCCCGAGCTGACGCTGGGTACCTTCGGGGTCGTGTGCACGGTCGAATCCTCGTCCGGCAAGCTCGCGCAGTAGCGGCTCGTTCAAGAACGCGGGCGAACCGATGATCCGGTAGGACGCGACTGCCTCGTCCATCACTTCTTGCCTGGTTCTGGTCATGGGTCGACTCGCCATCCGACGGATAACAGCCGGGGTGGGACGACCGACCAACCTGGAACCCGTCGAGGTCATGATCAGGGTCAGACTGCTGACCCGCCCTGGATGCGCCAGGGCGATCGTCTGGCTGATGAAGCCACCCATCGACGCCCCGACGACGTGAGCGGACTCGACGTCGATGGCGTCCAGCAGGCCGATTGCATCCTCTGCCATGTCGCTGATCGTGTAGGCGGGTCGGCGGCTGAACAGAAGGTCCTTGATCGCCGGGGCAGGAGCATCGATATGTGTCGAAAGGCCGACGTCGCGGTTGTCGAAACGGACCACGTGATAACCCGACCCGGCGAGCGTTTCGCACAGCGTGTCGTCCCAGGCGATCATCTGCGTGCCGAGTCCCATGACCAGAAGGATCGTCGGATTGGCCGGGTCGCCGAAGGTTTCGAAGGCGATTTCGATGCCGTTCGCCCTGACCTTCTGGACGCCTTCGTCGATTGAGCCCTCAGACGCTGCCTTGACTGTTATCACGTGGAACCTCGTTGCCTTGAATTGTGCTGTCCCATTTGACCCTCGAAGTCAGTGACTCCGCCGCCGACCGACAGGAAATGTCGAGCTCTGACAGGGTACGGCGATCGTCGCCAAATGTCGCAGTTGTCAACATCCAAGCAGTCCACGTCCGGGTCGGCACATGCCCGCGTCGCAAGCATCGCATGTCACTGGCACTCGGTGGCCGACGATGGTCCAATTGGATAGGAGTACGTCGAAGCTCTCAAGTGAAAGAAGGTAGATGGCATGGTGGAAGGTGAAGCCAGGGGATCGGTGGCCACAGCAGCGCACAATGGCAGTCAGCCAGAATTCGTGGACCTCTATGGGGCGCTTCCGGGCGCCATGGAGGCGTTGCAGGCACTGGAAGCAGCTATCGCTGCAGGTCCCCTCGATCGTCAGATCTTCGAGCTCGTGAAGATGCGCGCCTCCCAGATCAACAGCTGCGCCTTCTGTTTGGACATGCATTACAAGGACGCCAGATCCGAGGGAGAGACCGAGGAGCGCCTCTACATGCTCAACGCCTGGCGCGAGGCCACCCTGTACAGCGAACAGGAGCGTGCTGCGCTGGCGATGACCGAGCAGGTCACCCTCATCTCGCAGGGCCACGTACCTCCAGAGGTCGAGGCAGAAGCAAGGCGGGTGTTCAGCGCCGGTGAATATGCCGCGCTGGTGTTCGCGATCGTGGCGATCAATTCTTGGAACCGACTGGCGATCACCAGCCACGCTCCCAGCGGTCACTACAAGCCTGCGAAGCAGACCCGCAACAACTAGGAGCGCTTTCCGCCGTTCGGATTCGCTGCCCCCGCCCGGGAGATCCGTTCCGAGATTCGACGGCTGGCGGCGTCGATGATTGCCAGGTCGTCGCTTCCGACCGCGTCGACGAACCACCCGCGGACATCCGCCACGTGGTCAGGCGCCGCCTGTTCTAGCTCGCTGCGACCCGCTTCGGTCATCCTGACCCAGGACCCGCGTCGATCGGTGAGACATGGCTCTCGCTCGATGAGGCCACGGTGGATCATGCGGGTCAGATGGTGGGAGAGGCGACTTTTCTCCCAGCCCATCAGGCCGGCGAGTTCAACCGGCCGCAATCCGTTGTCGTCCGCTTCGCTCAGGTGGACCAGAACCTCGTAGTCCCCGAGTGATATTCCGTGGCCCCGCGTTAGTGAGCCGTTGAGCGCAGTTGCCAGCCTTGTGTAGGCGTCCAGGTAACTGCGCCACGCCCGGTGTTCTCTGTCGTCGAGCCACTGGGGTTCTGTGGTCATCGGGTCCGCCTCTCGGTCGTGACGATTGTGGCCCATCCAGCGTGTCCGGTTCCGAAAGCTGGCTATTCCAGTCCGGAAGGCCCGTGTATCCGCTTCTGAAAGAAAATCCTTGGAACTCGGGAATAGATGACATATCAACAACGTCTCCATTTCATCAGCCCGAATCCAACAAGGAGATCTAGAACAATGAGCACGGCACTTTCAACCGCACAGATCAACGGCGAGTACGCCATCGACCCCTCACACAGCCGGATCGGTTTCGCCGCACGTCACGCGATGGTTGCCAAGGTTCGGGGCAGCTTCAACGACTTCGAGGGAACTGGTTACCTGGACCTCGACGAACCCTCCAAGTCGAACCTGCAACTGACCATCCAGGTGGCGAGCATCGACACCCGCAATGAGGATCGTGACAATCACCTCCGCACCAACGACTTCTTCGACATCGAGAACTATCCAGAGATTCGCTTCACCTCGACCGGCGTCGAAAAGGTGGACGCTGAGACGTTCCGTGTCACCGGCGACCTGACGGTCAAGGACGTCACCAGGCCCGTGACGTTCGACCTCGAATACGAGGGCGTCGCAGTGGACCCCTTCCAGAATCAGAGAGTGGGTCTTGAAGGCTCGCTGGTGGTCAACCGCAAGGACTTCGGACTCAGCTGGAACGCCGCGCTCGACGCCGGCGGGGTTCTCGTCAGCGAGAAGGTCACACTCGAGTTCGAGGTGTCGGCCATCAAGGCGAGCGTCACCGCAGACCGGGCCTGACTCGGGCCAAATCGGCGAAGTCGTCGGCCACCGGTCGGGCGTTTCGCCCCACGTCGAAGAGCCCGACCTCGGTTACATCGCCAACCGGGGCGGTCAGCATGGTTTGCCAATCGTGCTGATCGCCACGGCTGTACCAGCAGACACCCCTGGCGGGGACCTCGTCGCTGCGGAGGCGGTCGAGAGCGCCCGTCAGTTCTCCCAGCCAGCGGGGCCCATCCTCCACTTCCAGGCCCAGGTTGGAGGTTTCGGCAACCCAGAACGGTCGTCCGTAACGTTCGAACCAGGCCCGGGCCTCTGCCTCGTATGCCTCGGTCCGCTCTGTGATCGACAGCGGATCGGTGCGCTGACCGTGCAGCGTGAAACTGACCGGGTAGACGTCATGGCCGGCAATGACGCGGTCGGTTGGACCCGCCAGGGCGTCGATCTCAGCGAGGGTGGCGTCGGGCACCAAGCTCGCCACGTCGGCGACCTCCGGGCGTGGCTCCACCCCGAAATGCAGATCCCAGACGAGTTGTTCGAGCGCCCGGGCGCCGTTCGCAGCGGCCTCGTCCTCTGGTGTTGCGGCGATGTGGGTTCCGAACCCCTCGGCTCCGATCCACCATCCCGAGCGGTCCGAGGCGACCCGGGCGATTCCCTCAAGGTTGGCGAGAGTCAGGTTGGCCAGGGCGACCATGTAGTCGGCCCGCGAGGAGCGTCGGTCGTTCCAGAAACCGAGAAACCCCGAGCACATCGCGGTGATCATCGGTTCGTTCACGGGTGTGAAGAACATCGGCTCGCTATAGCGGTCGAGGAACGCGTCGACATAACGGGTGAAGCCCGCGACCCAGTCCCGATCGCAGAAGCCCGAGTAATGGTCGGGTAGACCGAAATGGCACAGGTCGATGATCGGTGTGAGCCCGTGTGCTTCGCAGGCTGCCAGCGCCCGGTCCCACAGTGTCCAGTCGTAGGTGCTCTGGTCTACCTCGGTGAGCCGCCACGGCATTCCGTAGCGCCAGAGTTCGACTCCCAGTCCGGCGACCGCTGCGAGGTCGGCATCCTGGTTCTCCAGGTGGCGGCTCAGGGCAAGTTGATCTACCCGTACGTCGCCTCCGTCATGGCTGACGAGCGGATCCGACGCCTCCTCGCCGCTGGCAACGGCGAAGTCGGGAAATTCGGCTTTGGGTCCCGACGGCCTTCTACCCGAACCATCTGGAGCGCCCATCTCGATCATCGCCCGAGACTAGGACCCCCCAGGTCAGGGGTGAACCGGATCGAGCGCAGCCTCGAACACCGCCATGACATCGGGACCGTAGAGCGGCAGGTTTGAGCTGCCGAACTGCACCATGCCCATGAGCAGCGTGATGATTATCGTGATCGTCCCGTTTGCGATCGTCATCGGGTCGATGTCGTTGCGGGCGATTCCCGCCAACTGGTCAGAACGGAGCCTTTCGGCCACGGTCTTGCGTAGGTCCGTCAGGGCCGGGAGTTCGAGCACCCGCTCCGTCACATCGGGCTCAAGCCCCGCCAGTACCCGGCGCGCCAACGGGTGACGGGGAAGGGCCTCGAGCAGGGTCAGAATCAGCGACTGGCGCCACTCGTTCGGGTCGGGGTCGTGCAGCAGGTGGGTCACGCCCTCACGGATCAGGGCCGCTGCATCTTCATCGAGGGCGGCGAAGAACAGCGCCTCCTTGTTGGGGAAGTAGGCGTAGACGCCGGTGCCACTGATCGAGGCGTCGCGCGCGATGTCCGCTACCGATGTACTCCGGAACCCGTCCTGACCGAATCTGGCGACGGAGGCCTGGAGTATCGACAGACGGGTGAGTTCACCCTTTGAGAGTTCATCCTTTGGAGGAGCGGATTCTGCGGGGTCCTTCATCGACCGTCAGGCTAGCAAATTGAGGGATTGAGTGAAACACTCAAATCCTCTATTGTGGAGTTCGGCCGGACGTTTGGAGAGATATGGACACCACCGAAGTTCACCAGGAAAGCCGATCGGCGGGGCAGTCGAGCAGCCCGGATCTGACGATCCCCACCAGGCGGATCGATTTCGAGGAAGCCATGGCGGAGCTTCCAAGGCACTTTGCCGCCGACGGTGACCTCGTGAGCAGCCACATCATTGCGTCGCTGTCGTCGGTGTTCCCCGACGGTGAGGACTTCTTCGTCCGATCAGTCCGGCACTACCGCGGCGAGATCGTCGATCCCGTCCTCAAACGCCAGGTCGCCGGGTTCATCGGCCAGGAGTCGATGCACGGGAGGGAGCACAGGATCTTCAATCGCCGACTCGACGAGTTGGGTTACCCGACGTTGAGTTCCGAGCGGATCACCCGCAGGATCCTCAAACTCCGCGAGCGGATCCTGCCTCCCATTTCGAACCTGGCCTTCACTGCGGCGCTTGAGCATTTCACCGCGACTCTTGCGGAGTTGATCCTGCAGAACCCCGAGGTTCGCGATCTCATGGGTGAAGACGCTGTGCGCGACCTGTTCGTCTGGCATGCGCTCGAGGAGTCCGAGCACAAGGCCGTGGCCTTCGACGTCTACAAGGCGGTGGGCGGATCCGAGCGGCTCCGGATCTTCACCATGAAGGCGACCCGATACGGCTTCATCGTCGGTATGGTCATCCAGGTCATGCTTTCGCTGCTGGGCGACAGAACTACCTACCGGAAGGGGAGGCTGCGGGGGAGCCTCCGTGTTGCTCGGCAGAACCCGCTGTTCAGTCGGGCGGTGTGGGACGAGCTCTGCGAGTACGACAGGCGGGGGTTCCATCCCAACGATCGGGACAACACCGCGCTCATCGCAGAGTGGAGAGAGATCCTCTTCGGCGAAGAGGGTTCGTTGAACAACCTGCTCAGCAACCCCA
>JBATWQ010000295.1:0-1659 GCA_049672765.1 Microthrixaceae bacterium | reverse complement strand
CCGCGGTCCGATACGTCGACCACGCGAGTTGAAGAACAATGCGGAGCCGTCCTCATCATCAGGACCCTGTCGCCCGATGCGGCCGGGGCGGGTGTTGCCAGAGTCTTCGACGGTGACGCGACTCCGTCGTGTCACTTGTTCGATGAACTCGAAGCGTCCGTGGCGCAGCCAGCTTTCGAGGGCCTCTGCCCCGGGTTCACCCACCGGCACGACCCGCTGCTTGTCGCCCTTGCCCCAGACGTTGAGGCGCCGACGATCAAGGTCGACCGACCCGACGTCCAGTCCACAGACTTCCGATACGCGTAACCCCGAGCCGTAGAGAAGCTCCAGAATCACGTCATCACGCAGGTCTGCCAACGGGTCGGGTGCCGCCCGCTTGGGCGGTTCATCGAGTAGCTGGCTCAGCTCGTCAACGGTCAGAATCCTGGGAAGTCGGGCCGAGCCCCGGGGGGCGGACAGGCCGGCGGCGGGGTCGGAGTCGACCAAACCCCTGGTGGTAGCCCAGCGGAAGTAGCGACGAAGCGAGGAGGCCTTCCGTGCGATGGTTCGCTGGGCCAGTCCGCGTGTGTTGAGGCTTGCCAGGTAACGACGTAGAACCTTGCGATCCACATCGCGGGGTCTGAGCCTGTCGTCCCGGGCGGCCCATTCGACAAAGGCGCTCAGGTCCCGCTGATAGACGGCAATGGTTGCAGGCGAAACCTGGATGTCTGAAGCAAAGGCGACCAGATGCCATGACTCAGCCAAGTCCTGCATCGTCACCCCCTAACTGAGAAATGCTACTCTCCGAAGCCTAGTCAACACGTAGAGTGAGATTCAATGGGCGCGTCGTGCCGTGCCTCCCAGATATCAGTCGCTACACAACTATGTCCGACGATAGATCCGCAGTCACCCCGCGGCGGGTGATGCTTGGGGGCGTCTTCGCCACCAATCTGGCGCCGGAGGTCTGGGCCCGTACCGCTGTCAATGCGGGAGTTCGTGTCAGGCGCATCGTTCGACCCATCCGCCGGTCCTCGATATCCAACCATCCGACTCCAGATTGGACAGGGCCTTTGCAAGGTCTCTCAGGCCAAGTCCCGTCCCGACTGCCAGGCTATCGAGCGTCGCCGGTCTCCAGTCGAGTGATTCCAGCACCAGTGCCTCGTTTCCGGTCGGCTCGCGACGGGTCTCTTGACGGGAATGGCGCCCGGTCACCACAGGCTCCGGATTCACCGATCCCCGTGTGTGAGCAAGGACTGGCGCGCCCTGAGGTGTGCCCACAGATCCGCTCGGCAGTCCGAGGGCCATCATCACGTCCTCGACCCCGAGACACGGAGCTGCCCCGTCGCGGATGAGTTGGTTCACCCCCTCGGAGGCACGACTGTTGACCGGACCCGGGACCGCCAGAACCGGCCGGTCCCTCGTGAGCGCCTCCCGAACTGTGTGCATCGATCCTCCGGCACCGGCAGATTCGACGACGACCACTACGTCGGCGAGGGCGGCAATCACTCTGTTCCTGACCGGAAACCGCCACGGGGCCGAAGGCATACCCGGCGGGACTTCTGAATAGATCACGCCCCGTTCAACAACTCGCGAAGCCAGTTGACGATTTCGCGAGGGACACGGCGCGTCGAGGCCGTTCGCCACAACCGCAACAACTGACGCTCCCAGGCCCCGGTCGGC
>JBATWQ010000294.1:0-4988 GCA_049672765.1 Microthrixaceae bacterium | reverse complement strand
ACTGCTTCCCGACGACGACGACTTGGACCTCGATGAGGACCTGTCGCTGTGGGAGGAGCGGGATCTACTTCTATCTCGCCTTCTCGAGTGCAAGACCTTCAAGGACGCTGCCCGGGTGCTCGAGTCTCTGCACTCCGGCGCAGCCCGCAGTGTCGCCCGCACGGTCGGTCCCGACGAGAGGTTCCTCGACCTCGCACCAGACCTGCTCGAGGGAGTCTCACCCGACCGACTGCGCAGCGCCTTCCTCAAGGCGATTGAACCCAAGCCCCAGGTGCACATCGACCTGTTCCACGTCGCCCCGATCAGGGCGAGCGTCATCGATGCGGTGGCCGACCTGTGCATCGAACTTCCAAGGCGTGGCCGGGTCTCGTTCCGTGAGCTGACGGCGTCGCTGGGTGAACGTCTCGAGGTGGTCGTTCACTTCCTCGCACTGTTGGAGCTGTTCAAGCAGGGCTTGGTCGACCTTCGTCAGCCTCATACGTTCGGTGATATCGAAGTCGTGTGGCAGGCTGGCGATGTCTCCGGTGCAGATGCGCTGGAACTCGTCGATGCCTACAACGGCTGACGAACCCTCAACTGACCACAGACCTTCGGAGTAGCAGATGCAGGACGAGGCACGCCGTGCCCTGGAGGCGATCGTCATGGTCGCCGATCAGCCAGCTGACCCGGCGCTGCTCGCCCAATTGGTCGAACTGAGCCCGGCCGCCGTGGAAGAGATCCTCGAAGAGGTCGCCGCTTCCTACGAGGCCGAGGAGCGGGGCTTTCGCCTGGTGAAGGTCGCCGGTGGCTGGCGCTATCAGAGCCACGAGGACTGCGAGGCCTATGTCGAGCGGTACGTGCTCACCGGCCAGTCCGCAAGGCTGTCGGCCGCAGCGCTGGAGACACTAGCCATCGTCGCCTACAAGCAGCCCATCTCCAGGGCACAGGTGGCAGCGATCAGAGGCGTCAACGTCGACGGGGTCATGAGAACACTCCAGCAGCGGGGTTACATCGACGAGATCGGACGCGACGCCGGTCCCGGTCAGGCATCGCTTTTCGGGACGACCCAGCTGTTTCTGGAGCGACTGGGTATCAACTCGGTCGAAGATCTGCCGTCGCTCGGCGACTTCATACCGGGAGCCGACGTGGTCGAGCGACTCGAACACGGCCTCCGTTTCGAAGAGGGTGAGGATGGCGGTTCTGGCGACGCATCTTCTGGCGACAGATCTTCTGGCGACGATTCGGCCACCGCAGCGTCGCCGACGGACAGCCCATCCGAGGCCGGTACTTCCGTTGCTGACGAAACTGCGGCGGATCCGAACGACGATTCGACCGGTCAGACCGTCGATCTGGCAGGAATCGAAGAACGGGGATCGATAATCGATCTCGAAGACGAGACCGACTAGCCCCGTGTCCCTGGACTCGACAGGTGAGAGGTTGCAGAAGGTTCTGGCGCGAGCAGGGTTCGGCTCAAGGCGTGTCTGCGAAGACCTGATCGACGAAGGTCGAGTGACCGTCAACGGAGAGGTCGCCGTTCTTGGGCGACGGGTCGAGGTCGACCACGACGTTGTCGCCGTCGACGACGTTCCGATCGGAGTGCGTCCCGGCCTCGTCTACTACCTGCTCAACAAGCCGGCAGGCGTCGTCACAACAGCGGATGACCCGGGTGGGCGGCCGACAGTCGTGTCGCTCGTTCCGTCGGAGCCCCGTGTGCATTCGGTCGGCCGCCTCGACATGGACACCGAGGGTCTGATCCTGTTGACGAATGACGGTGAGTTGACTCATCGGCTGACACACCCGAGCTTCGGCGTCGAGAAGGAATATGTGGCCGAGGTGGAGGGGACCGTTGGTCGAGGCGCACTGCGCAAGCTCCGTGACGGGGTCGAACTGGACGACGGTGTAACCGCTCCAGCGAAGGCGTCGTCTCTTGCCCCTAACGTGATCAAGCTGGTCATCCACGAGGGACGTAATCGTCAGGTGAGGCGGATGTGTGAAGCGGTTGGTCACCCGGTGACCCGCCTGGTCCGAACGAGAATCGGGCCGCTGCGCGACACTGCCCTGGCACCGGGGGAGAGCCGCAGCCTGGAGATCGATGAGATCCGTGAACTTGAGCGGGCGGCCAAGCTCGTGGCTCGCAGTCCGGGAGCCACGGGGACGACCAACGAACAACTCAGTTCAGGTCGCGACGAGGCCCAGAACTAACCTCGCTGCGATGACCTTGAACGTCCAGGCCCTGCGCGGCGCCACGACACTCGAAGTGGATGAGAGCGAACACCTGCTGGAACGGGTCGAAGAACTCCTCGGCGAGATGATCACCCGCAACGGCCTCCAGAACGGCGACCTCATTTCGATCCTGTTCACGGCCACCCCGGACATCCATTCGGTCTTTCCGGCTGTGGCCGCCCGCAGGATGGGCTATGGGGATGTTCCGCTCATGTGCGCCCAAGAGCTCGAGATTGCCGGAGCCATGCCGTTGTGCGTGCGGATCATGATGCACATCAACACCGACCGCGCCCGGAGCGATCTGCGGCACGTTTACCTCGAACAGGCCCGGTCGTTGCGTGACGACCTGCCCGAATGATCCCTGATCGACCGACCCCAGACCGACTGTGACCTCGCCACTGATGCCGGCACGAGCCGCTGTTATCGGAATCGGACTCATCGGCGGGTCGATCGCCGCTGCATTGCGGGTCAACGGCTGGCACGTCAGCGGCACCGACAACGATCGGTTGCGTGCGGAGCGGGCCCTCGAACTGGGGGTAATCGACCAGATCGGTGACGACCCGCAGGCGAAGATCACCTTCGTGGCGGTCCCCGTCGGTTCGATCGCAGCGGCGGTCGAGGCCGCCCTGGCCGACGGTCGGGTCGTGACGGACGTGGGCAGCGTCAAGGCGCCCATCGTTTCGGCGATATCCGATCCGCGGTTCGTCGGCGGCCATCCGATGGCGGGATCCGAGGCCATTGGAGTGGAAGGCGCCCGCGCCGATCTGTTCCAGGGCGCCACCTGGGTTCTCACTCCGACGTCGAGCACCGACCCTGACGCGCACGCGCTCGTACATTCGGTGGTCCGTTCGCTCGGTGCCGAGGTGCTCACCCTCGACCCAGAAAATCACGACCGGCTGGTTGCCACCGTCTCACACGTCCCACATTTGGCCGCGGCAAGCCTGATGGGTCTGGCTGCGGACAGGGCGGTGGAACATTCAGCCCTCCTACGCCTGGCGGCGGGAGGGTTCAGGGACATGACCAGGATCGCCTCCGGAGATCCCACTATGTGGATCGACATCTGCGCGGACAACCGGGACGCCATTCTCGAAGTCATCGACGAGCTGACTTCCAAACTCTCGGAGATGCGCGACATAGTCGCCCGAGGCGCGGGAGACGCGCTGTTGGAGCGTCTCAGCTCGGCCCAGGATGCCCGCCGGTCGCTACCGACCGGGGTGCCCGAGGTCGATGAACTCGCAGAGGTCAGCGTTCCGATTCCCGACCAGCCGGGCGAGTTGGCAGCGGTCACATCGTTGGCCACCCAGATCTCGGCGAACGTCTACGACATCGAGGTCATCCACAACGCCGGCGAGACAGGCGGCCGACTCCTACTGGTCGTCGACGCGGCACGGGCAGAGGATCTGGCCGCCGCGCTGCGAACAAGTGGCAGATCGGTCACGGTGAGAGACGTTGTCTGAGAACCCGTCGCACGATTCCCGGGCCACCTCGGTCAATGGGCCAGCGGGACCGATGGGGCCGGCGGGTCCGGCGGGGCCAGCCGGTTCCCCAACTCCAACCCGGGGACAGTCCGGTCCGTTGGCGGCGATTCCCATCGATGTGGTCGAAGTGCAGCCCGTTCGGGGGCCGATCAACGCAGTTGTTCGTCCACCGGGTTCGAAGAGCATCACCAACCGCGCGCTCATCTGTGCGGGCCTGGCAGCGGGGGAGTCTCGGCTATCAGGAGTCCTTTTCGCCGATGATACCGAGGCGATGCTCAGCTGCCTGGCAGACCTGGGAGTCGGAATCACCCGTGACGAAGGGGCAAATGCCGTTTCGGTCCGCGGAGTTGGGGGTGCTCCCTCCAACGAGGGTGCGGTTCTTGACGCCCGGCTGTCGGGGACCACATCGCGATTCGTCGCCCCGTTCGCGGCGCTCGGCTATTCGACGGTCATTCTCGACGGAGCGCCGCCGCTGCGTCTGCGTCCGATGGGCGAACTGCTCGACGCGCTGGTGCAGTTGGGGGCGTCGATCGACCCGTTGGGAGAGCCCGGCTTCCTTCCGGTCCAGATCGATGGTCGTGGACTTGACGGCGGAACCGTAGAACTGAGCGGGGACGTGTCGAGTCAGTTCCTGTCTGGTCTGCTGCTGGCGGCACCCGCGATGCGTCACGGGTTGCGCGTGCAAATAGTCACCGAACTCGTATCCAAGCCATATGTCGATATGACCCTCGGCTTGATGGCCGACTTCGGGGCCGTTGGAACCAACGACTCGTACCGCCATCTCGAAGTGGGACCCCAGCCATATGAGGCGCTCGATCACTACCCGGTCGAGCCGGACGCTTCGGCAGCCTCGTATTTCTTGGCGGCGGCTGCCGTCACCGGAGGAAGGGTCCGAATCGAGGGGCTCGGGCGTAAGTCCGCGCAGGGTGACATAGCGTTCGTGGAGGTTCTTGAGCAGATGGGCTGCGAGGTCCACTGGGAGGACCACGAGGTCGAACTGGTCGGCACCGACGAGTTGCGCGGAATCGAGGTCGACATGTCGGACATCTCGGATGTCGCACAGACTCTCGCTGTCGTCGCGACCCGGGCCTCGACGCCGACACGGGTCACCGGAATCGGATTCATCCGCAACAAGGAGACCGACCGGTTGAGGGCGGTCGTCACCGAACTGAACCGCCTGGGAATCGAGGCAGTTGAAGATCCCGATGGGTTCACGGTCCAGCCCGGCGTATCCCGCGCAGGCATCGTCCAGACATATGACGACCATCGGATGGCCATGAGTTTTGCCGTCCTCGGGCTGGTATCCGC
>JBATWQ010000293.1:0-12326 GCA_049672765.1 Microthrixaceae bacterium | reverse complement strand
CCCCTGAGAGCGTCGGCGGCGGCCGCGTAGTCCTCGACGCTACGCCCCCAGATACTGGCGACGACCTTGGCCCCGGTCGCCAGCAGGGCGGGCAACTCGTGTTCGCGCCAGGCCTTGATGCCCGGGCCCTGCAGTCCGACGCTGTTGAGCATGCCCGCCGGAGTCTGATGGACCCGCGGGGCGGGGTTTCCGGCCCAAGGTTCCGCCGAGAGCGACTTGACCACGACCGCCCCGAGCGCCGACAGATCCACGTAACGGGCCAGCTCATCACCATGGCCGGCCGTACCGGCGGCGGTCATCACCGGCGCGCCGAGACGCAGCGAGCCGATGGTCGTGGTCATGTCGACCTCGGGTCGGGCCACTGGCTACTCGCCCACTTCCGTCGAGCTATCCGACCCGGCCCCAGCGGCTGACCCAGGGCTGTCGCCACCCGCGGACGCGGCAGACCCGACACCACCCGGGGACCCCGTGACCTCGGCGAGGTGCGCCGCTCCAATCGCGTGGTACTCCTGGAGGCTTCTCACCTGGAGGTCGGTCCCGATCCAGTCAGCCACGCCGTTCGCAGCTGCCAGGGCCGCCGCGGCGGTGGTGAGCAGCGGAATGCGCCCTGCCCCGGCGGCCCGACGGATATGTGCGCCGTCTGCCCGCGGCCCACGGCCCCGGGGAGAGTTGACGACCAGATCGATCTGACCGCTGGAGATCATCTCGACTCCATCAACCCCGTCGCCAGCAGTCCCGTCACCAGCAGTCCCGTCACCAGCAACCCCGTCGCCAGCAGTCCCGTCACCAGCAGTCACGTCGCCAGCAGCTCCGCTCGTTGCGGCCCCGCTGGTTACCTCGGCGCGCTGGCCGTCACCCTCGGCGGAACCGGAAGCGTCATCGTCGCTCGACCAGTCATCGCCGTCATCACCGGAGTTGATCTTCGCGACGACCTTCCCCACAGGTATTCCCCGGTCGTTGAGGTACGCAGCGGTTCCGGACGTGGCGACGATGTCGAAACCGAGCGAAACGAACTTCGCGGCCGCCTTCGATCCAACCGCCTTGTCCCGATCGGCGAGCGAGAAGAACACTGTGCCCGATGTCGGCATACGGTCACCCGCCGCTAGCTGGGACTTGGCGAAAGCCATCCCGACTGTCGTGTCGATTCCCATGACCTCACCGGTCGAGCGCATTTCCGGACCAAGAACGGTGTCGACATCCGGGAATCGGTTCCATGGCAGCACCGCTTCCTTGACCGCGATGTGGTGCGCATCGAGGCGCTCGCCCAGCAGCCCCACCTGGCGGAGTTGCTCGAGCGTCTCGCCTGCCATGACGCGGGCGGCAATCTTCACGAGCGGAACACCGGTTGCCTTGGCAACGAACGGAACCGTTCGCGATGCCCGCGGGTTGGCCTCGATCACGTAGACCTTCCCGTCGCCACCCTCTGCGCCCCCGTCCTCGCCGTGTTGAACAGCGAACTGGACGTTGATCAGCCCGATGACACCGAGTTCAGTTGCGATCCGGCGGGCATAGTCTTCGATCGTCGCGATCGACGATGCCGAAAGTCCCACGGGTGGGATTACGCATGCCGAGTCTCCGGAGTGGACCCCGGCCTCTTCGACGTGTTCCATGATCCCGCCGATAATCACCTCGCCGCTCTCGTCTCTGATGGCGTCGACATCGACTTCTGTTGCGTCCTCAAGGAACCGGTCGATCAGCACCGGGCGGCTGGCCGACAGTCCGCCTTCACGGCCGAGCGACCCGCTCAGCGTGATGGCCTGCCAGGCGCGGCGAAGATCGGCCTCGTCGTAGACGATCTCCATCGCCCGACCGCCGAGCACGTAGCTGGGCCGCACCAACGCCGGGAACCCGATCTTGGAGGTGGTTGCAATCGCTTCGTCCAGCGTCGTGGCCGTCGCACCCTCCGGCTGTGCGATTCCCAGACGGCTGCACAGCGCTCCCCAGTGGTTGCGGTCCTCGGCCAGGTCGATACTCACCGCCGGTGTTCCCAGGATGAGTTCCGGAGCCAGTTGATTGGCGAGCTTCAGCGGCGTCTGACCACCGAGTGAGACGATGACGCCCACCAGTCGGCCACCGCCCTGTTCGGCCGAACGCTTCTCGGCGTCGATAACGTTGAGAACACCTTCGGTCGACAGCGGCTCGAAGTAGAGCCGGTCCGATGTGTCGTAGTCGGTAGAAACCGTCTCCGGGTTGCAGTTGACCATGATCGTCTCGAAACCTGCGTCACGGAGGGCGAAGCTCGCATGTACGCAGCAGTAGTCGAACTCGATCCCCTGACCGATCCGGTTCGGTCCGGAGCCGAGGATGATCACCTTGTCGCGGCTCGACGCAGCAACTTCGGAGTCGTCCTCGTAGGTCCCGTAGTGGTACGGCGTGGACGCTTCGAACTCGGCGCCGCACGTGTCGACGGTCTTGTAGGTGATCTCAACCCCCGCTGCGAGACGGGCGGCACGCACCTCGTCCTCGCCGACTCCCCACAGGTACGCGAGTTGGGAGTCACCGAAGCCGAACTGCTTCGCACGCTTCCAGGTCCTGGCTTCGAGCGAGGCCGGAACCGCGCCGCCCGCGCCCGATCCGTTGGCGAGGGACTCCAGATACTGACGCTCTTCGATCATGGAAAGGATCTGGTCGAGGAACCAACGGTCGATCTTCGTGGCTTCGAACACCTCGTCGATCCCGACGCCGCGGCGCAGCAGCGACTCGACTTCGAAGATCCGATCCGGTGACCCGATCCCGGCACGACCCAGAAGGGTCTCGGTATCGATCGAATCGAACTGGTCCTCACCGGGGTCGCAGTTGAGACCGCTCCGCCCCTGTTCGATCGAGCGCATCGCCTTCTGGATGGACTCGTTGAACGTCCGCCCGATCGCCATGACCTCACCGACGGACTGCATCTGGGTTCCAAGAACGGGTTCGGCACCCGGGAACTTCTCGAAGGCCCAACGCGGCACCTTCGTGACGACGTAGTCGATCGTCGGTTCGAAACAGGCGGGGGTCTTGCGGGTTATGTCGTTGGGGATCTCGTCGAGGGTGTAGCCGACTGCGAGCTTGGCTGCGATCTTCGCGATCGGGAACCCGGTCGCCTTGGAGGCAAGCGCAGATGACCGACTCACGCGTGGGTTCATCTCGATCACGACCTGTTCGCCGGTGTCGGGGTGAACTGCAAACTGGACGTTCGACCCGCCGGTCTCGACCCCGACTCGGCGCATGACGCGGAACGCGTCGGCACGCATCTGCTGGTACTCGAGGTCGGTCAGGGTCATTGCCGGAGCAACCGTTATCGAGTCACCGGTATGGACACCCATCGGGTCGAGGTTCTCGATGGAGCAGATGATCACGCAGTTGTCGGCACGGTCACGCATGACCTCGAGCTCGAACTCCTTCCACCCGGCGATCGACTTCTCGATCAGAACCTCATGGATGGGCGAAGCGTCGAGACCCCGGGCGACCATCATGTCGAACTCGGCGGGCGTGGAGGCGATACCCGTGCCCTTGCCGCCGAGAATGTAAGCAGGTCGAATCACCACGGGCAGACCCAGCTCGGCCCGGATAGCCGCGGCGTCGTCCATGTTGTGGGCGACACCCGAGGCCGGGACGCTCAGGCCGATCCCGATCATGGCCTTCTTGAACAGATCGCGGTCCTCGGCGGTGCGGATTGCCTCGGCGTCAGCGCCGATCAGTTCAACTCCGTAGGTGTCGAGAACACCCGATTCGGCCAGATCCATAGCCAGGTTCAGGGCAGTCTGTCCGCCGAGGGTCGGCAGCACCGCGTCGGGGCGCTCCTTGGCGATGATCTTCTCGAGGATGTCCGGCGTCAGTGGCTCGATATAGGTGGCGTCCGCGAAATCCGGGTCGGTCATGATGGTCGCAGGATTCGAGTTGGCCAGGATGACCCGGTAACCCTCCTCGCGGAGAACCCGGCACGCCTGGGTGCCGGAATAGTCGAACTCGCAGGCCTGGCCGATGACGATCGGGCCGGACCCGATCAGCAGTATCGATTCGAGGTCATTTCGGCGAGGCATCAAAGGCTCCTGTGGGAGTGGGTTGGGGTCGGCATCTCGGTGCAACGGACATGGCCGTGTCGATGCCGCAGATGTGGGACGCTGATTGGGTGAAGTTCAATTTCGAGCAACGCTGGAACGCCGCCGCCGACCGCGTGATGGCGGTCGACACGGACCAGGCTGTCCGGGAGGGCCTCAGCGGGCTGAGCGCAACCAGCGCTCCGGAGGTCCTCGGTGTCGACACCCGCGGGTCGACGACTGTCGTCAGGCTTCACTACCGGCTCGCGGTCGATCTTCCCACCGAAGCCGCGCGCTTCATCGACACCTCCAACGTCTCCTGGATCCAGGAGACGACCTGGAATCTGGATGACCGTTCGGCCAGGGTTGCTTTCCTGCCCGACCAGGCCGGCCGGCTCATCGGTGCATCGGCCACGACGAGACTTCTCGACCACGACGGTGGCGCGGTGCGCAAGGTCAGCGGCGAGATCAAGGTGCGAATCCCGCTCCTCGGCTCTCGT
This sequence comes from Microthrixaceae bacterium, assembly GCA_049672765.1. Classification (GTDB taxonomy): domain Bacteria; phylum Actinomycetota; class Acidimicrobiia; order Acidimicrobiales; family Microtrichaceae; genus JAGQSZ01. The sequence continues at coordinate 7,807 of JBATWQ010000293.1, read as the reverse complement.
GTCGAGCGCGCCATTGTGGCGGGGGTCGGCGATCATCTCGCCGAGGAGACGGCCCAGGTCCAGGATCGGCTCGGCTGAGCTCACGAGACGCGTCCGTCGATAAGGTCGGCGAAGCGCTGGAAGATGTAGCGGCTGTCCTGGGGACCGGGTCCGGCCTCGGGGTGGTGCTGCACGGCGAAGGCCTGGACGTCGGTGCACTCGAAGCCTTCGACCGTCCCGTCGTTGAGGTTGACGTGGGTGACCCGGGTGCCCGGCACACCTTCGACGTCCACGCAGTAGTTGTGGTTCTGACTGGTGATCTCGATGATGTTGGTGACGTTGTCGCGCACGGGGTGATTTCCGCCGTGATGGCCGAAAGGCAGCTTGTAGGTCGAACCACCGAGGGCGGTCGCCAACAGTTGGTGTCCCATGCAGATTCCGAGGATCGGAACCTTGCCGAGCACTTCCCGGATCGTGTCGGGGACCTGGTGGACCGCCGCAGGGTCGCCGGGCCCGTTGGAGAAGAACACCCCGTCGGGATCGAGAGCCAGGACGTCGTCCGCGCTCGAGGTCCAGGGCAGCACGTCGACGGACCCGAACTGGCGCAAGTTGCTGAGGATCGTCGACTTGATTCCCAGGTCGACGACCACGATCCGGCGTGTCGCGTCGGTGGTCGAGTCGAGCGAGTACGGGGTGGGGGTGCTGACCGCCTCGACCAGGTTCTTTCCGTCTGTGCCGACGGCCTTGGTAGCCGCGTCCCGCAGAGTTGCAAGATCTGCGGATCCGAACGCTCCGGGCATCGCTCCGTTGTCGCGCAGATGACGGGTCAGGCGGCGGGTGTCGATCCCGGCCACTCCCGAGATTCCGTGACGCACGAGGTAGGACGACAGCGGCTCGCTGGCGCGCCAGTTGCTCTGGCGACGAGCCAGGTCTCGAACGACAATCCCGTTGCAGCGTGGGACTGGCGATTCGTTGTCTTCGGGGTTGGTCCCGTAGTTGCCGATCTGGGGATAGGTGAAAGTGATCACCTGCCCCGTATAGGACGGATCCGAGATCACCTCCTGGTAACCGGACATGACCGTGTTGAACACGAACTCGCCGGTGCTGACACCACCGTCGGCGGGGGCGCCGATTGCCTCTCCCTCGAAGACCGTGCCGTCGGCGAGAACGATCGCCGCTGCTTCGTAATTCATCTCTGTACCTCTCCGTCGATGACCACCGGGTCACCGAACAAAAGCGTGTGTCTGACCTTGCCTCTGACCGATCGTCCGACATATGGGACGTTTCGGCTCCGCGACGCTCCGCCCGAGGCGTCGATCGTCCAAGTGGCCCGGGGATCTATCACTGCGATGTTGGCCGCCGACCCCGGAGCCAGAACCGAGCCGTGGTCACCCAGTCCGGCGATGCGGGCCGGACGCCACGACATCGCTCCGATTACATCTGCCTCGCTCATTCCAGTTTCGGAATCGACGAGTTCGCTGAAGGCGAGCGCCAGTGCGTACTCGAGTCCGAGCATTCCCGGGGGCGCCTGGTCGAAGGGACGTTCCTTCTCCTCGGGTGCGTGAGGAGCGTGGTCAGTTGCTATGGCGTCAAGCATTCCCGATTTGAGTCCTGCCTTGACCGCTTCGACATCCTCCTGGGAACGCAACGGAGGGTGGACCTTGTAGATCGGGTCATAGCCCGCACAACTGGCGTCGGTGAGGGTGAAGTGGTGGGGAGCCGCCTCGGCGGTGACCGACATTCCTCCGGACTTTGCCGCAGAGATCATCGCGACAGATCCTGCGGTCGACATGTGCTGGAAGTGGATCTTGGCCCCGGTGAGGCGTGCGAGCGCTATATCACGCATGACCATGAGTTCCTCGGCCTCGCTGGGTTGGCCGGGAAGGCCCAGGCGTGCAGACCACTCGCCTTCGTGCATGCACGTTCCTTCGGACAGCGACGTGACCTCGCAGTGCTGGGCGAGCGTGACTCCCAGGCCAGACGCGTATTCCATGGCACGTCGCATCAGCCGGTCGTCCTGCACCCCGGTGCCGTCGTCGGTGAAGATCCTGACCCCGAGCGCCGCCATCTCTGCCATCGGAGCAAGGCGTGACCCTTCACGGCCGACCGTTATTGCACCCGTGGCGTGGACGTCGCATATGGCACTGCGTCCCAGTTCGAGCACTTCGCGCACCACAGAGGCGCTGTCCATCGTGGGTGTGGTGTTCGGCATCGCCAACACCGCGGTGTACCCGCCGAGCGCCGCTGCTCTGGCGCCGGTCTCGATTGTCTCGGCCTCTTCCTTGCCGGGCTGGCGCAGGTGGGTGTGGAGGTCCACGAACCCGGGAGTGACGAGGCATCCCGATGCATCGATGACCCGATCGCCGTCGAGGTTCTCGCCGACGTCGACGATCCGTCCCGCGTCGATTGCGACATCGGCGGTTCTAGAACCGCTCTCATCCAGGACCGTTCCGCCCTTGACAACGATCTCTGCGGTCACGACTGCTCCTTGGAAATCTCGGTATCGGCGGGGTCGGATTTGCTGGGCGTCTTCGAGTTGGAACCCAGAGCCTCGGGCCCCTCGTTGGCTGCCAGAGCGCCGTCACCTGTTCCGGTGTCAACGCTGTCGTCACTGCCGGCTTCATTAACGGTTTCATTGCCGGTTTCATTGCCGGCTTCCGGGCTCAGGTGACGCCCAGAGCCGAGAAGCATGAACAGCACGGCCATCCTCACAGCCACGCCGTTGGAGACCTGTTCGGTGATTACGGCGTTCGGCCGATCAGCGACGTCGCCGGCGATCTCGACACCGCGGTTCATCGGACCGGGATGCATGATCAGAGCTTTGGGGTTGAGACGGCTCGCACGCTCAGCGGTCAGCCCGAAGGTCGAGGTGTACTCCCGCAAGGAGGGCACCAGAGCCTCGGTCATGCGTTCCTGCTGCATCCTCAGCAGATAGCAGACGTCGATGTCGCCGAGTAGCGAGTCCAGATCGTGGGTCACCTGGACGGGCCAGGCGGAAGTTGCGGTGGGAAGCAACGTCCGGGGAGCTACGAGCGTCACCCGGGCGCCCAGAGCGGTGAAGATCTCGATGTTCGACCGGGCAACCCTGGAGTGCTTGATGTCGCCGACAATTGCCACGTGACGACCCTCAAGCGAGCCCAGATGGGTGCGAGCCGTGTACGCGTCGAGCAAAGCCTGCGTCGGATGCTGATGCCATCCATCGCCCGCGTTGATCACAGCAGCGTTGGTCCAGCGGGCGATCTGGGCCGGCACTCCGGAGGAACGATGCCTGACCACCACTGCGTCGATGCCCATCGCCTCGATCGTCTCGATCGTGTCGCGAACCGATTCCCCCTTGTTCACAGAGGACGACGACACCGCAAAGGACATTGTGTCCGCCGAGAGGCGTTTGGCGGCCGTCTCGAAGCTGAGACGGGTGCGGGTCGAGTCCTCGAAGAACAGCGATACGACAGTCCGGCCACGCAGCGCAGGTACCTTCGGAATCGCCCGTCTACCGACCTCGACGAAGGTGTCGGTCAGATCAAGCAGTTCTTCGATCTGGTCACGGTCGAGATCCGGAATCGACAGCAGGTGCCTGGCGCTCACGGCTTCTGCAACTCGCCGAGTTCGACGCCGGTCATGGTCACGTCGACAAGTTCGTCGCGCCGGGTGGGAAGGTTCTTGCCGACAAAGTCTGGGCGGATGGGAAGCTCGCGATGTCCCCGGTCGACCATCACCGCCAGTTGCACGATCTTGGGGCGACCGAAGTCGATCACAGCGTCGAGCGCCGCACGGATTGTCCGACCGGTGAAGAGCACGTCGTCGACGAGAATGACGATCTTCGAATCCAGGTCGACGGGAATGTCGGTGACTTCCTCGGGAAGCACCGGCCTGATCCCGATGTCGTCGCGGTAGAGCGCCACGTCCAGGGTTCCGACGACCACTCCCCCGTCGCCCTCTTCAAGTTCCTCGATGTCCTCGAGGGCCGAGGCCAGCGCGTGGGCCAGTTGCACTCCGCCGGTCTGGAGTCCGATCAGTACCAGTTCGTCGAGGCCCTGGTTACGTTCGAGGATCTCGTGTGCCATTCGGCGAAGCGCCCGATGGATGTCTTCGGCGTCCATCACCCGTGACCGGGCAATAAAAACGCCCCCGTAGGGGCGCGTCATCCTTCGCTCGCGTTCTGCCATCGGCAGCACCTTTCCGTCCGTAGAAGCCTCTCGGGACTTCCTTCACGTACAGACGATCACATTAGCACTCTCGACGCCCAGCAAAATCTGAGAACTCGGTTGCGGAGCCATTCTCGGGACCGTTCTGGTTGTCGTTGAGGTGGCTACAGACACAGCAATGACAGCCAGAAGAGGTCGCAGCAGAACAGTCCCCGCCATGCCTTGGAACCAATCGTCTGAACGCACGAGGCCTGTGCGGTCCGCCGACGGCTAGCCAGGGCTAGCCGACCGCCTCGGCAGGTAGCTGACTATCAGGCCGGGCGGATCTCGTCCGCCGCGGCGGAGAGCAGACCGTTGACGAACTTGGATGACTCGTCGGTGCCGTACTGGCCGGCAAGATCGACCGCCTCGGCGAGCACAACACCCCGGGGAACATCGGGGCGGTGCAGCAGTTCGAATAACGCGACCCTCAGTACGACGACGTCCATCGTCGCCATCCGTTCGATGGTCCAACCTCGGGCGAGGCGACTGATCACCCCATCGATTTCGTCCTGATTCCCTTCGACGCCCCGCAGCAGTTCTGTTGCGTAGGTATCGGGTGCGAGCACCTGCGCGGCCAGGACATCTTCGACGGGTTGCTTCTTGATCTGGCCCTCATAGAGCAGATGGACGGCCCGCTCGCGGGCCTCGTGGCGTCCACCTATGACGGTCCGGAGCTTCGGCTGCTCGCTCAGCGACACAGACTCGACCACGGCTTCCGGGTCGAGCACGGTGTCGAGGGCGCTCTTGCTCAGCAACTCTGGTTGGTCCCGAGTTTCGGGGCTTCCCATCGACGCGGCGTTCGAGCCGTCGCCCCCGGGCTCCGATTCGGCATCATGTGGCAGTCCGGCCCGGCCGCCCTCGGCCCCGGTGTTCGAGCCGTCGATGTCCGAACTACCAGAACTCGAACTGCGCGGGCGCGAGCCATCGCCGGTCACCCTGAGGCTCGGGAAAGGAAGTCGCCTGAGCGTGTGTCGACCTTGACCCGCTCGCCCGGGTTTATGAACAACGGAACCTGGATGACCAGCCCTGTCTCGAGCGTCGCGGGCTTCTTCGCGCCCGAGACGCGGTCGCCCTTCTCGCCGGGTTCGGTCTCGGCAATCACCAGTTCAACAGCTGCGGCCATGTCGACTCCGACGATCTCGTCGTCGTACATCATGAGGTTCACGAGCGAGTTGTCGACCAGGTAGTTGGTCGAATCGCCGAGGGTCGCCTCGGGGACGTTCAGCTGGTCGTAGGTGGCGTTGTCCATGAAGATGTAGTCGTTGCCGTCGCGGTAGAGAAGCTGCATCTCACGCTTGTCGATGATGGCCCGTTCCATTTTTTCGCCGGCACGGAACGTCTTTTCGAGAACTCCGCCGTTGCGGATGTTCTTGAGTGTGCTGCGGACGAACGCTCCACCCTTTCCGGGCTTGACGTGCTGGAAGTCCACGATCTGGAAGAGCCCTTCATCGATGTCGATGCTCATTCCGGTCTTGAAGTCTGAAGTGGAGATCTGCGCCATGGATTGGATCCGTTCTGTGCTTGCTGTTCGCGTTCGAAATGGGTCGGAGATTCCGGCGGTCGGGCCGGGATCAGCCGATGGAGGCTGCTACTGAGGGGTCTTTGGTGGCACGAGTGAGACGATCGGAACCGTCCTCGGTGACCAGAAGCGTGTCCTCGATGCGGACGCCGCCCAAATCCGGAAGGTAGACACCGGGTTCCACAGTCACCACGTGGCCGGCGACGAGGGTAGCAGCCGACCGGCTCGAAACCCTCGGCTCCTCATGGATGTCGAGACCCACACCGTGACCGGTGCCGTGGAGAAATGCATCGCCCCAACCGGCTTCGTCGATGACGGCCCGACAGGCCGCATCCACAACCGATGCCTCAACCCCCTGAGCTACGGCGTCCACGCCTGCCTGCTGGGATTCGATGACCACGTCGAACATCTTCTGGCGCTGAGCGCCGATATCGCCGACCGCAAGGGTTCTGGTCATGTCTGAGTGGTAGCCGTCGACCAGCGCGCCGAAGTCGATGACGACCAGGTCGCCCTCGACAATCTGACGACGCGACGGGTGGTGATGGGGCTTGGCTCCGTTGGGGCCCGACGCCACGATCGTCTCGAAGCTCACATCCGCCGCGCCCAGTTGCCGCATCCGGGCATCCAGCTCCAACCCGAATTCGATCTCGGTGGGGCCGTCGCTGAGGCGGTGGCGCACGTCCATGAGCGCCTGGTCCGCGATCGCGCAGGCCGAGCGGATCCGGGCTGATTCGGCCGGTTCCTTGACCAGCCTGAGCTCCTCCACGAGTCCTCCCGTGGGTACCAAATCGCCTCCGGTGAACAGCTCGGAGTCCCACCGACGCTGCAGTGCCCACGACACCGACTGCTCCTCAAGGCCAAGTCGCTTGACTCCTGCCGCTCTGACGGCATCGGCTATCGCCGAGTCCGGGTCGGCCCCGACGATGTCGATCCGGGCGTCCACTCCGGCGCCGGACAACTCGGCTGCGCTCTGGTCCCTGTAGCGGCCGTCGCTCACGAAAACCGTCTCGTCAGGGGTGATCAGCAGGAGTCCGGCAGATCCGGTGAACCCACAGAGATAGCGGACATTCACCAGGTTCGTGACGAGCAGCGCGTCGATCTGTGACTGTTCGAACAGCGCTCGCAGTCTGTCGATCCGAGCCGCGACATCCATCGGAGGTAGCGCATCGGGGGCGAAATCGGGGACGACGTGTTCGGTCACTGCCATCCCCACAGCGTAGGTGTGTCGACGCTAGGAGTTCGCCAGCAGATGCGCGACGGCCAGGACCGCCATTTCGTAGCCCGCGCCGCCCATCCCGGCGATCAGCGCCGTCGCCACCGGGCTCACCACCGAGGTGTGCCGCCAGGCTTCCCGGGAAATCGGATTCGACAGGTGAAGTTCGACCACAGGTCCGTCGAAAGCTCCGAGCGCGTCGTGGATCGCCCAGGAATAGTGGGTGAAGGCGCCGGGATTGATGATGATCGCTGCGTGGGTCCGTCTTGCTGCGGCTATGGCGCCGACGAGGTCACTCTCGGAATCCGACTGCAGGTGGTCGAGGTCCAGGCCCGCCTCGTGTGCCGCCCGGGTGGCCCGGGCCACGTGGTCGTCCAGGCGGTCGGTTCCGTAGATGGCTGGTTCCCGTGTGCCGAGCAGGCCCAGATTGACACCGTTGAGAAGCAGGACCCGTCGTTCGGATCCGATTCCGGTCCGGGCGACGTCGCGGGAAGCCTCCGCCACCAGATCCGAGGCCGTGTTGGCAATGAGCATGTCCTGCCCTTCCAGGTCGGTGGCGTCGTCGGTCATCGGACTGCCTCCAGCGTTTCAAGGACAATTTGTGGATCCACCGAGTTGACCACCTCGACACCGTCGCTGCCGTCGAGTGCGAAGGTCAGCCCGTGGTCGAGGACCTTCTTGTCCCTCGACATCAGGTGCATCAACTCGTCGTCATCGAGGCCGGAAGGAAGCGTGGTCGGTAGGTCATACCCGGCCACGACGCGACGATGCTCACGGACCTCGTCGTCACCGATCCGACCCAGCCGCCTGGCGAGTTCGGCCGCGTAGATGAGTCCGATGGCAACAGCTTCACCGTGTTTCAGGTCGTGTCGGCCCGCCACCTCGATCGCGTGCGCCAGGGTGTGGCCG
>JBATWQ010000292.1:0-12324 GCA_049672765.1 Microthrixaceae bacterium | reverse complement strand
GGTCTGATTTAAGGGAATGCAAGGAGAACCGTGCGCGGGGAGGTCCATTCTCGACTCTCACGCGGGGTTGTCAGGCGGGCTGTAACTCGGCTCCGTCAGGGTGGTGGAGCTTGTCAGGTGGAGCCTGACTCCAAGGCGGCCCTCACTCTCTGGACAACCACCCAAGGTCGGTGGAAGACCTCGGTATCTGTGGCCTCGACGACAGTCACTCCGTTGGACCGGAGCTTGTCAAGGCGGTCCAGGTCGGCAATCCGATCGACGAGAGCGGTGTGATACATCTCGCTCTGGACTTCCAGCACGACCTTTCGGATGTGGTGGTAGAAGTCGACTCGTCCGGTCCAGCTATCGCCGCCGATGTCTACTTGGCAACGCATTGCGATACCTGCTGTCTGCAGGATCTGCAGAGTCCGAGATTCGACATTGCTGGCGGGAGGGACATAGTCGTGGCCACGATCGTCGAGGTACCGACGAAGTGCGGTGGTGCCATTCCGTCCGCTGCGACCCATCTCGGTTAGAAGGCTGGACAGTGATCTTGAGCTGAGCAGGCGAAGCGACCACAACCGCTCGACCCATCTCTCGGCCTGTTCGTAGCGGCATGTGGCAAAGAGGTGAAGCGCAACAAGCTCGGGCCGGGCGATTGGAATGCCGTCGAGCACGGTGGTCCATCGTTCCGACAACAGCCTGACATTGTGGATTCTCGCCAGGTCACTGCCGCGGCTCGACCTGCCAATCCGAGCGACCTCGATGGGTTTGAGCTGACACCCACTCACCCTCCACCAGGAAGCGCCTGAACGGTAAGAAAGCACAGCGCCCGGTCCCGCATCTAGCACCGCTGTGGCAGCGGACTGCCCCCGGCTTGGCGGTGCTCCGATTAGACGGAGCACCTCGGTAGTGACTGGGATCAGCCACCCGCGATCGATGAGATGGCGGAGCTTTGCCCGCGACAGACCACCCTCACGCAACTGGGCCCGCGTGACCACGCCGTGCTGCACCAGTGCAAGTTCCGTCAGATGGCTATCCGGGTCGATCGATTCTTCGCTGGCGACCGAGTTGAGGAGAAGGGGCATTGCTCTCCGGTAACCCACCGAGTTCTGTTCGGCCAGGTGGTCGCCCCAGCGACCGTCTGGCCGAACAAAACCGGAGTGTGCTTCGGGGTGAGCCAGGGTGAGCTCCGAGAGAGTTCGGGGACCGTGCTCCGGGCGTGTGCTCCGGGAGAGCTCGGGTTGAGATGGGCGCTCCGCTGACGAGAACGCGTTCCAGTCGGGCTACGGTTGTTTCGCGCTGTTCACGGCATGTCCATGGTCATGCTTCTCTGTCCTGAGCGGGGCGGGGCGTTAATGCACGAATTCGGCCATCCCCGGGATGTGCCATTGAACGATTGAGGTTTCGCCATGAAGGGCATCGTTTGGGACGGCAAGCAGGCGGCGGTCGCCACGGACATCGAGGTGCGTGACCTCCGTGCGGGCGAGGTGCGGGTCCAGATCGAGGCCGCCGGCCTGTGCCACAGTGACGTGTCTGTGCTCAACGGCACCATCCAGTTTCCGCCTCCGGTCGTGCTCGGCCACGAAGGCGCCGGTGTCATCACCCAAATTGCTTCTGACGTCACCAACGTCGCGGTCGGCGATCACGTGGTGCTTTCGACTCTCGGCAACTGCGGCCAGTGCGCACAGTGTGACCGCGGCAAGCCCACCTTCTGCCGCCAGTCGCTCGGCAAGCTTTCCCGCCCGTTCACCTGCGGCCATGGCGATGCGACACAGAAGGTGTTCCAGTTCGCCAATCTCGGGGTGTTCTGCGAAGAGACGGTGGTCAAGGCCACCCAGGCGGTCAAGATTCCCGACGACATTCCGCTTACATCCGCATCGTTGATCGGCTGTGGCGTCTTGACCGGGGTCGGGGCCGTTTTCAACCGCGCCAAGGTCCAACACGGCGAGTCGGTCGTAGTGATCGGGGTTGGCGGAATCGGACTCAACGCAATTCAGGGTGCAGCTCTCTCGGATGGCCTGCCGATCATCGCCGTGGACACGAATCCTGGCAAGGAGGAGTTCGCCAAGGCGTTCGGTGCCACGCATTTCATCTGCCCCGATGGTCCGGATTTCGACCTGATCGCAGCCGTCAAGGAGATCTGCCCCAATGGCGTCGACTACGTGTTCGAGTGCGTCGGTTCCACTGCGCTGATCAAGACTTCGACCGAGATGCTCGACTGGGGCGGGACCCTGGTCATGCTCGGTGTACCCAAAATGGGCAGCGAGGCCTCGTTCGTGGTCAACACCATGTACAACGACAAGACGATAATGGGCTGCCGCTACGGCTCGGCCCGTCCCCAGTACGACATCCCCCTGATGGTCAAGCTCTACCAGGCGGGACGCCTGAAGCTGGACGAACTCGTTTCGCAGACGTACCCGCTCGAGGATTTCCAACTGGCGCTAGACGAACTGCACGAGGGCAAGCTCGCCCGTGGCGTACTGACCTTCGACTGAAAGCCGGCAACCAGTGGCGATCCCCGAAATCCTGACCGAGCTCGCATCGAAGGTGTCCAACTGGGGACGGTGGGGTGACGACGACGAACTCGGCTGCGGAAATCTTCTGACCGACGAGTCGGCCAGGCGTGGAGTGGCGTCGGTTCGCTCGGGCAAGCGGGTCGGCCTGGCCGGGGACCTCCGCGCCGATGGGTTTCAGATTGGTCAACCTGCCCGACGGTTCAATCCGATCCTGACGCTCACCTCCATGAACGAGCGTGACCAGTTCGCCCCGGGCATCTGGGAGGGCACCGACGACATCGTCATGATGTCGACGTGCGCCGGAACCCACATGGATGCCCTCAGTCACATCTCCTACGACGGTCTCATGTACAACGGGGTGCCGACCTCGACCGTCACCGCATCCGAAGGCGCCACCAAGCTCGGGGCCGAGAAGCTGCCCGATATCGTCACCCGCGGGGTGCTGCTCGACATTCCCCGCCTGAGGGGCGTGTCGGGGCTCGACGAGTTGTCACCCGGATATGCGATCACGGGTGACGACCTCGACGAGGCCGTCGATGCGGCGGGTGTCACGATCGAGTCGGGCGACGTCGTGCTCGTCCGCACCGGTGAGATGCGCCACTACCGGGCAGGGGACCGCGACCGGTACGCGCTCGGCGTCGACTTCCAGTTGCCTGGCCTGTCCGCGTACTCGGTCGAATGGATGCACCGCAACGACGTGGCCGGGGCGTTCGTCGACAGCTACGCCTACGAGGCATTTCCTCCGACGCAGGCCGACTGGTCCGACTGTCTGATCGTCCACATGGCGCAATTGCGTGACATGGGCCTATTACAGGGACAGAACTGGGATTTCGAGGACCTGTCGGTGGCGTGTGCCGAGCAGGAACAGTGGACGTTCCTGCTCGTGGCCGCACCGGAGAAGCTCGTTGGTGCTTCGTCCACACCGGTTGCCCCGATCGCGACACTTTGAGTCCAGACACTCTGAGGCGCGTCGTGGCTCCACGTGATACAGCCAAACGCGACGAGGCCGCTCCACTTCAGCTTCAACCCCTCCGCGACCTCCCGGGTCGATTCCGCTCGGACGTTGCGAATCCGGTTCGATTCCGCCACCCTTGACCCTCGTGTCGACCAAACGCGAAGGCCTCAGCATCTGGACTTTTGTTGCCGGCTTTCTCGCGCTGGCGGTTCTTGGCGTCGCGTTTCTGTTGATCATCGGGAGTCCTGCTGGAGACACGAAGCCGGCGAAGTCCCCTTATTGGGAGGACAACTCGGGAGCCGACAATTCGACGGCAGGCGAGGTCGTGGATCGCCCGGCCAAGGCCGGTGAAACGATTGCAGTGCCAGACACGACCAACCGTGACGCGACCAACCCGGACGCGACCAACCCTGACACGACCAGCGTTGGTTCGACCGACTCCGGCAAGTCAGCGATGGCAGGCTCCGGTTCGGGCACGTCATCTACAAGTGGTACCGGGGACTTCGCACAGGACGCAACGACCCCGGTCACCTACCCGGGTGGGCAACCCGCGCCTACGGGGGTACGTGAGGTTCTGCGCAAGGACGGGTCCATATCCCTGTCGTTCCGAATTTCCGAGGATCGACTGGGCCCCAGCCCACAGGCGCTTGTTCCTCCAATGACGACCAAGGTCCCCGCCAAGGGTTCGACGATAACGGTCTGGGTCGGTTGCGCGCGGTCGAGTCGCGAGTCGCTCGCCCAGGTGAGCGTTTCTGAAACCGACCGTACCGTGACCGTCGCAGGGGTCGTCTTGGTACCCGCCAACGCGGTGGGCTGCGACAACTCCGCCGAGCCGAGGGAGTTGACCATCCCGCTCGAGTCACCGGTGGGGAACCGATCGGTGACTGTCCTGCCGACTAGTACGAAGCTCCCCGACATCAAGTCGAACTGACCGTTGAGGACCGTGTTCGGACCGGTCCGTCCCGTACTTTCGGGGATGCTCACGTGTAGTCGCAGTTCAGCAGGCCCTAGTGCTCCTTGGGACCTAGTGTGGACTGTCGAGAAACCCGATCCGGGTTTCACCGGGCAATCCACGGGGCGCAATTAGATGTTGCAAGGTCGAACGTTTTGGGAACTCCTGGAGAAGCGTGTTGACGCGACTCCGGATGCCCTCATGGCTGTCGACGAGGACATGAGGACTCTTACCTTCGCCGAGTATTGGACCGAGGCCGAACTGGCAGCAGCCGGACTTGCTCTTGCGGGGATCCGGGCCGGGGACGTGGTGTCCTGGCAGCTACCCACGTGGATCGAGTCGATGGTTCTGGTCGCTGCTCTCAGCCGCCTGGGCGCGGTGCAGAACCCGATCCTGCCGATCTATAGAGATCGCGAGTTGAGCCACATCACCAAGGAGGCGGGGACGAAGTTGCTGGTCGTCCCTCCCGTCTGGCGGGGCTTCGACTATGAGGAACTGGCCAGGGAGGTCGCTCTCGACAACGGCGATCTACGAGTCCTGGTCAGCGACAGGGCGCTTCCCCAGGGCGACCCGAACGTTCTCCCCGAGCCGCCCAGAACAGCCGAGGACCGAGACTTCGAGGCCTGGGTCCCGAACATCGGAGACCCCGACGCCGAGCCGGACATCCATCCCGAAGTCTTGGACAGCGACCCTGACGCCGACCTCGGCGCACCCAACTCGGGGCGCGGCAGAGCCGACTGGATCTTCTACACCTCGGGCACGACCTCGGCCCCCAAGGGCGCGATGCACACCGACGCGTCCCTCGCCGCCGCAGCGCGTGGGATGGCCCAGCGCCTGGGGCTGATTCAACGGGACCGCAACGCGCTGGTGTTTCCACTCAGCCACATCGGGGGTCTGGTGTGGCTGTTCGCTAGTTTGCAGTCGGGCTGTTCGAACATTCTCACCGAGTCCTTCAACCCGGTGGAAACGACCGAAGTCCTCGCCCGCGAGGGAGTGACCCTGGCCGGGTCCGGAACTGCATTCCACAACGCGTACGTCGCCGAACAACGCAAGTCTCTGCACCCGATCTTCGCCGATGTGCGGGCCTTCCCGGGCGGCGGGGCTCCCAAGCCGCCGAGCCTGGTCGAGGACGTTCGTGCCCTTTTCGACGCCCCGGTGTTGTCGGGCTACGGAATGACCGAAGCGCCGATCCTCACGATGGCTGACCTGAGTGACGCCGACGACGAACTGGCGACCAGCGAGGGCAAGCCGCTCCACGGGGTCGAGATCCGATTCGTCGCACATGACGGAACGATCGTCACCGGCAACAACGAGGGTGAGCTCAGAGTTCGTGCGCCGCAGATGATGCTCGGCTATGTCGACCCGGCCCTCGACGTCGAGGCGTTCGACGACGACGGTTTCTTCCGCACCGGCGACCTGGGGCGGATGGATGAGCGGGGCAACGTCATCATCACCGGTCGGGTCAAGGACGTGATCATCCGCAAGGGTGAAAACGTCTCGGCCAAAGAACTAGAGGACCTGCTGAGCGGGCATGAACTGGTTGTCGATGTGGCCGTCATCGGATTGCCGGACCGCGAATCGGGTGAACGTGTCTGTGCCGTGATCCAAGTGGCAGAGGGCGATGACAAGGTCACCTTCGACGACGTGATCGTGTATTTGCGAGATCAAGGGCTGATGGTCCAGAAGCTTCCCGAGCAGGTCGAGTTCGTCGACCTTCTGCCGCGGAATCAATCCGGAAAGGTCCTCAAGCACGTGCTCCGCGACGAGTTCAAGGGTTCCCCGAAGATCGGCTGAATCCGATCGTGGTACCGCCCTGCGGATTTCTGCGATTGGTCCGTCATGCGCCGACAGGGTCCAGCTACCGTGTGTCGGAGGTCACCATGACCGCGTGATTACTGCGATCGATCAGGTTGGCGCTCGGTTGTTCGGCCTACGGCAGTTCGCCGGGTTTCGACCGGAACGTGGGGGGACGAAAGATGCTTGCTCGCAAACTCGGTGCCGAGTTCCTCGGCACATTCCTATTGGTGTTCGGAGGCTGCGGCTCGGCGATCTTCGCGGCTCGGGCGCTCGCCCCGGCCGAGGGCAAAGTCGGTATTGGTGGGGTCGACATCGGAGTCACGACCATTTCCAATTTTGGGATCGGCTACCTGGGTGTGGCGCTGGCCTTCGGCCTGACGGTGCTCTGTGGCGTCTACGCCTTCGGACACGTCTCGGGAGGCCACTTCAACCCCGCGGTCTCGGTTGGACTGGCGACGGCAGGTCGTTTCCCGTGGAAGGACCTTCCCGCCTACGTGGTGACCCAATGCGTCGGTTCGATCTGCGCCGTCGGTGTGCTCTGGGCAATCCAGGCGAACCGACCCGGAGGTTTCGTCCGCGGCCAGGGGGCATTCGCCTCGAATGCCTTCGGTCAGCACAATGGACGTCTCTTCTATGACCTTCCCGGCGCAGCGATCTCAGAGGTCGTGTTGACGGCGATGTTCGTAATCGTGATCCTCGGAGTCACGACCAAGGCAGCAGCCAAGGCGCAGGCGGCAATCGGCATCGGGCTGATGCTCACCCTGATCCACCTGATCAGCATCCCGGTGACAAACACCAGCGTCAACCCGGCAAGGTCACTGGGTCCGGCCCTGTTCGAGGGCGGGACCGCGCTGAGCCAGATCTGGCTGTTCATTCTGGCTCCGGTTGTCGGGGGCGCCGTGGGTGCGGTCCTATGGCGGGTCGCTACCGGCGGTGACGAGTTCCAGACCGGGGAGCAGGAGGCCGAGGGACCGCGGTCTGAGGACGCCGCGGTCTGAGAGCGCAGCGGTACGGGAAGCCTGGACCGGGCGAACGCAGCACCGCGGCTCCTGGTCAGTCGTTTCGTCAGCGAATACTGGAGCCCCCTAGGATCTGACGACCTGTCAGATACGTAGGTGACGCCCGGGGGCGGTTGCCGGTTGGAGGAAACACGTCATGGGCATGCTCGAGGGCAAAGTTGCCATCGTCACCGGAGCTGGGCACGGAATCGGTCGCGGTCACGCGCTCGAGCTGGCCAAGCAGGGCGCGAAGGTCGTCATCAACGACCTCGGAGGCTCGGTCACAGGTGAAGGACAGGGTCGCGACGCCGACCTGACCGTCGACATCATCAAGGGCCGTGGTGGCGAAGCAGTTTCCAACTACGCCGACGTCTCCGACTTCGACGCAGCTGGCGAGATGATCGCCCAGGCCGTCGACACCTTCGGTCGTCTCGACATTCTGGTCAATAACGCCGGAATCGTGCGTGACAACTCGATCTTCAACATGACACCTGAGGACTTCGACGCCGTCATCAAGGTTCACCTGCGTGGAACCTGGGCGCCCTGCAAGCATGCGGCGGTCCACTGGCGTGCGCTCAACAAGGAATCCGGCCAGAAGGTCAACGGTCGAATCATCAACACCGTTTCGGGCGCCGGGCTCACCGGAAACTTCGGCCAGTCGAACTATGCGCCGGCCAAGGCCGCAATAGCGAGCCTCACCCAGACCCTCAGTCTCGAACTCTTCAAGATGGGCGTGACCGTCAACGCCGTCGGACCAGCTGCCGCAACCCGCATCACCGGCACGATGCCCAACGCCCCCGCTGTCATCGAGGCCGACGACGTTCCCGACGGCGAGTGGAACCGGATGGACCCGTCGGTGTCCTCCCCGCTCGTCGCCTGGCTCGCGTCCGACGAGGCCGACCACGTGACCGGTCAAATCATTCGCGCCGTTGCCGAGAACATCATTCTGATGAAGGGCTGGGCCGACGGACCCACGATCAACAACAACTCGAAGCGTTGGGACGCCACCAAGCTCGGTCAGCAGTTGGCGACCGACGTATTCTTCACCCGGGCGCCTGGCCTGCGTTACTAGACCCGGGGTGGCCGGGATTCGTCTGACAGGAGGGGAAATGGACTCTTCAGATCCCTACGACGACATCCTCGCCGACCGCAGCTCTGGAGGAGTCGGTGGTGCTCGCCGTCTGGCGGACACCTACCGGTCCCTTGCTGCGACTCCCGACATCCCCCTCCTTCACCGATCCACCGGTATTCGCGGCACGCTGGCCAAGTTCACCGGCCAGCTCGCGGTGCTCAAGGACTCCCGGGGCGGGCTGCACACCTTCGAGAACCATCCCGGATCGTTCGCCCATCAGGGCGAGACCGTGGTTCTGGTTCGACCACCCAGACCCCAGAAGTCCGATGCCCTCGGTACCCGCCTTTCGGCCGCTGGTGGGGTAGTTGCTGCCGAAAGCACCGCCCGTGTCGCCCAGGCCTCCAGGTTCTGGGTCGAGGGTGACCACGACGCACGTTTCATGGAACGGGTCTGGGGCGACGAGTTGAGAGAACTCGGCATCGTCGTCGAGCCGATGCGGGGCATCGATGATCTGGTCGCGGCGGTGGCCGAGTTCCAGCCGCGGGCGGATCGTCGTCTGGCGATCCTGGTGGACCACCTGGTGCCGGGCTCGAAGGAGACCCGGATCGCAGAGAAGGTCAGCGACCCGAATGTCCTTATCGTCGGTCACCCGTTCGTAGACATCTGGCAGTGCGTACGCCCCCGTTCGATGGGGATCGAGTCGTGGCCAGAGGTTCCGATGGGCGAGGAGTGGAAGGCCGGAATCTGCAAGCGACTGGGCTGGGGGACCACCCAGGACGGTTGGAGACGGGTCCTCTCGGCGGTGAATAGCTTTGCCGACCTGGAACCCCAACTTGTGGGTGCGGTCGAAACGGCGCTCGACATGCTCGTCCCGGTTGAAGATCAGGACCCCCGTTGAATCAAGACTCCAGTGGTCAAGGTCAGGGGAGTCAGGGGCACGGAAATAAGCGATGGGACGAAAAGTGAGTGACTCGACGGGTATCGCCGCACTTCTGGAGGCTCGGCTGCGGGCTCTCGGGGTATCGCGCGTCTATGGCTCGGCCTTGGGTGGCCTTGAGCACATCGAGGTCGAGGACCCTGACATTGCGGTGTTGCTCGCCGACGCGGACGGCCGTATCGGCCATTGGGACGGCAGTGGTCGACTTGGCGCAGCGCTACTCGACGGCCCGATCCTGCACCTGTCGTCGTGTCCGGGGGGAGTGGCTCCGCTGCAGACGGTTCGCTCGGTCGACGAACTTTTCGACGCTCTGGCGGACCCGCCGGGGATGGTCCTGCCGGGGACCCTTGCCCTGCATCTGGATCTGGATCTTGACCAGGTGGTCGCACCCGAGATCGCCGCACGAGAGCCGGTGCGCCGCCCGGTCATGACTCTCGATCCGTCGATGGCGTCGTTGAACATCGTCGTCGTTGTAGGTCCCGGAGTGGTCAGGGCCGGCTCGGTCGAAGGCCTGCAGGCGTTGGCCAGGACATCGGGGTTCGGGGTTCTCAACACCTGGGGCGCCAAGGGGGTCGAGCGCTGGGACAGCCCGTTCCACTTCGGCACCGTGGGACTCCAGGAACGAGACATGGACCTGGCCGGGCTGCCCTCTGCCGACGTGCTGGTCCTCAGTGGTGTTGATCCGGAGGAAACTCCGCTCGACAAGTTCGGCAACCTTCTGATCCAGGAGGTTCCGCCGACGCATCTGGGCGCGCTCACCTCCGGCTGGACTCCCTCGCGGAAACTGCCGACCAGGCCACCGCTGTACGACTCCATCGCGTCCGTGGTGACCCCGATGTACGAGTCCGATTCGGTGCCCCTCAGCGGCCCGAGGGCAGCGCTCCACCTTTCGGGCGCACTGCCCGAGCGCGGGATCGTCGTCGCCGACCCGGGCGCCGCTGGTTTCTGGATCGCCCGCACGCTGCCCACTTCGTTCCCCGGGAGCGTTTGCGTCCCGGCGACCTTCATCGCCGGCTTCGCCGCGGCAGCGGCCTTTGTGTGCGCTCTCGAGAAGCGGCCGTGTCTGGCGGTATCCGACCAGATAGACGGTCCCGACGGCATCGACGAGACCTCGGCCGCGGTGCTCGAGTTGGCCGAAGGGGTGGGACTGCCTGTCGCGCTTCAGCTGTGGGGTCCCGGGGGACGGCTTGAGAGTTCGACGTCCCACGTCGAGATGCTCGCCTCTGCACTCGAAACCCAGACGGTCAGAATCGATGAGGTGCCAGTCGACGTCGAGGACATCGAAGGGCTCGAAGCAGTCGCGGGCGAGTTAATCGCCTGGCTACCACCCTCTGACGCATAAAACTGGGACGTGTTCTCGTAAGCTCGGCGAGACCGGAGCACGACAGATTGGACCACTGTGCCGCCACGCTCGACATCGCTGACACGGCCCCAGCTGGAGCGACGCACCCGCATACTCGTCGCAGCCGGCGGGCTGGCCACGGAGGGTGGCTGGGACGCGGTCCAGATGCGCGAGGTCGCACAGCAGGCAGACGTTGCGCTGGGGACTCTCTACAGGTACTTCCCGTCCAAAGAATACCTGCTCGTCTCGATGATGATCGCCGAGATCGAGGTTCTCGCCGACCGGCTCGCGGTCAAACCGCCACAGGGCGACCAGCCGGTCGATCGGGTCATCGACGTGTTGCGGCGTGCCAACCGGGCATTGCAGCGTCGACCGCTTGCGACGATCGCGACGATCCGTGCGCTGGTCTCGGGAAACACCGAGATTGCCCCGGCGGTCAAGGAAACCACCGAGCTTATGAGGCGGATCATCAGTGACGCACTGATGGTCGACCACGCCCACCCCGATGACGCTGAGATACGCGCCGCAGGGCTCGATGGGGCAGACCTCGACGCGGCTGAACTGGAACTCGCCCGGGCTGATCGCGCTCGAACGAACTCGAATCAGACGTCTGTCGAATCAGAAGGGTCCGAAACGATTCAGCCGGCTGACCTGGTCGATGCGCGGTATCTCATCCCGATCGAGTTGCTGAGCGACATCTGGCTTGCGGCGCTCATCGCGTGGATCACCGGTGTCGAGTCCGACGAGTCTGTTCTTCCCAAGCTGGAGCAGGCAACGAGGGTACTTTTCGCCTGAAGGCCTTCGGCGTCAGTTCGTGCGCACGAGCCGGCCAATTCCACCGTCGAGGTCGGCTCCCAGGCTCACGCCTCCGCCCGCCTCGCCTCCGACGGTGCCCGAATAGCTGTTGCCGGTAAACGTCGCGACGGTGGTGACGACGGCGCTATCGGGAACCCGGATCCGTATCAGCTCGTTGAATGCTCCTCCCAGGTCGTTCTCCGAAAGGTTCTGGAACACGAGTCGGGTTGTCTCGGCAACGTCCATGCCGAGCAACTTCGACAAGTCGATCGTGCTGGTCGACTGCCGGACCGAGTCACCAGTCGTCACCGTCGAAGTCACGATCATCGGACCCTTGGGCCGGCCGTCGTCGGTGGAGTCCGGGATCTGGATTCTCACCGTCGGCGGCCCGGAGCCGTCCGACCCGCCGACGTGCCAATCTCGCTCCCCGATGAAGCGTGCTCGCATCTCGGCAGCGATTACTCCCTCAGCTTCGAATACCGAAGCTGAGCCGGAAGGACCCTCGATCCGCCCTGCGCGTACGGTGAACCCGGCGCCGACCTCGGCTGAGGGCCCCACGATCGGCACCGACGCGAGGGAGGCGTCTGACGACACGAGGAACTCGGCCAGCTTCTCGGTAGACGTCGGAGGTGGTCGGAGCAGCCCCGGTCCGACTGTGTCCAGAAGTCTTCTGGCCGGGGCCGGCGCCGGGACCCTCCGCAGCAGCCATCCGCCGATGGAGGCAGCCGCGCCGAGAGCCGTTCCGGTCGCTGCCGCCGGAGTGCTGCTCACGACCAGCTTTGCTGCATCCTGTAACTCGACCCCGGCGATCAACTTCCAGACGTCCGGGGAGTCGACGGTGTAGGAGCGCCTGAGGACGCCACCCAGCGACGCTTCAGCCGATGTGCTGGCTCCGAGCGCGCGTTGTGTACCGAGATTGATCGACGCTCCCGCCGACCCCTTTGCGCCGGCGCGCGCTTGGCTCGTAAACGTGACGAG
>JBATWQ010000291.1:0-4204 GCA_049672765.1 Microthrixaceae bacterium | reverse complement strand
GTCGATGGTCGTCATCGCGGGCATGGTGGGTGCCGGTGGACTCGGTGGAGTCGTCTACGAGGGCGTTACCCGCCTCAACCTCTCCAAGGGATTTGAGGGCGGCCTCGCAGTCGTCATTCTGGCGATTTACCTGGATCGTCTCACCGGAGCTCTGGCCGACCGCGCACCGGTCGCGAGAGCCCAAAAAATCCGCGTTAGCGGCGAGTAAGAACCCAAACGGGCCCGCTTCTTTGGCGCGCCCAATTGGGCCCCAAGACAACCAGCAAAGGAAAAGACATCTCTATGTTCAAACGCAGACGAGTAGTGAAACTGCTTGCAGGTTTGCTCCTTCCACTGGCAATGGTGGCAGCGGCCTGTAGCTCCGACTCCGACGACGGCTCAGCCGACAGTGACAGTGGCGGCAGCGATGCGAAGACCATCTCGATTGCCTACATCCCTTGGGACGAAGACATCGCAGTCACCTACCTGTGGAAGCAGGTGCTTGAGGACAACGGGTACAAGGTCAGTGCCGAGCAGCTTGACGTTGCACCCACGTTCCAGGGAATCGCCGATGGCAATGTCGACCTCTTCTTCGACACCTGGCTCCCGACCACCCACGCTGATTACTGGGAGGAGTTCGGCGACAAGGTCGAGGATCTTGGCGTCTGGTACGACAACGCAATTCTGACCATCGCGGTGCCGGACTACATGGACGCTGACTCGATCGCTGATCTCGCATCGGTGGCCGATCAGGTCAACGGCGAGATCATCGGAATCGAACCGGGAGCGGGCCTGACACGGGTCACCAAGGATGAAGCCATCCCCGGCTACAAGTTGGGTGACGCGTTCAAACTGGTGACTTCATCGACCACCGCGATGCTCACCGCACTCGACAAGGCGATCGCCGAAAAGGAGCCCATCGTCGTCACCCTGTGGCGTCCGCACTGGGCATACTCGGCGTACCCGATCCGTGACCTGAAGGACCCCGAGGGTCTGATGGGCGGAGCCGAGGAAATCCACGTCATTGGGCGTAAGGGCTTCTCCGATGACCACAAGGAAGTCGCTGACGCCCTCGCCAACTTCAAGCTCGATGACGAGCAGTTGGCGTCGCTCGAGGCCGAGATCTTCGGAGACGACCCCAGCAACCCCGACATCGAGGGTGGCGTGAGTCGCTGGATCAAGGACAACCAGGACTTCGTCGACGGCATGTTCAGCTCGAAGGCTGACAGCTGAAATTGAAACTGGTCTGAGCTTGCTCGAGGGGTCGGGGCCGAAATGGGCCCCGACCCCTCCGTTCGGCCTTGGTCGTCCAAGCCAGGCCAAAGGGATCAATCGAAACGGCTAGTGGTCACCAATAACTATCCAACATCTTTCTCCAGCTAGGCCTCGCCGCCACACCGACCTGTCGAAAGCGGTCAGATGTGCTGGAGGGCAAGGAGCACACCAGATAGCAAGTTTGCAGACTCGCTAGATTCGGACTCCCCTATAGCAACTTTCTTGGCCACATATGACCAGTGACGTGGGTTGCCTAAAACGGGCGAAACCCCCGCCATTGCGGGGGTTTCGCGGAGTGCGCTCGGCGGGACTTGAACCCACAACCTTCTGATCCGTAGTCAGATGCTCTATCCAATTGAGCTACGAACGCATGTGAACACGAGACTCTAGCAACTGGCGAGTACGGCGCTCCAACCACAATTGCGCCAGCCGCCTGTTATTACCCTCCGACCCGCTCTACACGAGTCGTCGGCCGGAATTCGGGTCGTCCGTACCCGAGGGTGCCGGGCGGTATTTGCACGCACGAGACGACTGTCGTGGATCTGGCGCTACAGATGAATCCGGGCGGTTGGAATCTCGGGCACGATATCCGCCATGCCCGACCCCGAAGACAAGCAGACACGCCCGCCCGTACGTTGGAAAGTGATGGCCAGTCTCTTGGTTTTAGCCATGTTCGCTTTCACCGCCGCGAACCTGGCCATCGCCGCTACCGACGATGATGGCGATGGCGATGCTGACGAGCAGGCTGGACCCGAGCCTGTCGGTGGTAAGGAGCGTGACGCGGAGGACCCGGACATCGGACGACTCGTGAAAGCCGCAGCCCGCTTGGACGCTGATGCATCCACCGATGCCGACTACGAGGAAGCGATGTCCGACCGCACCGGTCCAACTTTGCTGTTCGTCCAGGACGCCCTGTCGGGCACTTTCGTACCGTCCGACGTGCCAGGTGAGTATTGGCTCGAGCTTCATGGTGCCGACCAGAACACCCTCTGGTTCGAGAACCGTCCCGGCAGCCAATCGGGAGCCATGTCCAACCAGGAGATGCTCGACGAGTTTTTCTCGGCGCACAAGGCCAATGGCGACGTTATTGAACCACCGAACGCTGCGGTCGACGCTTGGGATCCGGCCACGAGCAGCGATGTCGTCGTCGGATTGAAACTGTTGGACGGAACATGGGATCCGGAAACCCAGGTCCTCCGCTACCGTGCCACCAAGCTTGTCGAAACCGGCCCCGCTGCTGTTGGGCCGACCCGCATCGGAAGTTATCTGCCAGAAACTTTCGGTGAGGTTGGCCTGTTCATCGACGACGGCATCAAGAAGATCCCCGACGCCAAAGGGAAGCTGATCGCTGACATCTACAACATTGTCGCAACCTTCGTGGGCTACATCACGGACCGTCATACCTGTTCCGCGGTGGTCGAGAACGTCACCGACGACACCCTCAACTGGGTGACCGACGACTCGAAGGGCACCGACACCTGGCGTCAGAACCCGACACGTGCCTTCGAATGGGCTGCGTATTGGACGACCTCCGCCGGGTTCATGCGCGGCTGTTGGAACTGGGTGCTGTACAAGGGTCCTCGCGGCACAGTTGCTGTTGGCACCTCGGACCCGTGGTCCGGGTCGAACAACTCCACCTGTGAGACGACGGGCGTCTACAAGTGCGTCTACCAGATGACTGGTCAGGGCAGCAGCCGCGGCGACAATCTGATCGCCACCTACTGCGTGTACGAGGACAGGGAGGGCGAGATGTACTGCCTGGCCGACTGAGGTCGGCACCCGTGGCAAGTTGCAGCCAAAAGCGCGGACGCCTTCGAACCCGATGCCTGCGATGGCGGTCTTGGCGACACCTGTTCGGGCTTGGGTTCAAGTGTCGGGCAGGTCGACTACCGGGTACTCCTCCACGTACTGATCGCCGCGAGGTCCGAAGTACGTGCAGGTGCGTGCCTGGGTATCGACCAGGTAGGAGATGATCCCCGCGTCGAAGGTCGCCTTTACGAAGTCGGGGAAGGCCGTCTCGCCGCGCTGGTCGGCTCGGATAGCGTCGATCAGGGCCATTTCGTCGAACTCGGCGATCTCCGTCCAGTCACCGAAGAGCGGGGCTCCCGGACGCAGGGCAGCTCCCCCATCGGTGAGGTAGATGATCGACGCCGAGGGTACATCGAACCGGTAGCTGCGGACTCCCGCCTGCCGGAGTGACTCCGCGAGGTGGGGGAAGCCGCCAACCTTGGGGCGCAAGCGGGTGCCTCGCGCCAACGCGTTGTCGAGGATAGAGAACAGATCGGTCATTGCATGCTCCTTTGTCATGTATGAAAGTCTGAATTACTGACAAGATCTTGTCAAGATGACATAATCGGTCATTATGACCGTCTGTGCAGAGAACGGATACCATGGCCGACATGACCGAGGATGTGCAGACGTTGTTCTCCGAGCTATTCGAGGCGTCAGCCGCCGGACGTCGAGCTGGTGAAGAGATCGCCGGAGTGGTAGGTCAGACTCAGGCCCGGTGGCAGACCCTGTGGACCATCGGGGACGCATCCCTGACGGTTCCGCAGATCGGCCGTCGGCTTGGTGTGAGCCGTCAGGCGGTCCAGCGGCTGGTCAACGAACTCGCGAACGAGGCGCTCGTCGAGCTTGTCGACAACCCCGACCACAAGACATCACCCCTTGTGTCGCTCACCCGGAAAGGGCGAACAGCGCTCGACCGCATCAACCGCGCCGGTGAAGCGTTCAACGAAGCGCTCCTAACCGAATTTGGCGCTGAGCACATCGCCAGGCTCCGTACCCTTCTGCGAGAGTTCGTCTCCGTGGTCAACTCGGTTCCTGCTCTCGGAACGGCAACCGATGGCTGACCGGTGGGTGACCATGCGGCGGGATTGCTTCGGTGAACGCAGCGAAGAACGATCGGTCCGGTGACCGACTGGTGGCCGGTTAGTGACAGGGTGAAGCG
>JBATWQ010000290.1:0-4584 GCA_049672765.1 Microthrixaceae bacterium | reverse complement strand
TGCCTGACCTGGTACCGGCAACCTCGATAATGGGTCACCTGACCGATGAGGCGGCGCGTGAGCTGGGACTTGAGCCCGGAATACCGGTCATCGGAGGTACCCCCGATGTTCAGTCGGCAGCCGTCGGGTCCGGCGCGGTCAAGGACTACGAAGGGCACCTCTATCTGGGCACTTCGTCGTGGATCTCGTGCCACATTCCGTTCAAGAAGACGGACCTTCTGAAGGGCGTCGCATCACTTCCAAGCCCGCTTCCCGGACGGTACTTCGTCGCCGATGAACAGGAGACGGCCGGGGCGTGTCTCAACTGGCTGCGCGACCAGGTCCTCTTTCCGGAGGACCTGTTGCGCAACGAAGAATGCCCCGAGGACATTTTTGCCACCATCGACAAGTTGGCAGCCGACAGTCCGCCCGGGGCCAACGGAGTGATCTTCACCCCTTGGCTCAATGGGGAGCGGACCCCGGTCGACGACCACACCATCCGCGCCGGCTGGCACAATCTTTCGCTTCGCAATGACCGTTGTGACATGGTCCGCTCCCTGCTCGAGGGCGTTGCCTTCAACTCGCGCTGGCTCCTCGAGGCTGTCGAGAAACTGACCGGCCGTCCCTTCCCGCACCTGAACGTCGTCGGTGGTGGAGGCGTTTCACCTCTGTGGGCGCAGATCCATGCGGACATCCTCAACCGCAGGATCCAGCGGGTGGAGAACCCCATCAGGGCAAACGCCAGGGGAGCGGCGCTGCTAGCCGGAATTGCCCTTGGAACCGTCGACGCTGACAATCTCGACGAACTGGTCAAGGTCGTCGAAGTGGTCGATCCCAATCCTGCCAACAGGGCTCTGTACGACGCCCGCTACAAGGCGTTCCGCTCCATCTACAAACAGAATCGCGGTATCCACCGGCGACTCAACTCGCACTGAGTCCGCTCCGCGGCGGTGGTTACGGGCGGCGAGCGTTCAGCGGATACGGGGCTTGATCCGCACCCCGGATGCAAACGCACGCTGGC
The DNA here is from genome assembly GCA_049672765.1 of Microthrixaceae bacterium. Lineage (GTDB taxonomy): Bacteria > Actinomycetota > Acidimicrobiia > Acidimicrobiales > Microtrichaceae > JAGQSZ01. The sequence continues at coordinate 3,584 of JBATWQ010000290.1, read as the reverse complement.
CTTCGGCCAGCGAGTCCTCGTTCGTGCCCAGACCGATGAAGCTCCACCCCTGGGCCAGAGCCTGGCTGCGGGTCAACTCCAACCCGGCCCATAGCGAACGCAGCGTCCCCTGGATCGCGAGCGGCGGAGACGACGCGATGATCGACGCCAGGGCCTGCGCGCTGGCGAGGAGGTTCTCGCCCGTGGTGACCTCTGAGACCAGCCCGATCTTCTCGGCGTGCTGGGCCGAAATTCGTTCGTGGCTGCCGACGAGTGACATGCGGACGAGTTCGCCGAAGGGCATCTTGTGGAGCATGTGGAGCGGCTCGAATGTCGCCGTCATCCCGAACGTCACGTGCGGATCGAAGAAGGTCGCATGGTCGGCTGCCATGAGGATGTCGCACTCGCCCAACATGTAGAAGGCCCCGCCGCAGGCCATTCCGTTGACCGCAGCGATGACCGGCTTCCAGAGATCGTTTGTCTTTGGTCCGAGCTTCTCGCCGGGATCGTCGAAATGGAACGGGGTGGACCCGAAGCCGGCGATCCGGTCGGGATCCTCGTCGACCGAACCGCCGGTGCCGTCGTCGATCTGTTCGGTGCGATCGATCCCTGTGCAGAATGCGCGGTCGCCGGCGCCTGTCAGAACGATGCACCTGACGGAGTCGTCGTGGCGCATCGATCGCCAGAGTTGGTGGATCTCATCGACCATCGTCGCGTTGAAGGCGTTGAGCACCTCCGGGCGGTTCAGGGTGACAGTTGCGACCCCGTCCTCGGCGACTTCCACGGTGATCGTCTGGTGCTCTGACATGGCCGTAGTTGTACCCCAGATATGGGAATAGATTCACAAAATGGGGCCTTGACCTTTTGGTCGTTCAGGGCGATGGTGATCTCATACAGATCGGCCGCTCCCGCACCCTTGGAGCGCGAACAATGGATGAGCCTGCAACACGGGTCCGAGACTTTGTCGAAGCCTGTCGCACGCCACCGGGTTCGCCCGCACAGACAAGGGTCCGAGGGCGGCCGACTGTCGCGTCCGGTGGCCCGAGAATTCGTTGGCCCAAGCGTCCGGTGGTGCAAGCGTCCGGTGGCCCGAGAATTCGGTGGCCCGAGAATCCGGTGGCCCGAGCGTCCGCGGATCTGACCGTTGGTGTGGACCTTCTACCAGCCCTTGAACTCCGGCGAGCGCCGTTCCTTGAACGCGGCGATGCCGTCCTGGAAGTCCGCCGAATGGGTGAGCAACTCCTGGGCCATCGCCTCTTCTTCGAAAGCGGTATGTCGGCTCGACTCGAAGGACCGGTTGACCAACCACTTGGTGAGAGCGAGCGCCTTGGTCGGAGAGACGACCAGCCGGTCGGTCAGCTCAGTCACCGCAGCCGAGAGTTCGTCGGGGGAAACGACCTTGTTGGCGATTCCTATCTCGGCGCAACGCCGGGCAGGAACGCTGTCGGCCAGGAACATGAGCTCCTTCGCGATCTGCGGGCCGACGATCCTGGGCAACAGGTACGCACCGCCGGCGTCGGGAATGATTCCGCGCTTCACGAATACCTCTACCAGTTTCGCCGAGTCGGACATGATCACGAGGTCACAGGCCAGGACCAACTGCGCACCGCCTCCCGCTGCGGTTCCGTTGACGGCCGCGACAACGGGCTTCGAGCAGTCGAGGATTGCTTCGACGAGTCGCTGCCAACCCTGGCGAATCAGCCTGGACACATCGCCCACCGCTTGAGCCGGTGCACCTTCGGGTCGCGCGGGGGCGGGGTTCTGGGGGCCTCCCAGGTTGGCGCCGGTACAGAAATGCCTGTCACCCGCACCCGTGAGAACCACGGCCCGCACGGCCAGGTCGGCAGAGGCCCACTCGAAGTGCTCGGTCATCCGATTTCGCATCGCGGCGGTCAGGGAGTTGCCCATATCCGGGGCGTTCATGGTGATGCGGGCGACGCCGTCGGCAACCTCGTAGATGACCTGCTCGTCGATTTGTTCGTCGCTCATTCTGGCTCCATGGGATGACTTGGCCGACGGGGATGCGGTGTCGGACGAGTGGTCAGGGTAGTTCGACCGCTGGTGGACGCCCGCCCCGGACCTGTCTCAATGCCGCCTGATACGCGGACGCCGCCCGCGCTGGTCCCGCCGGGTCGGTGACCAGAAAATATGAAGGCTCGATCATCTCGAGCTCGAGCAGGAATGGTTCACGATCGTCACCTTCGAGCAGGTCGACCCGTGTGTAGAGCAGATCCGCGGTCGGGAAACGAGATTGGACCGCTGCGACAATCTTGTTCGCCAGCGACAGCTCGCGAGGTGACGGCGTGCGCGGCGAGATCTCCTCCACGGCATAGAGACCGTCGACGTTCGAGGCTCCTTGGCTCAACAGTGGACCCTTGCGGAACGCGTGGCTGAACACCCCGCGGAAGAACACGAGTCCCGTCTCACCCGAGCGCTCCACGGTGTCGAAGTACGGCTGGACCATGACCTCGCGTCCGTCCCGCAACAACGCCGTCGCGTGCTCGGCTGCGACCGACACCTGGCCTGACTCGTAACGGGCGGTGTCCTTCGATCCGACCGAGACCGTGGGTTTGACCACGATGCTCCCGGGTTGATCTCCGCCGACGAACTGGGCCAGCAGAACTTCGGTGAGCGGGTTCGACCCGGGGGCCGGCCCACCCGGCGGTAGGTCGTTGGGAGACAGGTAGTGGGTGGGAACCACAGGCAGTCCCAGTCCGGCGAGTTCGGCAAGATAGCGCTTGTCGCTGTTCCACCGGATGATCTCGACAGGGTTGAGGACAGTTGTCACCGCCGCAGTTGAATCCGCCCATGCAAGGAACTGGCCGGGTCGATCCGTGTAGTCCCACGGAGACTTGATGACCACCAGGTCATGTGACCCCCAGTCGGCTTCCGGGTCGTCCCAACGAACCGGCCCTGCAGAGATTCCGAGGCCGTTGAGAGCCTCGATCAGGAGAGGGGAGTCGTCATCGGTTTCCCATGCTCCGGTGGCTGTCACCAACGCGATGTCCAAGGTTCAGCTCCCGGTCATCCGTGCAATGAGGGGAGCGAAGCTGATCGCAGCGTCTCCGGGGATCACATGGTAGGAGTACCCCCAACGCTCACGGCGCGCCTGGATCTGCTCGGCCAACTGATCGATGCTCCCGATCATGACCATCGGAGAATCCAACAGGTCATCGGGCTGGGCTCCGAACGCCGGCGCCAGCATCTCGGCCAGAGCAGCTGGGTCGTCGGTGATCTCGGCCACGGCCAGCCACGCGTTGAGCTCAAGATCGTCGAACCGGTCGCCTGCACCTTCGCGTACCCAGCCGACTTTCTGGTCGATCCGGTCGACCTGGGCGTCGCGGGCGGCGGCCTCGTCTATCTCACCGGAATGGATCGATGGGTTGATTCCCACGATGTCGGCGTTCGCTCCTGCGTGACGAAGCATCCGGGGAGCTCCTGCGCCGATCAGGATCGGAGGACCGCCGGGCCGGTGCGGTTCAGGAGTGCCATCCAGGCCTTCGATGTCGTAGAACTCGCCGTGGAAGCTGAACTCCCCGGGTGCGAATAGACCTCTCAGCACCTGGACGGACTCGATCATGCGCGAGACGCGCACGCCCGGCGGG
>JBATWQ010000289.1:0-8059 GCA_049672765.1 Microthrixaceae bacterium | reverse complement strand
AGCCTCTGGACGACTGGTACCGGCAGCTGATTGTCACAGCCGTCTGTGACAATCAGCCCAGATACCGCCCCCGCAGGGGCGTTCTCCTCAGTAGATCCGCGGTCAGCAACGCTTGGCGACCTGACCGGGGCCGTTCTGATGGATACCGTGGGGGGACCGGATTCCGACCGGTCCCCCCACCCGCGTCCGGCCAAGGCCAGCGCGCGACCCGATCCCTGACGGTGCGATGAGCAAGCCCCCCGAGTCCCAAACCACACGCCGATCGCTACACCTGCCATTCGGTCCCTTCGGGATGCTCGTCGTCACAGCCGTAGCCCTGATAGTCGCGTTGGGTGTTGCTGCGATCGCCGCCAACGCACTCTCTGACGACGACACAGGCGCGACCGACATCCGCGACGCACTCGACAACGTGACCGTCACCCCCCTCGTCCCCGAAGGCCAATCGATGGCGAAGATCGGGGACCAGGCACCCAACGTAAAGCTGAACATGCTCGACGGCGGCGAGAAGCAATTGGCCGAAATCGCCGGAGTTGGGACTCCGGTCGTGCTGAACTTCTGGTCATCGACTTGCGCACCCTGCCTCAACGAGATGCCCGCCCTTGAGTCCGTGGCCACGGATCTGGGCGACAAGGTGACGGTCCTCGGCATCAACAGCCAGGACACGGTCGAATCCGGGAAGAAGATGGTCACCCAGACCGGGGTGACCTATCCCAATGCCCGCGACCCAAGGGGTGAGATCTCGACCGCTTTCGGAGCACTGGCCCTGCCACGAACGGTCCTGGTCGACGGTAAGGGCAAAATTGTCGCGACACACAACGGTGAGCTGACGGTCAAGAAGTTCGTCAAGCTGCTCAAGGACCATGACTTCCCCACGCCGTGAGATGACCGTCCTTTGGACGACCGTCCATCGGGTCGCCCACCGTTCGGTCGAGAGGAACTGAGGGGATGGGAGCAGAGATGGCCCTCGCGTTCTCGGCGGGAATGGTCGCGACGGTGAATCCCTGTGGTTTTGCGATGCTTCCCGCCTATCTGGCGTACTACCTGGGGCTGGATGAAACGGACTCCCAGACCCGGAATCCGGTGACTCGGGCGCTGGCGGTCAGCGCTGCGGTGACGCTCGGGTTCCTGATCGTGTTCGGAATCATGGGCTTCGCGTGGACCTCGGTATCGGGTCTGGTGGGCCGACGGCTGCCCTACTTCACAGGCATTATCGGCATAGGCCTGGTCGGGCTCGGCATCGCCATGCTGCGCGGCTTCGAGCCCGTGGTGAGGCTGCCCAAGGTGTCCCTCGGTAGCCAGGATCGTCAGCTCAGCTCGATGTTCCTCTACGGGATCTCCTACGCGATTGCGTCACTGAGCTGCACGATCACGATCTTCATCGGGATCGTTTCGACGACCCTGCGCAACACCAGCTTCGTGGTGGGAGTGTCCACATTCCTGGCATACGGGCTCGGTATGGGCACGACCCTGTCGATCCTGACCATCGCGGTTGCGTTGGCCAAGGGCGGAATCGTCCGCTCGTTCCGTCGCATTCTTCCCTACGTCGACAGGATCTCGGGCGTGTTGTTGATCCTCGCCGGGACGTTCGTCAGCTACTACGCGTTCATCGAGGTCCGTGAACTCAACTCGGGCGGATCGAGCACGATCGTGCAGCGTTCACGCGAGTTCCAGGGTGCGATGCAGCGCTGGGTGGAGCGCGTCGGCGGAGCACGCCTGGCGATCGGCGTCGCCGTGATAATCGCCGCGGCGGTGCTCATTTCGTACGTCATCCGCACCGGTCACCGGCACCCCGGTCCAACCACGGACGACGTTGCGAAGGCTGCAGAAAATCCCCAGGTATGACACGCGGGCGTCCCGGGACGTACCCTGAATTTCTGTGCCATACATCAAGACATTGAATGCCAGCTTTCCGGGAGCGACGAGTTTCGCCAACTACCTGGCAAAGGTCGACAAGGTAACCACCCCCCTCGGGTTTGACAGGGCCAACAGCTTCGCCGCCGTCTCGCTGTGTAGGGACGAACTCGCGCAGTCGTTTCTCGCCGAGGTCGAACGTCGTTGGGAGCAGCCCTTCAACCTGGGCGGTCTAGGCGCCCTGCCGTCGCTGGGTCGCACCGGTTGGGACGCCTGCCTTTCACATGTCCCCTCCGAGAACAGCCGCGGTCACCTGATTGTCTTCGGTATGCCCCACATCGGCCTGGATCCCGACGGGACGCTCGGACAGACGTTGCGCCGCCACCAGAGCAAGGCCACGAGCACCTGCGGAGCGATGGTGGGTCTACTCCAGTCGCTCACCGAAGGTGTGACGCCGCCGCCCGAAGGACTCAACGACCTGGAAGCGGAACGCCTCAACGAAGTCATGCTCTCCCAGGCTGAAGAACTGCCGCGGGATCTGCTCAAGCTCACAAAGATTGCGGCCCACGCCGTCGACGAGGAGATCTGGGCCGAGATCGAAGCATTGAAGGCCTACGAGACGATGGACGTCGCCGTGTTCTGTGCGATCCAGGTCCACCTACCCGATGACGTGGATCACATCTGGCCGGTTGCCAGTGCGATCCAGGGTGCCGACGGCAAACGGATCAGCATCGAACTCTGAAACTTCAGGGGGCGAGACGCTCGATGTCCCAGCCGTCGCCCTGGCGGAAGTAGTGGATGCGGTCGTGCAGCCGGTTGATTCGTCCCTGCCAGAACTCGTATCCGGTCGAGCGGACCAAATATCCACCCCAGAACGGCGGCCGCGGAATTTCCCCATCACCAAAGCGTTCGTGGACTGCCGCAACCCGGGCTTCGAGTTCGGCCCGGTCCCTCAGAACTGAACTCTGGGGACTTGCCCACGCCCCGATCTTGGCCTCACGGGGTCGGGTCGCGAAGTAGGCATCGCTGCCCTCGTCACTCATCAGCGACGCATACCCACTCACGCGCACCTGTCGGCGAAGTTCGAGCCATGTGAAGAGCAGGCACACATTGGGGTTGGATGCGATCTCGTGACCCTTGTGGCTGTCCCTGTTGGTGAAGAAGCTGAGTACGCCGTCGTCGTCGAGGCCCCGCAACAGGACGTTTCGGGCCTCGGGTCTACCTGTTGGACTCACCGTCGACAGAACTACCGCATTGGGTTCTTCGACCCCGGCGGATTCGGCGTCGTCCAGCCAGAGTTGAAGCTGCCGTCCAGGGTCCGGATCGATATCCGATTCGGTGAGGACGCCATGCTCGTACTCGGTCCGTTTGTTCAGATCCATTGGACCCGACGTTAGGCGGTCACCACAGGCACCAGCGTCAGCCGAGCGCGGCGTCACCCCACCCGGGTGCACCTAAAGTCACTCCCATGACAATTGCTGTCGGGCGAATCGCTGGACGGTTCCTCGTGGCGATATTCGCCGTTGGGGCAACGCTCCTGGTCCTCGCAGGACCCGCAAGTGCCGATGGAGTGGGCCCCACCAACTATCAGTCGGTGATCGATTCTGTGTCTCCCCACCCGAGCGGAGTCCAGGTCCAGGTCGTCGGCGAGGACTCCTTCCTGCAGGTCACGGCCAAGCGCGGCACGACAGTCGAGATCCCCGGTTACGACGGCGAGCCGTACCTGCGGATCCTGCGTGACGGGACAGTCGAACGCAATCGCAACAGCGCCGCGACCTTTCTGAACAACAGCCGTTCAGGTCGGGTCGATATTCCCGCCGGAGTCAACACGAAGGCCGAACCGGACTGGGAGCAACTGGCGACGGACGGAAAGATCGCCTGGCACGACCATCGAATCCACTACATGTCCAGCGGTACCCCCACAGTGGGCAGCGACGGGCTGGTGCAGGAGTGGATGGTCCCGATGACAGTCGGAGACCACGAGATAACGATCAGCGGAAGCCTGTTCCACAACAGCAACGTCGTGCCTTGGGCTCTGCTGGTCACAGCCGCCGCCATCGTCGGGGCGATTCTTGTCCTGCGGCGTCACGGTCAACGCTGGGCGATGGTTCTGGTGGTGCTTGCCGCGGGACTTGCCCTTGCGATTTCGGCGAGCGTCGCATGGCTCAATCCTCCCGGCTCCGAGGCGTCCTGGCTGCCGATCGTCCTGCCCATCCTGGCGATCTTCGCCGGACTCGCGACACGGCTGGTTCCCGCGGACCGTCAACCGCTGTTGCGACTCACGCCGCCTTTGGCAGCAGTCGCACTTCTGATCGGCTGGGCGGTTCCGATCATCGGAGTTCTGTGGATGCCGAATATCCCGTCGCTGCTCCCCGAGTACCTGGTTCGCATCGGATTCGGGCTGGCCATCGGTGTCGCCATCGGCGCTGCGGTGTCGATGCTGGCGTGGCCCGAACCATCGCCCCGAACCGTCGACGGGGGTTAGTGTCCCGCCATGGCCCACGATCTTGTGATCAAGAACGGACTGCTCGTCGACGGTACGGGTGGATCCCCCAGACACGCTGACGTCGCCGTCGACGGGGACCGGATAGCCGGGATCTACGAGCCGGGTGGCGCAGGCGACGCGGCTCGCACGATCAATGCCGACGGCAGACTGGTGACACCCGGTTTCGTCGATCTGCACACCCACCTGGACGCGCAGATCGCCTGGGACCCGCTCGGAACCAGTTCGTGCTGGCACGGGGTGACGAGCGTTGTGATGGGCAACTGTGGAGTCACGTTCGCTCCCTGTCGCCCCGAGGACCGTGACTACCTGGCCCAGATGATGGAGTCCGTGGAAGACATCCCGGCAGACTCGATCATGTCTGGGCTTCCCTGGGACTGGCAGACCTACGGCGAGTATCTCGACAGTCTCGAGCGCATGGACAAGGGCATCAACGTCGGCGGACTCGTCGGTCATTGCGCACTCAGGTACTGGGCGATGGGCGAACGCTCGATCGACGCTGACCAGAGCCCGACACCCGAGGATCTGGCCGAGATGCGTCGACTACTCGACGAGGGGATCGCAGCCGGTGCGCTCGGGTTTTCGACCTCCCGGACGCTGCGGCACAAGGTGCCCGACGGTCGAAATGTGCCCGGTACGTTCGCAACGGCTGACGAACTGACGATCCTCGCCGAGGTCATGCAGTCGCGGGGACGGGGCATCTTCGAACTCGCTCCCCGCTTCGACGGTGACGGACCCTCCGAGCCGAGGGCCCGCTCCGAGATTGGATGGATGCGTGCACTGTCGATCCGTACCGGTCGACCGATCACCTTCAACCTGACCCACACCTATGAGAACCCAGAGCACCATCGACTGGCCATCGAGCTTGTCCGTTCAGCAAACGCGGCGGGCGCCAAGATCCGTCCACAGACGACGGCCCGTGGGATAGGTGTGCTCTTCTCGCTGCAGTCCTCGACACCGTTTGGCCGTCACCCGTCGTGGCAGGAACTCGCCGAGCTCGAGTTTCGTGACCGGGTCGCGGCGGTGGCCGATCCGGTGTGGCGCCAACGTTTGATCAGCGAGGCAGATGCCGGTCCGGGCGTCGACGAGCTCAAGATGTTTTTCGCCACCGGCGCTGCGAGCATCCCCGGCCAGAGCGCAGGAGTGCCGCGTTATGACTGTCAGCCGGAGTCTTCGCTTCCCAATCTCGCAGCCGCGCGTGGGGTAACGATGGCCGAGGCCTTCCTGGACCTGTGTGTAGAAACAGATGGCCAGGTTCTGGTCTACTGGCCACTCCTCAATCAGTCGATGGACGCCATCGGCGAGATGCTCTCCGACGACGTCGTCGTCATGGGTCTGGCCGACGCAGGCGCCCACGTGGGACAGATTCTCGATGCCAGCCAGCCGACCTGGTTCCTGAGCCACTGGAGCCGCGACACCAACACGTTCCCGATCGAGCGGGCGGTGCAACGGCTCACCTCCGAGACCGCCGACTTCGTTGGGCTCCCCGGGAGGGGTCGTGTAGGCCCCGGGGCCTTCGCCGACCTGAACGTGATCGACCTGGATCGCCTGGCGCTACAGATGCCCGAGTTCGCCCACGACCTGCCCGGTGGTGCCGGCCGTTGGACACAGCGGGCCGACGGCTATGACTGGACCATCGTCAACGGCAAGGTCTCACTGGAGAACGGTGAGCATTCCGGCGAGTTGGCCGGTGGAGTTCTACGAAGCGGCCAGGACCTGCGGCAGTAACTGCTCAGTGCTGACCGGACTGAACGGCACTGAGCCTACTGACCCTGACTGAGCAGCGCCGAGGCGCGGACTGGCCAGTGCCGGGCGGTGACTGCTCAGTCGTCGGAACGACGACCCTCGATCGGCAGGTATTTGTGATCCCAGTCGTCGGGATTGCCCAGATCGTAGACATGACGTAATCCGGCAGCGACGAGCCTGTCGGCGGCCTCACGGCTGCACGCGTCATCGCGGCAGTAGACGACGGTCGGTCGACCCCGGTCGAACTCGGCGACCCGAAAATCCCACGCATCGTTGTTGGCCATGTCAACGTTCTGCGCCCCGACCAGGTGACCTCGGATGTATTCGGGCACCGTCCTGGTGTCGATCAGCAGCGCGTGACGCCCCGACTTCAGAAGAGCCCGGCCCTGCTGGGAGTCGAGCTTGACGACCGTCCCGACCTTGGCCTCGGGAACCTTCACCTCGGAATCGCCCGAGCATCCGACCAACAACAGGGGGATCAGGAGCGAAACCAGCAGCGACAGAGCCGCACTCCTTGGTGTCGCAATGTGTCGACGTGGGAACATCGCCTTCCAAGATAGGCCGCTCACGTCGGGCGGCGGAGCTTCGCCCAGCCCTGTGGGCTCCCCGGACCCGCAGGCCTGAGCGTCGCCAGGCCCGATGTTCCCCTGGAGGAGGAGTGGGCCCCCGGACCTGCAGGCCCGGGCCGAACACCGGTGAGGACGGAGTCTTGTCGAACTCGCCCGGGGCGACAGACTGGAAGCGATGACGGACCCACTACCGCTACTCGATGCCATCGACGAGATCCGTTCCGCCCTCTCCGGACCGGGAGCAGCGGTGCTGATCGCACCGCCGGGTACCGGCAAGACCACAGGTGTTCCCCCGGAGTTGCTGGACGAACCCTGGCTGGGCCGGCAAAAGATCTTCGTGCTGGAACCTCGCCGCCTCGCAGCCCGGGTCGCTGCGTCGAGGATGGCGGCGACACACGGTGAGCGGGTCGGCGAGACCTACGGCTACTCGGTGCGCGGCTCGTCACAGCGCTCGGCGAAGACCCGGGTCGAGGTCGTGACCGAGGGCCTGTTTCTTCGGCGACTCCAGCACGACCCGTCACTCGAGGGTGTAGGCGCAGTTCTGCTGGATGAGTTCCACGAGCGCTCACTCGATTCGGATCTGTCACTCGCTCTGCTGCTCGACACCCGGGCTGCGCTGAGACCCGACCTGCGGATGCTCGTGATGTCGGCCACCCTCGAGGCCGAGCCGGTCGCAGCGCTGATCGGCGCCCCCGTGATTCGTGCCGAGTCCCCGATGTTTCCCATCGAGACCCGGTACCGCCAGGGTTCCATCCACACTCCCCTGCACGAGCGGGTCTGCGAAGTGGTGCTCGAATCGCTGCGCACCGACCACGGAGACATCCTGGTGTTCCTCCCCGGCCGGCCCGAGATTGGACGGACCCGACGGGCCCTGGAGGCACGTGGTATGGGCGGCACCTCCGGAGCTGACGACCTGCGGACCACAGGGGTACAGATCGTCGAGCTCCACGGTTCGCTGAGCGTCGAGGACCAGGAGCGCGCAATCTCCGCCGACCCAGCGGGAAACCGCCGCGTGGTGCTGTCGACCTCGCTTGCCGAGACGTCCATAACGGTCGACGGGGTGCGCGTCGTCATCGACTCGGGGCGTCGACGGACAATCAGCGTCGACCCCAACAACGGCCTACCCGGCCTGGTGACCGGACCTGTCAGCCGCGCCGGCGCGGACCAGCGTCGGGGGCGGGCAGGACGAACCGCACCTGGTATCTCGTACCGGCTTTGGTCAGAGAACGACAACCGACACAGGCCCGCCGCCGATCAGCCCGAGATCCTCCGCAGCGACCTGGCAGCGCTTGTCCTACAGCTCAGATCATGGGGTGTCTGGGATCCGTCGGACATGGCGTGGATCGATGTACCACCTGCGCACGCAGTGGAGCGCGCCGAGGAGCTGCTC
>JBATWQ010000288.1:0-6066 GCA_049672765.1 Microthrixaceae bacterium | reverse complement strand
GGACATCTTTCTGGCCAGTTCCGGTCCGTCGAACTGGCCCAGGACCACAGTCGCAAAAGCGTCTGACCTCGAACAGACCCGTCGGCCCAATCCAGAGGTCAAGGTCACCGACCTGAAGATCACTTCTGACTCGGTGTCCTTCGACGTAGACAAGGTCGGCGTACCTGTTCTGGTCAAGGTTTCCTACTTCCCCAACTGGCAGGTCAAGGGCGCAACCGGGCCCTACCGGGTGACCCCCAACTTCATGGTGGTTGTTCCGACCTCCAATCACGTGGAGCTGAACTACCGGTACTCGAGTGTCGAGTTGCTCGGCTGGCTCATGACGGCGGTGGGTGTCGTCGCGGTGATCGGACTGGCCATTTGGGACCACCGGCGCGAGCTGGAAGATCCGCCAGCACCCAGCGACCCTGATTCGGTAGGACCCGAGCCACATGACCCCGACCAGGACGGGGCAGGTCCAGAAATGGACGTGGCGTACACGGGTGCCGAGCCCCTGACTTCCCGATAGCGGCCGACAAGATGGACCTCCTGCGTCGGTTCACGCTCGTCGGATTTATTGCCACCGCTGTCGACGTCGTGCTGCTGCTCCTACTCCGGCAGGGCCAGGGTTGGCCGGTCTGGAGCGCAGACCTGGTGGCGGTGCTCGTCGCAACCTGCGTTTCCTGGCTGCTTCACGGCCTGATCACCCAACCAGCGGACCCGTCCCGTAGGTGGTTCCGCCACGTCGGGCCCTATATCAGCACTGCCGGGCTTGCGTTGGCGGTTGATGTGGGCGTCATATCGCTTCTGGATCTTGGCCTCGACCCGGCGGGGCCCCTGCCGCTGTTGGCGATGAAGGCGGTATCGCTTGGTGCCGCGTTCACCGTGAGGGTTCTCCTCTACAGGAACTCGATGTTCCTGGTGGTTCGTGAGAACCAGGCCCGGCCCGTCGAGCGCCCACGGGCGCCGGGGGAGCGGCGCCTGAGTGTGGTCATTCCGGCCTTCATGGAAGAGGACAGGATCGCGTCGACCATCGCTGCAATCCGAGGCGCCCTGTCCGGGGTGGCCGCCGACGGAGGTCTCGAGGTCGTGGTGGTCGACGACGGGTCGACCGACAGAACCTCTGCCGCAGCGACCGCGGGCGGTGCGGACAGGGTGATCACCCAGCCGGAGAATCTGGGCAAGGGCGCAGCGGTCCGTTCCGGGATGCTTGTCGCGACGGGCCGGACCGTTGCGTTCACCGACGCCGACCTCTCCTACAGCCCGGAGCAGATCCTGTCGCTGCTCGAAGGCGTCGAGCAGGGCTGGGACGTGGTCGTCGGAAGCCGCCGCCACGTCGACGCCAGAACCGTCGTGCGCGCGGGCAGGCTTCGTGAGCTCGGCGGACGGGTCATAAACGTGCTGACCGAATACGTCCTGTTGGGCCGCTATCGCGACACCCAGTGCGGGCTCAAGGCCATGCGATCCGACGCTGCCCGGCTGATCTTTTCTCACTCAAGGATCGACGGGTTTGCCTTCGACGTCGAGATCTTTGCATTGGTGGAGCGATATCAGCTTGCCCTGCTCGAGGTCCCCGTCGAGGTGGTCAACTCCGAGCGGTCAACTGTGCGGGTGATCAGCGATGCTTCAAAGCTCATCCGGGACCTGTTCCGGATTCGGACCAATGCCCGGGTCGGACACTACGAACTCAGAGCCGATGAGGCTCTGCCAACCGTCACGGACAACGACCGCTGAGCGGTCAACTCCGACCCACGGGACCACCGAGCGGTCCCGACTAGAGTTGCCTCCCGTGAGTGACCTCGACGCGATCTTCAAGGCCTACGACATCCGAGGGGTCGTCCCCGAGCAGTTCGATCCCACCAAGGCTCGGGCGATCGGTGTCGGTTTCGCCAAATTCGTCAGGGAGTTCGACCCCAAGGAGCCCGTCGAGCGGGTCCTGGTTGCACGGGACATGCGCCCCAGCGGTGAATCGCTCGTGGCAGCGTTCTCAGAGGGAGTCCGCTCCCAGGGGATCGATGTCGTCGATCTGGGGCTTGCTTCGACCGACCTCCTCTACTTCGCCTCGGGCTCGTTGAACGCGCCCGGCGCCATGTTCACCGCCTCGCACAACCCGGCGCAGTACAACGGCATCAAGTTCTGCCGGGCGGGCGCACGACCCGTCGGCGAGGACTCCGGTCTGTCGACCATTCGGGCCACGGCAGAGCAGTCGATTGCGGGTGCGGTCACCGACGCAGAAGCCACCGGAACATCGAGCTCGCAGGACCTGCTCGATGCTTTCGCTGCCCACGTCCATTCGTTTGTCGATACAAGCAACCTCAGGCCGTTGCGGATCGTGGCGGACACCGCCAACGGAATGGGCGGGCTGATCGTGCCGGCCGTGTTCGACGCACTCCCGTTCGAGGTCGAGATCATGTACGGCGAACTCGACGGGACCTTCCCCAACCATCCAGCCGATCCGATCCAGCCAGAGAACACTGCGGACCTTCGGGCACGCGTCGTCGAGGTGGGCGCCGACATCGGACTCGCTTTCGACGGCGACGCCGACCGAGTCTTCCTTGTCGACGAAAAGGGAGTTGGACTGTCCGGTTCGACCACGACGGCGATCATCGCTGCCGGGATCCTCGACAAGCATCCGGGCGAATCTGTGATCCACAATCTGATCTGTTCCAAGACCGTCGCCGAGGTGGTCCGCGAGCACGGTGGCACCCCGATCCGCACCAGGGTCGGGCACTCGTTCATCAAAGAGGTCATGGCAGAGTCCGGCGCGATTTTCGGTGGCGAACACTCGGCGCACTACTACTTCCGCGACAACTATCGGGCCGACTCCGGAATCATCGCGGCGTTGGTGGTCCTCGAACAGCTGTCGGTCTCGGGTAAATCGCTGTCCGAGTTGCGCGCCCCGTTCGAGCGCTACGCAGATTCGGGCGAGATAAACACCAAGGTCGACGATCCCGCAGCAATGATCGAGAAGGTGGCCGAGCACTATGCCGGTTCAAACCAGGACCGCATGGACGGACTTACCGTGGACTTCGGCGACTGGTGGTTCAACCTCAGGGCATCCAACACCGAGCCGCTTCTCCGGCTGAACCTCGAGGCCGCCGACCGCGCATCATGTGATGCCAGGGTGGCAGAGGTCCAAGCGGTGCTGGCAGGCTGAGCGATCCGGACCTTCGCACAGCGACCCACACACGAACTTTCGCAACGCAGAACATTCGCAACGCACAGACCTACGAGGTGAACAGATGAGCTCAGCACAAGTACTCGACCCCCGACTCCTGGAGATTCTCGCCTGCCCCGAGGACAAGGGATCCCTCCTCTATTTCGCGGACGAGAACGTGCTGTTCAACCCACGTCTCAAGCGGACCTACCCGGTTCGCGACGGAATCCCCGTCATGCTGATCACCGAGGCAACGGATGTGACCGCCGCCGAGGCGAAGCGCCTCACCAAGAAGGCGGCTGACGAGGAGATCTCGCCAACCTTCGAGGACTGAATGACTGATTCACTCGAAATATTCGCAGCGGTGCGAGGTCTCCCCGAGCAGTGCCGCTCGGCGGCTCGGGCCGAGCCGCTCGGCCCGCTCCCGCCAGGCGAAGGAATATCTGCCGTTCTGCTGGTCGGCATGGGCGGCAGCGGAGTGGCGGGCGACATCACGCTCGCTGTCGCCGGGCCAACCTGCAATGTGCCGATGATCGTCCACAAGTCCTATGAGTGCCCGGCCTTCGTCGGTCCGGACACGCTGGTCATTTCGATCTCGTTCTCGGGAGACACCTCGGAGACAACCGAGGTCACCCGGGCTGCACTCGACGCGGGCGCCAGAGTTGTGGTCGTTTCATCCGGCGGCGAACTAGCCGAAATCGCGAAGGATTCGGGATCAGCCTTCTGGCAGGTCGACGGTTCTATTCCGGCGCCGCGGTGTGCCGTTGCTGCGATGAGCCTGCCTGTGTTGTTGACTCTCGAAGCCCTGGGGCTCTGCGAGCCGCTCACCGGCCACATCGATGCGGCGATCGTCCAGTTGGAAAGGCGTCGGGAGGAGCTTTCCGCCGAAGGAAATCCGGCGCAGACGTTGGCACGCAGGATCGGGCGGACGCTGCCGATCGTCTACGGCGGGGGAGACCTCGGAACCGCTGCTGCGGTGCGCTGGAAGTCGCAGTTCAACGAAAACCCGAAGGTCGCTGCCTTCATGAACGTCATGCCCGAGTTGACCCACAACGAGGTCTGCGGTTGGGGTCAGCACGGAGACATGACCCGGCAGGTCTTCTCGTTGATCCAACTTCGACACGACTTCGAACATCCAAGCGTTGTTCGTGGTCTCGAACTGGTCGCTGAGATTTCTGAAGAGATCGTTGCCGGAGTGCACACGGTGGCCGCTTCCGGTCGGGGGCGCCTGGCCCAGATTTTCGACTTGATCCTCTTCGGCGACTTCGTCTCGCTGTACATGGCGTTCGCCGAGGGCATCGATCCGGGGCCGGTTCCGATCCTGGACGAGCTGAAGGCTCAACTTCGCCTTTAGTGGTGTCGCGCTAGCCTGTAACTCTGCCCAGGGCTGCATGTACCCGGAGTCAGACGACCCCAGCCCGAAGCAAATTCATCCGTTGCTTCGATTGAGCGCGTACGCGGTTTTCAGATTCCGCTCCGCTCTGGAGGAAATATGTCTTTCACCGATTTCAAGGTCGCCGACCTGAGCCTGGCTCCGCTGGGCCGCAAGCAGATCCAGCTCGCCGAGGTAGAGATGCCCGGACTCATGGCTATCCGGGCCGAGTACACCGATTCCCAGCCGCTCGCTGGAGCAAAGATCACGGGTTCGCTGCACATGACCGTGCAGACGGCTGTTCTCATCGAGACCCTCACGGCGCTCGGCGCCGAGGTCCGCTGGTGCAGTTGCAACATCTTCTCGACCCAGGACGAGGCGGCAGCGGCAGTTGCCGTCGGCCCCGAAGGCACCGTCGCCGACCCTGCCGGCGTTCCGGTGTTCGCCTGGAAGGGCGAGACCCTCGAAGAGTACTGGTGGTGCACCGAGCAGGTCCTGAGCTGGGACACCGAATCGGGTGGACCCAACATGATCCTCGATGATGGTGGCGACGCCACGATGCTGGTCCACAAGGGGGCCGAATTCGAAGCCGCCGGAGCGGTTCCGGCCGACAACGACGACGACTCCGAGGAGTGGGGCGTGGTGCTCGCAACCCTGCGTCGCACCCTGACCGAGGACAACCAGCGCTGGACCAACGTCAGCCAGGGAATTCTCGGAGTCACCGAAGAGACCACGACCGGCGTCCACCGTCTGTACCAGATGCTCGAGGCCGGTGAGCTGAGGTTCCCTGCCATCAACGTCAACGACTCCACCACCAAATCCAAGTTCGACAATCTCTACGGCTGTCGCCACTCACTGGTCGACGGGATCAACCGTGCTACCGACGTGATGATCGGCGGCAAGACCGCTGTTGTCTGCGGCTTCGGCGATGTCGGCAAGGGTTCCGCCCAGTCGCTGCGTGGCCAGGGCGCACGGGTTGTCATCACCGAGATCGATCCCATCTGCGCCCTGCAGGCTGCGATGGAGGGTTACCAGGTCGTCCGCCTCGAAGACGTCATCGACACCGCCGACATCTTCATCACGACGACCGGCAACAAGGACATCATCACCGCCGAACACATGGCGCGGATGAAGCACAACGCAATTGTCGGCAACATCGGACACTTCGACAACGAGATCGACATGGCCGGCCTCTACCGCCAGAGCGACATCCAGCGTGTCCAGATCAAGCCCCAGGTCGATGAATTCGTATTCCCGGATGGTCACTCGATCATCGTCCTGGCCGAGGGTCGCCTGCTCAACCTGGGTTGCGCAACCGGTCACCCGAGCTTCGTCATGAGCTGCTCGTTCGCCAACCAGGTGCTGGCGCAGATCGAGCTGTTCACCAAGCTCCAGGATTATCCCCTCGGCGTGTACGTCCTGCCCAAGCAGCTCGACGAGATGGTGGCCCGCTTCCACCTCGACGCACTGGGCGTCAGGCTTACCAAGCTCACGACCGAACAGTCGGACTACCTCGGTGTTCCGGTCGAAGGCCCGTACAAGGCTGACAACTACCGCT
>JBATWQ010000287.1:0-5419 GCA_049672765.1 Microthrixaceae bacterium | reverse complement strand
CCCGGGAGGAGAGCGTCGCTACGATCCTCGCCCTGGATGAGACCCGCTCCGGGCAGTCACGGCTAGTTGTGACCGGGTGCATGGCCGAACGCTACGGTGACGAACTCGCCGCGGCGCTACCCGAGGTCGACCAGGTGGTCGGTTTCGGGGTCCCGGTCACGATCGGCAAGAAGCCCAAGTCGGTTGCCTTCCAGATCGACATCTCGGCCATGCCGGCCATGGACCTTCTCAACATGGCGCGGCCCGCATCGCTACTCCCGTGGGCGTATGTGAAGGTTGCCGAGGGGTGCGACAAGGCGTGTGGGTTCTGTGCCATCCCGTCGTTCCGGGGCCCGCAGCGATCCCGCAGTGTCGAGTCGATACTGGACGAGGTCAATCAGCTCGACGTTAACGAGATCGTGTTGATCGCACAGGATCTGGCGGCCTACGGGCGTGACCAGGGCGTCGGACAGAAATCGATAGTCAAGCTGGTCGAGGCCGTTGCCGGGCGGGTCGAATGGGTCAGGCTCCTGTACCTGTATCCATCGGAGCTGACAGACGATCTGATCGGACTGATGGCCGGGGGACCGGTCCCGTATTTCGACTTGTCGCTCCAGCACGTCTCGGCCCCGCTAGTCCGGCGGATGCGGCGCTGGGGTAACGGCGAGAAGTACCTGGAGCGGATCGAGCGGATCCGTAAGATGCGCCCGGATGCCACATTCCGCTCCAACTTCATCGTCGGATATCCGGGTGAGACCGAGGCCGACCACGACGAACTGCTCGAGTTCGTCGAAGCAGCGCAGCTCGATTGGTGCGGATTCTTCTCGTATTCCCAGGAGGCCGGCACCTACGCGGCAGACCTGGATGGTCAGGTCGATCCTGCTCTCATGTCAGACCGTCTCGCCGAGCTGCGAGAGATGCAGGACGAGATCACCGCTCGCCGCCGAGACGAGTTGATCGGCACCCGGACCAGAGTTCTGGTCGATACACCCGGAGTCGCCAGGTCGCACCGTGAGGCACCCGAGATCGACGGCATCATCAACGTGCCGACCGAGCTTCGGGTCGGGCAGTTCCACGAGGTGCTCATCACAGGCGCCGAGGGACCCGACCTGTTCGCCGAGGCCGTTGCCGATTCGGGAGTCACCACGCTGGCAGCGGCCAATGCGGCCGACACCGAAGCAACGGAAGGTCTGAAGCTGGGA
This sequence comes from Microthrixaceae bacterium, assembly GCA_049672765.1. Classification (GTDB taxonomy): domain Bacteria; phylum Actinomycetota; class Acidimicrobiia; order Acidimicrobiales; family Microtrichaceae; genus JAGQSZ01. The sequence continues at coordinate 4,238 of JBATWQ010000287.1, read as the reverse complement.
CCTGGGTGGCCGGGATGAACGCCGGGGTCGATCGTGTCGAATCGAGCGGCGGTGACTGATCTGGATTCGCGGAGGACGTTCGGTCCCGGCGCAATTCTCACTCCAGCCAACGCAGTCACAATCGCCCGCCTCCTACTGGCGCCGCTTGCGTTTGCAATGATTCTCGACAAGGAGTCCTCGTGGCTCCTGGTCCTTCTATGGTTCGTCCTCACGACGACCGACAGCCTGGACGGTTACCTCGCCCGGAAGCATGGGACGACTCGATCCGGAGCCTTCCTGGATCCGTTGGCAGACAAGGTCCTGGCCCTCGGAGGTCTATGGGCGGTCGTCATTGCCGGCCGATTCTGGTGGGTACCAGTGGCACTCATCACGCTTCGCGAGGCGCTCATCTCGGTCTTCCGCTACTTCTGGAGCAGGCGGGGGTTGGCCGTTCAGGCGTCGAAAATTGCCAAGCTCAAGACGTTTCTGCAGTTCGGGGCGGTGGGCTGGTTCGTCCTTCCGGCGACCACCGACATTCCCGAATTGGCCGACTCGTTCCTGTGGCTGGCAGTTGCTGTTGCTTGGATCAGCGGCGCCCAGTACGTAACCGCCGGGTCGCGAGCCACCTCCACGATGTCGCGCGACTGAGGACCTGTTACCGACTCGGCCAGTGACGATTTCGTGCGTTTCGACTTCTTTCGGTCGGAGATGCCTCAGGTCCGAGCGTCGAATGTGGCAATCGGGTACGAAAGCAGACGTTCATCGGCTGTGACAAGCACTAGGTCCTCGCTCAGAGCTTGGGCTGCTAGAAGTCGATCGAACGGATCCCGGTGGAGCAATGGAAGCCGTTCGACCGATGAAGCATGGCCTGCAGTTAGTGAGAGCTCGGAAGCACCTAGTGGTACCAACAGGTCCGCTATTGACATCGACATTTCGAGTTTGCCGATCGACCGCTTGATGGCCATCTCTGCCACCGAAACGGCCGATACGAATAGGTTGGAGGTGGAGTTAACCAACTCCTCTGAGGTGAGTCGGCCCAGGCGCCCCGGCGATGCGTTCGCCCAGAGAAGCACATGAGTATCCAGCAAAAGTTCCGTCACAGTTCGATGGACTCATTGATTGAGTCAGTGAAGTCGTTCAGTTCGTCATCGAAATCGTCAGCGATCTTGATCTGACCGGTGAAGGCACCGAGCGTTCGCGTTCGGCTGCTTGCCGAAGTGTCCAAGCCTGCTGCTATGAGTTCGTTGACGATGTCGCCAAGAGTCCGCCGTTCCTCGAAGGCCCTCCGACGAATCGCGTCGTAGAGTTCGTCGCGAATTGTCACTGTGGTGCGCATATGTGCATCATAACATCTTCAATCTCAACTACCTTGAAGGCTGTGAACCGGCCCGATCTGGCTTGGGCCCGCAGCAACGCGCAAACACGGCCAGGGGTGCAGCACTAGCGTTCCGGCAATGGGTACAGAAGTCTTGTCGATCGGCACCGAACTGCTCTTGGGTCAGATCGTCGACACGAACTCGGCGTGGATCGGCGAGCAACTTGCCATCAACGGAGTCGACTGTTTCTTCCAGTCGAAGGTCGGCGACAACCTCGACCGAATGGTTTCGGCGCTGCGGATCGCACTCGACCGCAGCGATTCGGTGATCTGTAGCGGAGGTCTCGGACCCACGCAGGATGATGTGACCCGTGAGGCAATTGCGGCTGTAGTCGGAGTTCCCCTGGAATTCGACGAAGAGATGGCCGACCGGATCAGGGCGATGTTCGGCGGGCGCAATCGTGAGATGCCGGCCAGCAACCTGCGCCAGGCCTACCGGCCGGAAGGCTCGGCGTTCATCCGGGAAATGCCCGGCACCGCCCCCGGCCTTCGCTGCGAAGTCGAATGGCCGGCCCAGGGTGAATCGCCGGCCAAGGGCGGTTCCAGGTCAGGCGGTTCCAGGCCAGGCAGTTCCAAAAAGATCATCTATGCGCTCCCCGGTGTCCCGTGGGAGATGAAAGAGATGATGACCGGAACGGTACTTCCCGAACTGCGGGCCATGTCGGGCTCGGGCAAGGTCATCGAGAGTCGCACCCTACGCAGCTGGGGGATGTCCGAATCCGGCCTCGGTGAGAGCCTTGCCCAGCGCATCGAGGCCCTCGACGCGATCGGCAACCCGACCCTCGCGTTCCTGGCCTCAGGGGTCGAGGGCCTGAAGGTGCGGATCACCGCCAGCGGCAAGGACCACGACGAGGTCGAGAAGTTGCTCGCGGCTGAGGAGGCCGAGGTTCGTGCGGTTCTGGGGGACCTGATCTTTGGTGTCGACGACGAGACGATGGAGTCATCGGTGCTGGCAGAGCTGTCGCGCCGGGGTCTGACCCTCGGCGTCGCCGAGTCGCTCACCGGCGGTTTGATCGGGGCGAGGATCTGCGATGTCCCGGGAGCGAGCGAGGTCTTCCGGGGGTCGATCGTTTCGTACGCGTCGGATGTGAAGTTCGACCTGCTGGACGTCCCCGAAGGACCAGTAATCACCGCTGAAGCGGCGCTGGCGATGGCCAACGGAGCCCGTGAAGTGCTGCGAACCGACGTGGGAATTTCAGCCACCGGAGTAGCCGGACCCGAATCCGCCGAAGGTCATCCGCCCGGAACCGTCTGCCTGGCGGTGGCGATTGGTGACCCATTCGACGGGGGAGTGGAACGCACTGCGGTCCTCAAACTGCCGGGACGACGCCAGCAGGTCCGGGAGTTCAGCGTCATCTCGCTGCTCGGGATGCTCCGGAAGGAGTTGCTGGCACTCGGCGAGTCCGATGCTGATGACCTCGCTGCTGACGACTCGAAGTCTGGAAATGACGCGGCCAATGCTGTGGTCAGCGCGGCCGCCAGGTCTGTCTGGGGTCGCAAGACAGTCAAGCCCGCCGACCCCAGTCCGACGGCTTCAGCCCATGGCCCGAGCCCTTCGAGCGACGCAGGTTCGGCCGGCGTTGATGCCGCAGGGGAGCCCTCTGGCGCTGGTGGAGATAGAAGTGGCTGACCTGTTCAGCGCCGCTGCCGAGGAACTGATTGCGGCCAGTGGACCGTTGGCGGATCGACTTCGCCCCCGCAACCTCGACGAGGTGGTCGGGCAGCAGCAATTGCTGGGCAAGGGACGACCACTTCGCGCGCTGGTCGACGCGGACAGGCTCAGTTCGGTGATCCTGTGGGGACCTCCGGGGACCGGTAAAACCACGATCGCACGACTCGTTGCCGGAGCGTCATCGAAGGCGTTCGTCCACCTTTCCGCGGTCACCGCCACCGTCAAGGACATCCGGGAGGTGACTGCAACCGCCCAGCAGAGGCTTGGTTCAACAGGTCGAGGAACGATCCTCTTCCTCGATGAGATCCACCGGTTCACGAAGTCCCAACAGGATGCACTGCTGCCCTCGGTCGAGACCGGCCTCGTGATCCTTGTCGGAGCAACGACCGAGAATCCCTACTTCGAGGTGAACCCACCGCTGCTCAGTCGCTCGACTCTCTTCCGCCTCAACGGGCTCGACTCCGATGCACTGCTCGAGCTCGCGCACCGCGGCCTAACGATCGAAGGAGCGACCGCAGATGAGGAGGCCCTCGAACACCTGGTGGGTCGGTCCGGGGGCGATGGGCGACACCTGCTGACCTCCTTGGAAGTAGCCCTTGCACTCGCAACCGCGCGGGACGGAATTGAACGGGGGGAGGGATCGTCGACCGCACCAAAGATCCACGTGCAACTCTCCGACGCCGAGGATGCCCTGGGCGCATCGGCGATTCGCTACGGCCGCGACGACCACTACGACGTGGTTTCGGCATTCATCAAGTCCATCCGAGGTTCAGACCCCGACGCTGCTCTTCACTGGCTGGCCAGAATGCTCGAAGCAGGCGAGGATGCCCGATTCATCGCCCGACGTCTGGTCATATCGGCGTCGGAGGACATCGGAATGGCTGACCCGTTGGCGATAGTCGTCGCCAACGCAGCGGCCCAGGCGGTCGAGTTCGTCGGCCTGCCAGAGGCGCGCATCAATCTCGCCCAGGCGACCGTGCATCTGGCTCTGGCGCCCAAATCCAACTCGGCGTACGTGGCGCTGGAGCGAGCTTCTGGCGATGTCCGCAACGGTCCGGTGGGCGAGGTGCCGGCCCATCTCCGTGACGCCCACTACCAGGGTGCCGCAAAACTCGGTCATGGCAAGGGGTACCGGTATCCCCACGATTACCCCAATGGCTGGGTCGACCAGACCTATCGCCCCGACGAGCTGCTCTCGCGGACCTATTACAC
>JBATWQ010000286.1:0-1728 GCA_049672765.1 Microthrixaceae bacterium | reverse complement strand
GTGGGCCATGCGGTTCTTCATCGTCGATGTCATCGGCGGCAAGGACCTCGGTCGAGCAGAGAAGGTCGCCTGGGAGGCACCGATCGTGTTCGGCGGTTCCCTGATCTGGTTCCGGTTCTCCAAGTTCGGAATGCGGGCCTGGGTGTACAACGTCGACGACGAGGTCGCCGCCGAAAACCTCATGGCTGACTGCCTCCGTCGGTTGGGCAAAGCAGTCCCCGTGGTGAGCCGAGACCTGATTTCCCCGCTCATCGAGGCGACCATCCTCCGAGGCGACTTCACGGTCCCGAACAAGTTCCAGTACTTCCTCGGCATGTTCGAGCACCTCCGCTCGTCCTCCGACGCCACCGCAGAAAGCGCCCGACAGGCCAAACCGATTCGGAAGCAGCACAGGAACGGCGCGTCGGTCAGGTTTCCAGCGCACGCCATCGCCCAGAACTCTGAGTACGAGGCGGTCGCTGCGTTGTTCGCCCTCTTCAGCTTGCTCGAGCACCTCCTCGTCATCGGCTTTGCGTTCGGCGACTTCGATCCTGGCAAGGAGTCCTTCAGCGACTTCCTCCGTCTGAACTGGGGCGACAAGTACCGGAGAGTCGTAGGCGTGAAGTCCAAGGAGAACAAGGCGATCTACGACATCCTCAAGACCCTCGCCGACGGCAACAGAAACCCCGCTGCGCACGGCGGTGTCGACCGCAACGTCACGAACATCCAGGTACACCTGCCCGGCTACGGAGCAGTCTCGACCGGCGTCAACGCAGGCATGAACGCACCCGAGTACACCTTCCGGCCCCAAGTCCCAGCAGACCTAGACCTGATGGCCGGCGTCGGTATCCGCACCCGCAGCACCCCGGGATGGGATGCAGTCGATCGGGTTCTCGCATGGATGGAGACCGGACCGCTGACGCACGCGTTCACCTACGGCAGGTCAGGTCTGCCGGTCTGGTTCGATGCTCGCAGCCGTCAGAGGCTTCGGGACGCTGTCGACGAAGGCGATCTCGATGGCCACCTCGACTACATGGGCTACCAGGTGGATCAGGCAGCCAACATGGACTGGTAGAGCTCGTTGGACTGAGCGACTCGGGCGGTGAGTGTTTGGTATAGCGTACAGTGCGAAGCGTGGAGGACTGCATCACCCGGGCTCCTGTGGAGGGGCAGCAGCGTGCCCGCCGATGCCGGTGGCAATCGCGGATGACCGCCCGCTGGAGCCGGTGGCAATCGCGGAAGCGGCCCCTGGCCGCCGAACTCGAGGGGGTGTGTACCGGGGTGTGCACGTGGGGTGTGCAGGCCCTGCTACCTGCGGCAATGCTGTCCCACGAAGTCGACGGTGCCCGGTCCGCGCAGTGCCCCCGCCACCATGTGATCTCGCGAGAGATCGGAAACTCCCCGAACGCTCAGGGTTCGGGGAGTTTCGGTTTTCTGGGTGGTGGCCCGGGGGGTCGACCGGTGCCTTGGTAGTCCTTGGTGGGGTCGAGGGTGAGGTGGCGGAGGAGCTCGCCGGTGGCGGCGTCGATGATGCGGATGTCGAGGTCGGCGATGAGCAGGAGGACGTGGGTTCGGGCGTAGGCCCTGCCGACGCCGATGTGGTGGAGGCGGCCGTCGTGACGGAGCGTGACTGAGCCGGATAGGTCGATTCGGTCGCGGCGGACGCGCAGGTCGGCGTCGGCGCCCGATTTGCTGGGGGTGGCTTTGGGGCGGCTCTGGTAGGCGGTGGCGGGGGTGGCGCGACGGGGG
>JBATWQ010000285.1:0-4119 GCA_049672765.1 Microthrixaceae bacterium | reverse complement strand
GCGGTACGCAGCGCCGAACTGAATGTCCATCCTGGCTTGGAGCGCGATCCAGAAAGACACCGTTACGACTGGCGGTACAACTGGGGCGCGGAACTTGCGGCGTTGACGTCTCCAGAGGTCGCAGTGCTGGTCGAGCGCCTCGGTCTCCGACCGGGACGCCGCGTTGCTCTGATCTCCGAGTAGTGATCGACCACCGGGGCACTCCAACCAGGTAGCTATCTCCGGCCCGTTCGCGACCACAAAACTGTTTCTGGCGATAGGTTGACCCTACCTATGAGCCGATCGGCCGGAGAGTTCCAGTGACCAACTGGCGCAGGTTTGTTCCCGCAGTCATTCCAATGATTCTCGGCATCTATCTGGTGGCGAAGGGAAGCGGCACCCGCGATCTTGTCATGATGCTGGGCGCCTTCGCCGTAGTGGGACTTGTGGTCATCGGTCTCGATTTCTCGGGTCCCGTCACAAAAATGACCGCCTGGATCGTGAACCTGCTGTCCGGGATCCTCGCCTGGATCGTCGGGTTGTTCCTCGTCCTACCGATCTGGCTCTGGAATCGAGTCATGATCGGTCGTCGCTTGGGCTCTGCATCAACCGTGGGCTGGGTTGAGACAGGCGAACCGGGCGACAAGCCATCGCGTACGTTCTCCGAAGAGGTGGTGGTCCATCCAGCTAGGCCCGTGATGAGTTTGGCCGCTGCGCTGGGTGTGGTCGTGATCCTGTTGGTCGGGGATTTGGGCACAGGCATCGTTTGGAATCATCTGACCAACTCGGGTGAGAGATCGGTGGCAGGCGCGATCCGAATCGGCGAATCCGAATTCGATACCGACCGTGCCCCCAACGGTGTGAGCCCACATCCACCTGACGCCAGGGAAGACGGCACCGCCATGTCCAGGTATCCCTGGTCCCACGACTACTTCCAGGAGTTCCAGTCGGTTGGCTCGGCGTATTGGCCCTTCACTCTTCTGAGGCCACTCCCGTTCAAGGGGAGGTACCTGAACATCGAGGGCTGGGAACGCCTGAGTTATCAGCCCGAAGGTGATACGTCGCTGATGCCGGTCATAGCGTTCCTCGGTGGATCGGCAATGTTCGGCGAGGGCCAGCGCGACCAGTTCACCATCGCGTCATACGTGGCTCGGCTCGCCGAGTCGGACGGCCTACCGGTTCGTGTGCGTAATTTCGGTCAGCGGGGGTGGGTCATGTGGCAGGAGATGACCTTGTATGAGCAACTTCTCGCCGAGGGTAAGAACCACTTTGACCTGAGTGTCTTCTATGACGGAGCCAATGACATGACCGTCCAGACAGGCCCCGTGGTGGGGGTGCCCACCCATTACGACGTAGGTCAGTACGCGGAACGTCTGGCGGGGGGCGGGCGGGTCAGTTCGGCAGAACTCAAGAGTTCGATCTTCAGTTGGTGGTCTTCGCGCAGCGTGGTTCTGCGAGCGATTGCGAAGGTCCGGGGCGACAGTGCTCCACCGGCCAAGGACTCGGCAGCTGTCGCTTACAAGAACCCGAATGGTTACGGCAGACGTGGGGTCGACGTCTACCAGCGTGGTCGTCATCTCACTCAAAGTCTCAGTAGTGAGTATGGCGTCGTTGACTCCTACTACTGGCAGCCTCAGAATCTGGAAGCCCCCGAGTCGGACTGGGCAGCGGAGAATGTAGGTGCGCCAACGGTCTCACTTGCTGATGCGCTGGACGATCACCTCGACGTCTACCTCGACAACGTCCACACCAACGAGGAGGGCGCCAGACTGATTGCCGAGGCGATGTGGCTGACACTCAAGCCCAAGGTCCAGGCCTGGTATGGCCGACAGGACCCTCAGCCCGGAATGTCCGGAGGGTAAATGGGGCGGACAGTGCGATACTTTTGGCTGGCCAACGACCGGGAGCGGTGACAGTTATGCCAACCGATGAGCCGGGTATCTACAAGGTCAACCGTGGGCGCCTCCGTACCTCGGTCCAGCGGGTAGTTCTCAGGTCCAAGCAGCGGGTGCTGTCCGAGTCGACTTCAGATGGTGCATCTCCAGACCCGATTCGTCGGTCACAGTCGCCGTCGTCAGGTTCCGGACGGAACACATTCTGCAACGCTCCGTCGACATCGCTCTACCTCGACCAGATGGGTGACGTGCGCGCCTGTTGCCAGAACGCCGAGTACCCACTCGGAAACATCACGGCGAGCTCGCTGCGAGAGATTTGGGAGGGGGCGAGGACCGGGGCGCTGCGTGAAGCCTTGACCCGATCCGATCTCTCCCTGGGCTGTCAGTTCTGCCGCTGGCAAATGGCGGAAGAGAACGAGTCGCTCGTCTACGCCAGATCCTTCGATCACCTTTCGATCCCGTCCGGTGGGCCCGAGTGGCCCCAGCAGCTCGAACTCTCACTTTCCAACGCCTGCAACCTGCAGTGCGTGATGTGCAACGGCGATTGGTCCTCCTCCATTCGCACCCACCGCGAAGGTCGCTCGCCGCTACCAGTCGTCTACGACGACGCGTTCTTCGCCGAGTTGGCGGAGTTCCTTCCCCACCTGAAGATTGTGAAGTTGCTCGGCGGGGAGCCGTTCCTCGGCAAGGAGTCCCTGCGGGTGCTCGACATGCTTGTGGAGCAGGGCCTGACGCCAGAGGTCCACGTCACCACCAACGGCACGCAGTGGTCTCCGCGGGTCGAGCGGATCATGGAGTCGCTGCCGATGCACGTCATCGTCTCACTCGACGGCTGCGACAAGAAGACCTACGAGTCGATCCGACTCGGCGCGGACTTCGACAGCGTCATGGCGAACCTCGACCGGTTCCAGAGCTACGCCGAGCGTCACGGAACCGAGGTCAATCTCGCTCATTGCCTGATGACCGCCAATTGGCGGCAGTTCGGAGACTTTCTCCGCTTCGCCGATGCGCGTGATCTACCCGTCGGAGTCAACACCGTCACGTCTCCTGTCGAATTGAGCCTGCACCAACTCCATCCCGATCGCTTGGACGAAGTCGTTGCCGTTCTCGATTCGATGGACGATCAGGTCCGAACCGACCTTGGGCGTAATCGTGCCGTTTGGATCGACCAGCTGGATCGGCTCCATCACCGTCAGCGTGCCCTGGCCGAGTTCGAGGATGTCAGCTACTACCTGGGTCGCACGATCCTGGGAGTGCCGTGGCGGCGTCGCCCCGACGGACGCAACCATTGCGCCGAAGCGGTTGCCCTCCTGGCGGACCTGCCGGATCGCCAGACTGGTCCGATACTGGCGGTCGATGACAAGGAGATCGTCACAGGAATCGTGTCTGGTGGAGGCCGAACTCTGGTGGGCGTCGACCTCGGAACCCTCGTTGGTCGACACGCAGCCGAACTATTCGGAGTCTTTGGTGAGCTTCACGGAGATGGAGTCCCCGAAGTGCTCAGCAACGACCAGGATCTCCAGCACTGGAGGATCACGTTCAATGGAGCGACAGGCCTTGTCGTCGACGCGGTAATGGCGCCGGTCGTAGACCATGCTGGGGTGGCCAACGAAGTGCGCATTCACCTGGGTGCTCGCACCACAGTTCCGGTGGAGGTCGATCCTGGGGGAGCGAGGGGGCAGGGCGATCAGAACGAATCAGCTCCCGAACCGGTCGACCTCGACCTGTGGTTCGAAACAATTGTTGCGCCAGCAAGGGTCCATGAACTGATTCTCGACGGTGAGGGGACGGTTCTCGCGATCAGTCCCGATAGCACCGATGTCCTGGGTCTGGATCTCTCCGGCCTGGTCGGAGGCTCGGTCATAGATCTGATCGAGGCATTCGTTCCGAAGTTCGGCGAACTGGGCGATCGTCACGAGATGTCACTTCCAGCGGGCGCACCGCTCACAGCTCGTTACGAAGATGTCGGCTTCCTCGGACTGGGCTCCGGCCCCGTCAGCTTGAAAGTCATCATGGACTCCTCAGTGACGATGCCGGATGGTCGAAATGGAATGCGTGTACTGCTGGCTAAGTCATAGAACTGCGAGCTGATCCTTGCAGGAGTCCACGCTCGGCAGGTTCAAACGGGCACGATCTGGTCTTGGTCGGCACTGGGACCGGCTGATCTATTGTCTGATAACGGGCGCAATTTTAGCTAACTCATGGTGGATCCACCGATATCGATCGGGCGGCGGCCTGGAGCATG
>JBATWQ010000284.1:0-2005 GCA_049672765.1 Microthrixaceae bacterium | reverse complement strand
TGTACGCCGATAGGGTCGACTGGTGGATCTGAGCCTCGACGCCGCCAGTGCAGAAACTCATGAACTAGCCACACCCGTACCCGCAGCAGATTCGCCCGCCGGTGTGCAGGTCAGGCAAGTCACGTTCGAGTATCCGACCGCCTCGCATCTCTGCTGGACGCCGTCTGCTCCCGAACTGTCCGTTGCGGCCAACAGCGTCTCGCTGATGATGCCTTTCGTCGAGCCCTACGTCGTCAGGTCGGTTCACGTCGTCCTCGATGACGTCGATGACGACCTGGGCGAAGTCGCGCGGGACTTCGGTCGACAGGAGCTTCAGCACCACGTTCAGCATCGGCGCTTCAACGACCAGATCCGGAGCGAGGTTCCCGGGACCGAAAGGCTGGAGCGCTGGATGGGACGAACCTACGGGTGGCTCTCCAAACGGTGCTCGAAGAACTTCTCGCTCGCCTTCGCCGCGGGTTCCGAAACCGTGGCGTTCTCGATCGCCCGTTGGACCGAGAAGCATTCGGCGCAGTTGTTCCGCGACGCGGACCCGCACATAACGACTCTGTTCATGTGGCACCTGGCTGAAGAGGTCGAACACAAGTCGGTGGTCTTCGACGTCTACCGCTCCGTCGACGGGTCCCGGTTCCGCTACCTGAGGGCGTCTGCCCTGTCGGTGGCACTGCTCACCCTGTTCACGACCCTTGGCAGCCTCACGATGCTCAGGGCACAGCGACGACTGTCCAACCCTGTTGCCTGGTGGCGTCTGCTCCGCTGGTCGGTGAGCATCGCGTTCGAGGTGCTACCCAACCTGTTTGTCTCGGCATCAAAGAATCACCACCCCGACGACCTGGCCGACCCGATCACGCTCACGACGTGGCTCTCGCACTTCGACGAGGAAACCGGATCCATGCCCCTGTGGTGGACAGGCATCGAAGAGAGTTCCGCGGTCGAATCGGCAGCCTCACCTGCCGCGTGACTATGCCCGGTGAACCGGGTCTGAGGCTGCTTCATCCGCTGGGGACGGCGTCACATGGGCCGTGTGAATGACCCTGCGCAAGGGTATTTCGCGCAACATCAGGGCGAAGACGAAAGCCAGGGCGAGCATGGGTGCGACGTACCAGAACGTTCCTGATAGGGCGTCGGCAAACCGGTCGATGTAGTGCAGCCGGTCCGTCTGGGAGAGTGCCGCTATCTCGGCGGGGCCGAGGGCTCCGCCGTCTCCCAAACCGCCCAGTGTCGAACTGAGTCTGCTCGACAGCAGCGCTCCAACCAGCGCCACGCCGATCGCGCCACCTATCGAGCGGAAGAAGTTGATGGCCGAGGTCGCAACTCCCAGATCGTGCCAGGGAACTTCGTTCTGGGTCGCAAGGATGATGATCGACTGGGTGAGGCCGATCCCAACACCGATGAGCACCATGAAAACACTGGAGTGCAGCCGGGGCGACGAGCCGTTGAGCGTCCCCAGGAGGAAAACTCCAAGGCCCGCCGCTGCAGTACCAATGACGGGAAACAGTCGGTAGCGGCCGGTTCTGGTGACTATGAATCCCGAGATGGCCGAAGCGCTGATCATCCCCAGCATGAGTGGCATGAGCAGCAGGCCTGAGTTCGTGGCCGTCACACCGTTGACGGTTTGGAGGAACAAGGGGATGTAGTTCAAGGTGCTGTACATGGCCAGGCCGATCATCAGGCCGATCCCACTCGAGAGGGCGAAGGTCCGGAACCGGAACAGCCGCAACGGAATCATCGGCTCGGGCGCGCGTCTCTCGACGAAGACGAGGATCGTTGTCAGCACAACGGCTGTTGCGATGAGTCCGATGATCAGCGGCGAGCCCCATTCATACTGGGTGCCACCCCAGGTGGTGACGAGGATCGTCGCCGTCACAGCGGCGCTCAGCAGAGCCGCTCCGAGAATGTCGAGTTGAACGTTCGGCCGTCTGGGAGACGCGGGCAGCACCGATGCCGTCACGAAGAGCGCGAGAACACCGATGGGGATGTTGATGTAGAACACCCACCTCCAGGA
>JBATWQ010000283.1:0-4999 GCA_049672765.1 Microthrixaceae bacterium | reverse complement strand
GATGCTCGACCTCCGGTCGTTCCTGAACGACACCGGAGCCGAGATGCTCAATCGGGCTTCGTCAATGTGCATCGTCACGGTGGACGGCATTCGCCAGTTGATCGACGTCGCCGGCAAGCCAATCAGTTCATTCCTCAAGGACCCTTCCAGGAGCCCTTTGACGGATCCGACCTGGGTCGCACGGATGAACGAGAACCGCTTGGGCGCCGTCGCACCGAGCGCGCCGGTCATGCAGCAGCACGCCCTCTTCGACGAGATGGTGGCCTATCCCCAGGCGGCAGAGCTTCGCGACAAATGGTGCTCCGAGGGAGCGAATGTCACCTGGCGGACGCTCTTCTTCGCCGAGCACGTCCTCGGACTGCTCCAGAGCTTCCAGCCGTCGGTCGACTTCCTCGCCGCCCGCTTCGCCGATATACCCGTCAAGGGCGACTGCCCCGCCTGACCGAATTGTCCCGCACCGCCTGAGCGACTACGGGGCCTGAGCGACTGCCCCGCCTGACAGGCAGAGCGATCGCCCCGCGAGTGACGTTGACTAGAACTGGACCTGCGGCGGCGCTTCGTTGCCGGTGGGTGCGTCGTAGAACACGCCCTTCTCCACCCCGGCCATTCCGACGAAGAACGACGTCGGGATGGTAACCATCGAGCGGTTGAGGGTCGCGCAGGCGTCGTTGTAGTACTGGCGGGCGAACGCGAGTTGGTCCTCGGTCCTGGCCAATTCGGTCTGGAGTTGCTGAAAATTGGCCGAGGCCTTCAGGTCCGGATACTGCTCGGCCACCGCGAAGACGTTGGCCAGCGCCTGATGGGTCTGGGCGTCGGCTGCGGCCTTCTCCTGGATCGTCGACGCCGACTGGCTCGCTGCACGAGCCGCGGTGACGGCCTCGAGGGTCCCGGACTCGTGGCTGGCGTAGCCCTTGACCGTCTCTACCAGGTTGGGGATCAGTTCCGCCCGCCTGGTCAGCTGGACATCGATGCCGGCGAACGCCTCATCCACCGAAACGCGTTGGCCTCGGAGCTTGTTGAGCGAAGTGACGACCAGAAGGCCGATCGCCAAGACGATCACAATTATCACAATGATCAAGATGACTATCTGCATGCTTGACGCCTTTCGGAGCGGGTCTGCACATTGTGGTCGGCTTTTAGTTCGGACTTGAGGATCGATGGGTGACTCACCATGATCCGCCACCACCTCCGCCGCCGCCCGAGCCACCGGAGAACCCGCCCCCGCCACTGCTCGCCTGGGAGGCCGCGTAGGCGGCAGAAGCGCTGCTGATAGCGGAGTTGAACGAATTGTTCATGCTGTTCATAGAGAAGCTGTTTGCCGTTCCGGTCCAGATGAGCCAGGGCACCACCGGAAGCGTGACGCCCTGTTCCTGATAGCGCTGGGCCCACGCATCCGCTGAACCGAGTGCCAACGCCCATGGCAGATACCGCGGGTACAGGTCCATGTGCTTCGCCGCCTCGAACCGGGATTCCGAGGAGTCGGTGGTCAAGAAGCGGGCGAAGCCGCCCATCCTCGACCAGACGTCCAAACCGGGCTCGGTTCGCTTGGTCAGTACCCCACGGTTGAACATCGATCCGAGGGCAACCAAGGCGAATGCACTCGTCGTCACCAACAGCGGCCAGAAAACGAATCCGAGATCGCTGACGAAGTAGATGCCGATCTGTATAACGGTCAGGATCAGGCTCACCCAACCGAGGCCCATTATGAGCCAGCCCGGAGGGGATTGTGCGAGGAACGTCCTCGAGTCAACGTTCACGTGGGCCCGCAGCGCCTTCTTCGCATTGGAGATCGCTTCCCCAGCGCCCTTCGTTGCCGCCACCTGGAACGAGGCGCCCACGAAGTTGAGGCCGAGTGCACCCAGAACCGCGTTTTCAGCTGCGGGAAGATTGGCGGTTGCGGGGTTGGCCACGACGGTTACGGACCAGGCGTCGTCATCACCGGCGAGGGCCAGGACACCCCTCTCCGCCAGGTGGAACAGGGTCGACTGGAGGTCATCGGGCGAGTCGGTCTCATCGAGAACCCGGACCCCAAGGGCGGGATAGACCCCTTCGGGCGGCTCGTACAGGACCGGAAAGCCGGGTTCGTTCTCGCGGGTGCGCGAAGCAAGCAGCCAGGCTGCGCCCGCCGCCAGGACTCCTCCGACAATCGCCAGTGCGACTATCAGCACGGTGTGAGAGCTGGGCTCGATGGGGGTCGCAACCTCGTCCGAGGGGAACGCCACCTTGACTGTCACCGGGGTGAACGGCGCCAGCGGCCCGGTCCTGATTCGCAGCGAGGTGCCTTCGACCGAAGCATTGCATCTGGTGTTCTCGGCCTGCACGCAGTCGGCCCTCAGGGGCTCTGCCGGCAGTTGTACCGAAATGTCCACCGAGTCCATCGACATCTGCCAGCCGGAGCCGACGACGTCCCACCACCAGAGTGTCTCGCCCTTCTTCTCGCCCGGTTCCAGCACTTCGGTCGTACTCGACACGATCTGGTAGTCGTGGGTTCCCGGGGACAGGGTCCGCGACGCCGAGCCGATCTTCAGGCTCTTGGTACCCGAGGCGCTGGGCACGACCTCATAGGGCTCGGGTGATCCGTCGCGGTTCACCGACTGGACGTCTACCGGATGGTCCACGTTCTGTCGGCGGGGGTCGGCGGTGTCGAAGATCCGAAAGATGCCGTGTTTGCCGGACGGCATCTGGACCGCGAGTCGTTCGTCAATGCTCAGGTCCCCATCTCTGTTGAGCACCATCGACGCGTCATAGGTCGAAATGCTCGCTGTGTCCTTCTGCCGATTCAGGACACTCAGCGGAGGGAGGAAGAAGACAGCCACAAGCGCCGCGATCAGGACGATCCTGAGACCCCAACTAATCGCCGGTCTCGAACTTCCGCGTCGCTTCAACATCTGTGCCGTTTCAGCACTGTTCAAACCCGAGAGTCACGTCCACACGCTAACTGCCTTGACCACCATCCTGCGCGATGTCGGCCAGTGAACCGACCCGTCGGCCGACGGAGCCTTGGGCAGGGTCACAAATCAGCGCGAGGCTTTGCGGGCGTTCAACCGACAGGGGCTATCGAATGACCATGATTGACGACTCAACCACCGCTGCCGAAGGGGACCTCTCGGCCCGCGCCGCCTCGCTGCGATCACGGGCAGCCGTCGCCAACAAGGACCGAGCCGGGTGGCTGGCGCTATTCGCCGAGGACGCTCTCGTCCAGGATCCCGTAGGGCCCTCGGCCTTCGACGAGGTGGGTGACGGTCACCGCGGGGCCACTGCAATCGCGGCGTTCTGGGACAACGTCATCGCTCCCAACTCAGTTGCCATGAGGATCGACGCCTCCTTCGCCGGTGCCGACGAAGTCGCAAACGTCGTGACGATCACCACAACTTTCGATGACAAGTCACAGGCGGTTGTCCCGGGAGTTGTGATCTACCGGGTCAACGAGCTCGGCAAAATAGTGTCGCTGCGCGCGTTCTGGGAGATGGAACAGATGTCGTTCGTCCCGGCCCCGTCAGAGTGACCCGGGTGCTTCGCCCAGGGAGCGGATTCGGGCAACTTCGTAGGAGGCCACGGCGCCAGCGGACGCGACGTTGAGAGACGCCAGCCGACCGTGAAGCGGGATGGAAGCCACGAAGTCACAGCGCTGACGCACGAGGCGGGACAGACCCTTTCCTTCGGCTCCCAGAATCAGACAGACCGCAGCGCTGGCAACCCGGAGCTCGTGGATGGGCGTGTCGCCGGCCATGTCCAGCCCGACGGTCCAGATGTTGGCTGCCTTCATCTGCTCGATTGCAGCGGGGAGACCACCGACCAGCGCCATCGGCAGGTACTCGATGGCGCCGGCCGCTGTCTTTGTCACCGTGGGAGTCACGTGGACAGCCCGATGTTTCGGCAGGACCACTCCGGTCACACCCGCGCACTCGGCGATACGGAGCAGAGCCCCCAGGTTGCCGGGATCGGTCACACCGTCCACAGCAAGCAGGAACGGCGACTCCTGGGCCTCGAAGAGGTCTTCGAGAGGTGTCTCCTTGATCGGTGCGGCACGGGCCACGATCCCCTGCGGAGCGTCAGTGTGACTGATCGAGTCGAGTTTGGTGCGGCTGACCTGAGTCACCGGCACCCGTAACTCGTCGGCCAGTGCCAGGACGTCGGCGATTATGTCGACGTGGTCGACCTCGTTGGAGAGATAGATCTCCATGCAGCGGCGTTCACCCGCCAGAAGGAGCTCACGAACCGCCTGTCGACCTTCTACCTGGGTTCCTCCGAGGCCACGTTCCTTGACCGGAGCGCCGCGTCCGGGCGCTGTCCGTCCCGGCCTGCCACCCGAGCGTGGCACCGCTCCCACCCTTGGCGGACCCGCCTTCGATGAGGCGGACCTGGGTGGGCCGGACCTGCCTGTAGGAGTCTTGGAAGGACCGGTCCGCGCTCCACCGCGCTGTTGTCCGGCACGAGAGTCTCCGGATTTTGCGCCTCCGCTGCGTGAGCCTCCCGAGCGGGCTGGTGGCTTGCCCGAGCCTCCCCGGGCGCCGCTTCGAGAACCCGATCCGGATCCACCACGTGTTGGGCTCATTGATCTTCTCTCCCAGATAGTCCGGCGCCAGATACGCCTGGATGGGTCAGGTCATCACCAGAGTTATGTGAACCGGAAGGTTCCGCCACCGATCCGGGTGCCGCTGGTGCTGATTCGGGTGATGCTGATTCGGGTGCTGCCGATTCGACCGGCGCCGATTCGAGCAGTGCAGACGCCATACAGGCGATGCCCTCCTCCCGGCCGAGTGCACCCATTCCCTCCGCCCGGCGACCTTTGACCGTCACCGGGGCGCCGACCCGGTCACTCAGGACGCTCTCCATCTCGTCACGCCGGGGAGCGAGCTTCGGTCGTTCGGCGATAACCGAACAGTCGACGTTCACGGGAACCCAGCCCTCATCGGCGACAAGGCCGACGACATGGTCGAGCAGCGTGAGGCTGTCGGCGCCTCTCCATCTCTCGTCGCTGTCGGGGAAATGGGAGCCC
>JBATWQ010000282.1:0-5830 GCA_049672765.1 Microthrixaceae bacterium | reverse complement strand
GGGTAGGCGGATTCAAAGCCGTCGAGCCCGATTAGGTCAATTGCGAACAGCGCCCGTTCCGCTGACTCATCACCCGCAAGTCCACGAGCCTGCAAACCAAGTTCCACGTTCTGTTGAACCGTCTCCCACGGGAGCAGGGCGAACGACTGGAAGACCATCGAAGTACCCGGATTGGGACCGACTAGTGGCCTCCCACGTTGCTCGATTCGTCCGTCGGTGGGGGCGATCAGGCCGGCGAAAAGACGCAACAGTGTGGACTTTCCACTTCCAGACTTGCCGAGGAGCGCGATTATCTCCCCTTCCCGAACTTCGAAGTCGATCCCGTCCAGAACGAGGTGCGGGCCGTCTGGGGAATCGAAACTCTTCTTCACGTCCCGAGCAGCGAGCAGGATCTTTCGATCGCCGCTGTCGTCGCTCGGTTGACTTGATCCAATCATCCCCGACACTCCAGGTCATTCATAGTGAGAATCGTCTCTCGGCAAGCCGGTAGAGCCGTTGCCAGAACAATCGATTGAGCGCGACCACGTAGAGACTCATCACGCTGACACCGGCAAGGGTCCGTTGCATGTCGCCCACCTCTGTGGCATGGGCGATGTACGCGCCAAGGCCCGTTGCGGTCAGCGTCGTCCCGCCATACGTGACAATCTCGGCGACGATCGACGCGTTCCATGCGCCGCCGGAGGCGGTGATCCCACCGGTCACGTAGTACGGGAAGATCGCCGGCAGGATCAGATGTCTCCAGCGCAACCAGCCGGTGACACCCAGGTCGTCCATGGCCTCCCGCAGATCAGACGGGATAGCCATGGCGCCTGCGATCGCATTGAACAGGATGTACCACTGAGCGCCGAGGCTCATCAGGACGACTCCGCCGACGTCCAGGCCGAGGCCCGTGTGGATGAACACATATGTTGCAAACGGGAAGAGGAAGTTCGCCGGGAAACTGGCGAGGATCTGAACTATCGGCTGGGCGATCCGTCCGAGCTTCGGATTCATCCCTATCCGCACTCCGATAGGGACCCACAGGAGCGTCGCTCCCACAACCAGCACAACGACACGCAACAGAGTGATCGCCCCTTGCCATAGGGGCGTCCAGAAGATCGTGGGACCATCCGAGGCCGTGATGAAGATGTAGAGGTGCCAGGTCCCCCACCCCACCAATCCGCTCATCAGCACGGCGAAGGCGATGTCACCCGTTCTGCGGCTCTGTCCGGGTCCATCCAGACGGACTTCGTCGACGCCGAAGAGCCGAGACCCAATCCGGTTGACCGGAACCGCCACCCCTCGACGCAGCCGGCCCAGGAGTCTGGGCCAGTTGGACCGCCGGAGTAGGACAAGGACTTTGGAACGGGGAACCTCGTCGGCTTCTGACAATTCGTTCTTGAATTTCTCGGACCATGCCACCAAGGGGCTCCAGAAGAAGAAGTTGACGCCGACGACCATGATCACCATGGTCAGAACCGCCAGACCGACCTGACCGAGTGAACCGTCTGCTATCGCCGCGCCCGCATAGGCGCCGACCCCGGGAAGTGCGTACTTTCGGTTGAGGACAGTTATCGCCTCGGAAGCCACGAGGAAAAACCATCCTCCACCCATGGACATCATTCCGTTCCAGACCAGACCGATCGTTCCGTTGGGAACTTCGATCCGCCAGAACCTCTGCCAGCGACTGAGACGCATCACGCGTGACAGTTCATCAAGGTCCTGAGGGAGTGTTATGAGCGAGTGGTAGAAGCTGAATGTCAGATTCCACGCCTGAGACGTGAATATCGCGAACACCGACGCCATCTCGAGCCCCAGAAGTGAACCGGGGGCCAGGGCGATGAATGCCGTGACGGTGATCGACAGGAATCCCAGGACTGGAACAGACTGGAGGATGTCGAGCGCCGGAATGAGGACCTTCTCCGCCCGTCGACTCTTGGCCGCCGCCAAGGCATAGACGAATGTGAAAAGGAACGACGCGCCCAGTGCGACGAACATGCGCAGCAGGCTGCGCGCCGCGTAGTAGGGCAGGTTGGCAGGGTCTGTGCTGATTCCACGGTTCTCCGCGGCGGTGAACGAGACCGTCGTCCCCTGGCCGACTTTGGCCACCAGGTACAGGCCAACAAGTACAGCCAGTGCGACCACGACATCGACCAGCGACACCTGCCGGACTCGACCAAAGACTCTGGCTGGGAGGGCCGAGCGGAATCCTGGCCCCTGACGGTCTGACACAAACACCTCCGTGGCTGACAGCAACGACAACTCGCCGTGCTCGCAGAGGCGATGTCAGTCGTTCAGGCGAATGACGTGGTGCCGGTCATCGGCGAGCAGCAACTCCAACAAGATCGACTCGAACCGTCGTCAGACATTCCGCTCACCTCCTCGGCAGACCGCTGCCACTGTTGTGGAAGCCGACCTAGTGTAGTCATACGGGAATAGCTTGGTCCCATGGATGCCAGCGAGTATTGGAACAAGCGGGCCCACGCGTGGGCCAAGCGAATGGATGCCCACTCGGTCATCCCCGACCTGTACGGCTCAACCGCCATGGACGCCTTGGACCCACAAGCCGGTGATGCTGTCCTCGATATCGGCTGCGGTCAGGGAATCACATCTATCAAGCTGGCCGAGCGCGTCGGTCCAACAGGTCGTGTTCTGGGGGTGGACATATCCACGGCGATGATCGCTGGTGCCATGTCACGGCTCGAGGGACAGGTCGACAACCTCGAGTTCCGTGTCGGCGATGCTGCGACCGAGCCGTTTGACCAGACCTTCGACCTTGCGTTCTCTCGCTTCGGCGTGATGTTCTTCCCGGATCCGGACGACGCCTTCGGGAACATCTCGCGCGCGCTGGAGCCCGGCGGTCGATTGGCGTGGGTCGTGTGGGGTCCCCTCAGCGCCAACCCCTGGGCCACAGTCCCGACCATCGCCGCAGCCCGGGTGCTCGGACTCGAACTTGAGCGACCTGAGCCCGGCTCACCTGGCCCCTTCGCTCTGGGCGACACGGACCAACTGACAGCCAGGCTCTCAGCAGCCGGTTTTGTCGATGTGGCCTTCACCGATATCACCCAGCCCCGGAGGTTCCTGCCCGGATCAGCGTTGGAGGAACTCGCGACCTGGCTGACGATCGGGACCACGGGCGACGTATTTTCGTCAGCCGATCCGGATCTGCAACAGCGGGCGAGCGAGGCCGCGCTCGCAGCCATCGAGCCGTACCGCGACGCCGGGGACAACGGCGGTTGGTCGCTTCCCGCGCTGGCACGCGTAGTGACCGCCACCAAGCTCTGATCAACCATGGCGTCTGGCTGCCCCCCCAGGTTGCGACCGGCCGAGTTCTGTCCGGCCGAGGACTCAGGCATCCCGTTCTGTCCGGCCGACGTTTCGGGCACCCTGTGTTGTCCGGCCCAGATCAGGCGCCTGATGACTCCTGCACATACCACGCCGCGAAACCGCCGAGCAGGTCGGAAACGTCTGCAAATCCGTGCGCTCGCAACAAGCTCGCCGCCATTGATGAACGGTAACCGCCGGCGCAGTAGATGACGGTCGGAACGTCCGTGTCCAACTCGGAGAGTCGCTCGGGAAGCTGGGCAACAGGGATATTTAGCGCTCCGGGGATCGACCCGAGGGCAACCTCACCACGATTGCGCACGTCCACGACGGCAAGCTCTGGCAGGTCCCGACGATGCGAATTCAACTGCGCCGCAGTCAGACGCGAGGACCGCTCCACCAGCTCGGGATTATCGATGAACGCCGAGTGCGGACCGTCCAACTCGCCCACGACCTGATCGAACCCGATGCGAGCGAGTCGGACCCTGGCCTCGTGTCCCTGACCTGTCGACGCGACGACCACGATCGGCACACCGTGTGGGATCAGCGACCCGGCGAACTCGGCATAACGACCAGCGAGTCCGACGTTGATCGAACCCTTCAAATGGCCCGAGGCGAACTCCATCGGGTCACGGGTGTCTACGACGATCGCACCCTTATGCTGCAACTCGGCCACCTGGGCCAGGGTGAGCGACGCTGCCTGCTCAGACTCTTCGAGAAGTGCACGGTTCTGACGATTGAGGGCTGCGTCATACGAGAAGTAGGCGGGGGCCTCGGACCGGCCTTCGGTCACCGCGGCCACGAACTCGTCGGCAGTGGCGAAGGCGAGCGCGTAGTTGGTCTGCTTCTGGTCACCGATGGTCGAACTGGTCTCGGTCGAGATGTTCTTCCCGCACGCCGAGCCGGCACCGTGTGCCGGAAAGACCCTGGTCGCATCGGGCAGTGTCAGGAGCTTGTCGTGGAGTGAGGCGTACAGGTCGACGGCCAACTCCTGGGCGGTGACTCCGAACGACGCCAGAAGGTCCGGGCGGCCGACATCTCCTATGAAGAGCGTGTCGCCACTGAGCACCCCATAGGGGACCTCGTCATCGGCATGTTCGTAGACGACGATGCTGATCGACTCGGGCGTGTGACCAGGTGTCGCCAGGATCTCGAGGGTGACCTCACCGAGCGAGATGCGTTCCCCGTCGTGAAGCTCCCGAATCGGAAACTCGGCCTGCGCACCTGCACCAAAGCCGATCTCGGCCCCGGTCGCGTCGGCAAGCTCCAGGTGACCGGACAGGAAGTCGGCGTGGAAGTGGGTTTCGATGATCAACTCGATCTTCAACCCGGCCTGTTCGGCGTCCTGGAGATATTCCGAGACATCACGACGGGGGTCGACGACCACAGCCCGTCCGGTACTTTCGTCTCCCACCAGATACGACGCCTGGGATAGGCAGTCGAGGTAGTACTGGGTGAAGATCATTTGGCTCCCTCGGTTCGACAGCGCCTGCGTGCGGCGGCTGCGCGCCGTCAAGTATTCCACGGGGTCATCGCCGAATTCCGTCGCTGGACTCCGAGAGGGCGCCCAGCGGACCAGCCCCGAGTCCATGAACTCCACTGCGGAACGAGCAATCGAGGTTCAACTGAAGGCAGACGCTCGTTGGCACCAAAGCCTCGGTTGTGAACCCGTTGGGACTGAGCAAGCACTTTGTGTGAGCCATGGAATGAAGGCGACCCGGCCGATCTCGATGAGATCGCCAGACGTCTGAACTCGCTCAAGAACTTACGGGCACAGATAGAGTTCCGCGATGGACTGGCTGGGCGTCGCAGCACTCGCCGCTGCGACTTTCGCCGGGTTGACCCTGGCGCTGCGCCCAAGGTCGACCCTCGCGTTGACGGTCGGCCTGAGCGGATTCTTGGCGGCGGTCAGCCTTCTCGCGTGGCGATTCGTCTCTGTCGATCTACGTCTCGTCGAAGTCACGGCCCTGAGCAGGGATGAGCTCTCATGGCCTCTGAGGGTTGCCGGTGTTTGGGCAGGCTCGTCCGGATCGGTCCTCTTCTGGTCGGCTCTGGTCATATCCGTGGGCGCGGCGGCGACCGGTCGCGCTCCAGCCATCTACACGACAGATACCGAACCGAAGGACACTGGGTCGACAGGGAGCGGGTCGACAGGGACCGGGTCCACAGAACCAGCTCCACGGGAGCTGGAAACGGCCTGGCTAAGCCGCCGCCGCATCATCGGCACGGCCATCACGATCACCGGACTGGCCGTGATTTTCATTTCACAGCCATTCGATCGGCTCACCGAACCGGCCGTCAGAGGCGTGGGATTGAACCCGGTCCTTGAACACTGGGCAATGGTGATCCATCCGCCGCTGCTCTACTCGGCCCAGGCGATGGTTCTGGGTGCCGCTCTCCTCTGGCGGCGCAGCGACGCTGATGCGCCGCGACGCTGGACTGCATTCGCCGCGGCCATGCTGCTCGCGGCGACTCTGCTCGGCTCATGGTGGGCCCACGACGAACTCGGTTGGGGAGGCTGGTGGGC
>JBATWQ010000281.1:0-11353 GCA_049672765.1 Microthrixaceae bacterium | reverse complement strand
AGCGCGCCAGGAAGCGTCCGACCCGCCACACGGTGTCGGCGGGCGCATCGTGATTTTCGGGAAGTCCTCACCTGGGCCCTCGAGGTGCCGATTGATTACCGATCGGAGCAATCCGACCAGAACAGAGACCTCACGCACGATGCAACGAGGTGCCTCGAGCACGGATGCCGAGTTTCCGCGAATGGGACATGACATCTAAACGGCTCGGATCATCCATTTTCCCGGCGGCGATCGTCTTCGTCGTTGCGCTGATGGTCATCCCCATGCCTGCGCCGGTGCTCGACGTGCTGTTGACGTTGAACATCGCCTTCGCCGTCCTGATCCTCTTGGCGGCGATAGGCGCCAGCAGAGCCCTCGACCTGTCCGCGTTCCCGAGCTTGTTGTTGATCGCCACGCTGTTCCGCCTGGGACTCAACGTCTCGTCGACACGTCTAATCCTGGGGCAGGGGTCCGCAGGAACGGTCATCGAAGCGTTCGGCCATTTCGTCATCCAAGGGTCACTCGTCGTCGGCCTGGTGGTGTTCTTCATACTCGTGGTCATCCAGTTCGTCGTGGTGACCAACGGCTCCAACCGCGTTGCCGAGGTGGCGGCACGATTCACGCTGGACGCAATGCCCGGAAAGCAGATGGCGATCGACGCCGACCTGAACGCCGGGGTCATCGACGACGACGAAGCCCGTCTACGCCGGGCCGAGACCTCCGCCGAAGCCGACTTCTACGGTGCGATGGACGGCGCCGGCAAGTTCGTAAAGGGCGACGCGATCGCGGGCGTGATCATCACCACGATCAACCTCATAGGCGGCTTCGTGATCGGGGTGATGCAGTTGGGCATGAGCCCCGGCGAGGCCGTCAACAGCTTCGCCGTGCTGACGGTCGGTGACGGACTGGTCACCCAGATCCCGGCGCTTCTCGTGTCGATCAGCTCGGGTCTTATCGTCACCCGTGCCGCAGGGAACAACGACCTGGGTACAAGCGTGATGAGCCAGTTCAGCAAACAGCACAAGGCAATGCAGACGGCGGGCGTCGCAATGCTGATCATGGCCATCGTGCCGGGTATGCCGAAACTGCCGTTCCTGTGCGTTGGTGGCGCAATGGTTCTGGGATCTCGCCGCCTGGCCAACAAGGCGGCCGAAGTGCAGGCCGAGGCCGACGCTCCGCCACCTGCTGAACCGGCACCGTCGCCCGACGATCCGGCCGAACTTGTCCGGTCGATGCGCGTCGACGCAATCAGTCTTGAACTGGCGGTCGATCTGGTCGACCTGGTCGACACCGGCGTCGGCGGCGACCTGCTCGACCGGGTCCGCGGACTACGTCGGAAGCTCGCCCTTGAACTCGGTTTCGTGCTTCCCCCGGTCCGGACCCGGGACAACATGGACCTGCCGCTGGGCACGTACGTGATCCGTCTCCACGGTGTCGAAGTGGGGCGAGGTGTCGCGCCCGCGGGCCACTTCCTGTTCATCTCCGACGACCTCGACCGCTACCCGGGGGAGGAGATCCGCGAAGCGGTCTTCGGCCTGCCCTCGAAGTGGCTGCCGATGGAACTGCGCCGCCAGGCCGAGGTCGAGGACGGAACGGTCGTCGACCGGTCCTCGGTGATAAGCGTCCATCTGGCTGAGATATGTCGCAACCATGCGCCAGACCTGCTGTCACGACAGGACGTGAAGCACCTGATCGACCTGGTGCGCGAGAGCGACCCCGCCGTCATCGAGGATCTGGGAGCTGCACAGATCGGCCCGGGCGAGGTTCATGCGGTTCTCCAGAGCCTGCTCGCAGATCTGGTTCCCATCCGCGACATCGTGCGGATACTCGAAGTCATCTCGGCCCAGGCGAAGATCGCCCGCGACACCGAGTCGCTTTCCGAGGCGACCAGAGGTGCGCTTGCAGCGGCAATCTGCGCGGACAGGGCGTCGAACGGGTCACTATCCGTGCTGAGTCTGGACCCCCTGTTGGAGCAGACGCTCCTGCAGTCGCTGACCAGGACCGAACAGGGCACCACCGTCTCTATGGACCCCGACCTGGCACAGGCCCTGACCACCGGTCTCATCGACTCGGTCCGTTCTGTCGAACAGGCCGACGAGCATCCGGTTCTGGTCTGCTCACCGCCGCTGCGCCCGGCCCTTCGCCGCTTCAGCCAGCGGGTGATTCCACACGTCTCGGTTTTGTCATTCGACGAACTGGTCCCGCCTTTCACCGTCACAGATATGGGAGCCATCCGTGTCTCGATCGAACCTTGAACAAGCATCGGTCGCGCCGACCAAGGGTGCGGGCGGACTCCAGGCCCGCCTACTGGGCCGGATAGCCGAACGTCAAGAGAACTCCGCCAAGGGTAAAGAGGTATGGGTCGAGATACTCGAAGATCGTGTGTCTGTCGGCGGATACCGGCTCGAAACGGTCCTCGAATCCGTCGAGGAGCGCCTCGGGGTGAACGCCAAGATCCTCCGGACCGAACGACAGATCGTGGGTGGCGTAAGGGGCTTCTTCGGACGCGAGGCCTTCATCGTCGAGGCCGCGTTTCCAAAGGTGGGCCTTCCCGATCCGACTGCGCCTGCTCCGACCCAGCCCGCCGTGACCCAGCCCGCCGTGACCCAGCCGGCCGTCACCGCTTCCCAGGTCGAGGGGATGTCATTCGCCCAGGCGCTCGCCAAGGCACTCACCGAGGTCGAAAGTGTCGAGTCGGCACTCGACCAGGCCGTGAAGCCCGAGCCCTCGCCCGCCTCCGCAACCCGGTCCGTCCGAACGACCGAGCCGCAGTTCCGGTCCGGTGCAGCGTTTCTCACGCTTGAGGCCTCGGGGCTCAGCCACGAGGCCCTCGTGGCCCAGGTCGACGACCTCATGCATCCCGTCGTGGAGACACCAACCAGCGGAATTGTGGCCGTAGTGGGGGACCCCGACGACTGTGTTGCTGCCGCGAGCGCCCTGGCTCAGCGAGAGGGAGTCGACCCGGGTGAAGTTCTCGTGATGGCACCCGAACCGGTCGCCGGTCACCCGTCGTGGATGTGTGTGACCACGATTGATGACTGTGAGCGCCGACGCGCCCGGTGGAGCGACGACAAGCGCCTTCACATCGTGGCCGTGGTACTCAACGCCGGACCCAGCGGAATGGAATGGGCGTGCGCCTCGCTCGACGCGCTCACCCCGGACCAGACCCACCTCGCCGTGCCCGGATGGCGTCGTGTCGAAGATGTGGTTGGACGACTGCGTTCGCTGGCCCCGATCACAGCTGTCGACCTGGTCGGGGAAACCGATCCCGCAACCGCGGTCGGCTTCTTGGACCTCGATGTGCCGGTGTCGACCATCGCCGGTGCCGACGCTACCCCCGAGGTTTGGTCCTCGTACCTGGCTGCTGCATCGGCCCCCTCGTCCCGCCTTGAGCAGATCCTGCTCGAACAGGCCCTGACGGTTTCAAATGGAGTGGAGAATCTACGATGAACACCATGCTGATCGACTCTGATCGCCTGGGTCAGATTGATGTCGATGAAGAATCCGTCATCGACTTCCCCGACGGGATACTTGGCTTCCCGGATCGTCACAAGTACGCGATGGTCAGCGCCGAGGACCAGGGCGTGTACACCTGGCTGCAGGCTCTGGATGACCCGAAGCTCGCTTTCCTCGCCGTGGTACCGACGGCGTTCTTTCCGGAGTTTTCACCGAACATTCCCGACGAGGAATGCATCGCGATCGGGCTCTCGGACCCCAACGATGCGCAGCTCCTGAGCCTGGTAACCGTCACTGATTCCGGGGTGACGGCCAACCTGCTCGGCCCCATCGTGTTGAATGTGCGTACGCGGTTGGCCCGGCAGGTTGTTCTGGCCGACCCGGACCTGAGCACCCGGACGCCGATCACTCCGGGCTGAATACGAACGGAGCGCCGGTGCTGATCCTGAGTCGTCGAAGCAATCAGTCGATCGTCATCGGCGGAAACATCGTCGTTACGGTCCTCGAAACGAGCGGCGATCAGGTCCGCCTTGGCATCAAGGCACCACGGGAAGTCACGGTGCACCGCGAAGAGGTCCACCGCGAAATTCTCGAGGAGAACCGTCTGGCGGCAGCCACGGGAGTGAGCGCTGCCGGTGACTCGATCGACTTCGACAACCTGCCCAAGCCCGGCTGAGAGCGGATCGGTCTTCAGTCAGGTCAGCTAGCGTCCCGTCGTGGCCAGATCAGACCCGATGAAACCAGCGCCGGACTCGACGGTCATCTACACCGACGGCGCTTGCAAGGGAAACCCCGGACCCGGCGGATGGGCCTGGGCCGTGGTCGACGGGGGGTGGGCCTCGGGGTTTGAACCGGAGGCCACGAATCAGCGGATGGAAATCACCGCCGCGTACCAGGCCGTGTTGTCCAACGACGGTCCGGTCCACGTCGTCAGCGACTCCACCTACGTCGTCAACTGTTTCCGGGACCAGTGGTGGAAGGGCTGGGAGAAGCGGAAGTGGAAGAACTCCAAGGGCGCACCCGTCGCCAACAGGGACCTGTGGGAGCCGTTCATAGAACTCGTTCGTGAGCGTGGGGCGACTTTCGATTGGGTGAAGGGTCACAGCGGTGACCAGATGAACGACATCGTCGACCGGCTGGCGGTCGCCGCCATCGAACGACGCACGGGTGGCTCCGGTGAACGACCGCCGAGCAGCGACGATCTGGGGCCCCCCGATGCACCGGGATTGAATTCACCGCGATTGGGCAGCGACATGTCGGTGGGTGGACTTGCGGAGGGTCCCGCGGGCCCCGCAGTTCGTGACGGGAGAATTCCCAGCGGTTCGCCCTTCGCGGTTGTTGGTGTGCGATCGGCAAAGCTGTCCGACAGTCCGCGGGGAAAGAAGCTCCGCAACAAACTGTCCGAGATCCTCGGTGCCCGGGCACAGATGAACTCAGATCTCGTGGTGCTCACCGGTCTCCGCCCGGGTGCCGAGCAGATCGCAGCGTTGGCGGCGAGCGACGCCGGCGTGCCGTATGTCGTCGTGCTCCCTTACCCGGATCCGGTCGCTGGGTTCCCGGCGGCTGACCGTGCAGAGTTCGAGTCCCTGGCCGCCGCTGCGAGAAGCGTCGTCACTCTCGAATCGAAGCGGCCCACCGATTCCGCGGGCAAGACCGCTGCGCTCGCCCGCAGGGATGGATGGCTGCGCTCGGTGAGCATCGGGGCCCTGGTCGTCACCGACAGCTCAGGCTCGGTGACCGGTGGCGGTGGCAACGATCAACTGGCGAAGTTCGTCCGTGTCCTCGGTGACGAGGTCTGGGATCTACGCCTCGAGGAGTTCGACTGAGATCTCAGCTGGACGTCGTTGCAACGTCCGGTCTGGATCGTCCTCGACTACTCCTGACGGCTATGCAGACGTGCCCGAACGCTGCCGGCGAATCTCGGAGAACGCCTCGTTGACGTCCCTGACCCGCCGTTCGGCGTTGGCCTTCACTTCTTCGTCTGCATTCACGTAACGATCCGGGTGGAGCTGTGAAACCAGCGACCGGTGAGCGCTGCGAATCTGCTCCCAGGGTGCGTGTCGGGTTACCCCGAGCACGGCGTAGGGGCCGCTGGTCGGTCCGGCGGAAGTCTCAGGTTCGGGCGTTGCCGAGAAGAGGGACTCGGTCGAGTAGTACTTGCCGAATCCGGTACTTGAGAACGAGTCCACATCTGAGTTGCCGCCGCGCTCACTGGCGGCCGGTTCACGGTGCAGCGCACGCTCGACGAACTCTTCGTCGGGGTGGAGCGTGTTGGGACGGGAAATCCTCGGAAGCCGGGGTCGACCACCCGGGAACCCGTCATCGCCGCCGCCCGATATGTCCGAATCCCGTGCCTTCACAGTTCCTCCCTCGAATTTGGCATGAACGTCGGGCGCGTCGAGCTACTGCCAACTGTGGTGGGGTTCGGACGCCAAACGTTCATTCTGAGAGTTATCGGTGGCCCTCGCACAGATCTGTAGAGATTCTGGTCATGCCTCCGGGCGGCCTCATTTGGCCTCCTTGACCGTCTGGTCAATAGAGTCGGCGACATGCTGGAACTCAATGGTGCATCTGCAATTGTTACTGGTGGCGCTTCGGGTCTGGGGGAGGCCGCCGTCCGCGCCCTCGCCGACCAAGGTGTTCGCGTAGTCGTCCTCGACCTGGATCGTCAGGCCGAGAAGGGCGAGGCGCTCGCAAAGGAAGTCGGTGGTGTATTCGCAGCAGCGGACGTCACCAACACCGACGAGGTGATCGCAGCAGTCGAGGCAGCCAAGGAACTGGGACCGCTCAAGGCCGCGATCAACTCCGCCGGGATCGGCTGGGCAACCCGCACGATCGGACGTGACGGTCAGTACTCCTCGGCCCATGACCTGGAGCTCTACCGCAAGGTCATCGACATCAACCTGGTCGGTACCTTCAACGTGACCCGTCTCGCCGCAACGGCGATGTCGCTCAACGAGCCGGACGAGGACGGCGCCAAGGGTGCCATCGTCAACACGGCCTCCGTTGCCGCCCTCGAGGGTCAGATTGGTCAGGTCGCGTACGCATCCTCCAAGGCCGGCGTCATGGGAATGACGATCGTCCTCGCCCGTGACCTTGCCGCCGCAGGCATTCGCTGCAACACGATCATCCCCGGTTTCTTCGACACGCCTATCTACGGCGGTGCGACGGAAATGAAGGAAGGGCTGACCAAGACGACGCTGTTCCCCAAGCGCATGGGGCACCCGTCCGAGTACGCATCACTCGCCATCGAGCTGCTGCGCAACAGCTACATCAACGGCGAGTCGATCCGCATCGACACCGGCACCCGGATGCAGCCGAAGTGATCTAGCCCGGGCAACCGGACTACTGAAGTACATCGATGCGAGGGCACCTGACTTGCTCGGGTGCCCTGCGTCGTTTTTCAGGTCTGCTGTTCAGTGGTTGTTCAGGGCCGTTACTTCACGCGGTCTCTGATTCCGGCTCCGGAGCACTCTTGTCAGCATCCTCCTCGCCGCCTTCACGGTGACGCGGGTGTGTCTTGACGTGCTCGGAGTGGTGCTCGAAGTGTTCGATGAAATCCTCGACAGCGTCGGCGTCGATCGCCAGGCGCTCCGAGGGCTTCAGATCTTCGGGTCGTATATAGGGATACTTGTGCCTCTTCTCGTCGTACCCCTCCGGCCGATCGGACTCGAATCCAGTCACAGTGTTCCCCGTTCATCCAAGAGTTCTCTTGTGAGCCGCAGCTCGGCATCAGGTTCGTACCCAGCATACGGTCGCTCAGATTCGAACGACTCGAATCCCGTGCCTCAGGCGAGCCTCTGCTCGGGGTCGAACAGCACCGATCCCTGCGGAATTTTGGCTCCCTTGCCGAGCCAGTAGGCGTGATCCGCCATGGCGAGCAACTCGTGGTCGCCAGAGGAGTTGCCGTAGGCCCACAGCTCGGTCGCCGTCAGCGGACCTTCTGCGGGTTCGCCCAACCATTCCCGAAGCCGGATCGCTTTCTGTTCAGCCCGAACATTCGGATGGGTGAGGCCGCCGGTCAGGTAGCCCTCGGCCGAGCTCAGCTCGACCGCGATCACGTGGTTGACCCCGAGCTGCTCGGCGATGGGAGTCAGGTAGTAGACGAGAGAGGCCGAGACGAACACGACGTCGTGGCCCGCCTCGATGTGCTCCCGCAGGCGGGCAAGGACTGCCGTGTTGATCTTCTTGGCGGAACCAAGGATCTGCTTGGCGTAGGCGCCGCCGCGTCGACGGATCTCGGTCGTCTCGGTCCCGGTGAAGAGCCGACGGAGCATCTCTGCCTTGACCGCGTCGCGGTTTGCGACGTCCACCTTTCGACGCAGGGAGTCGAGTCCGATGCGTAGCGATGCGGCGCCCAGCTGTCCCCAACCGGCTGCGGAGCCCATGAATGGTACGAGGGTGTCGCGGTGGGTGAGGGTGCCGTCGAAGTCGAAGGCCGCGACCTTACGTCTGGCATCGGTGGCCATTGATTCTCAGAGTGCCGAGTTCGTGTTGCTGACAAACGCGTCGAGGCGGGAAAGCGTCTTCTCCATGCCGGCCAGGTTTCGCCTGGGCCAACCGAGAGCCGTAACGTAGAAACCGGCCTTGGACGTCGACCAGTCGAAGCTCTCGGTGACCCGGGTCGAGCCGGCGTCGTCTCCTTCGCTGATCGGCTCCAGTTCGTATCGCCAACGCCACCCGCCGATGTGTGACCAGGCGATCACGCGACCTTCGGTGTATTCGACGACCGTGTTGGACATTCGGTACGGAACGTAGAGGCGCATGTTGGTCGAGAACTTGTCGCCCAGTGACAGTTTGCGGCTCCTCCCCGTGGCGCGCCGGACGGTTCCAGACCCGTCGATCACGTGGTGCAATGTCGGATCGGCGATCACGTCGAAGATTTTCTGGGCGTCGGCCTTGATCACCCGGCTCACAGAAACCTTATGTTCGGACCCACTCATTGCCTACCCCTGTTCTGTGCCCAGCGTTTGGACGACCCGCAGAGTACCGCCGGTGGAACCCTCTTCCGGTCGTCAGCCCCTGTCGGCGACCATGCGCCAGATGGCGCGAGGCAGCAGACGGAACACGAAGAACGGGTACTTCAGAACCGGCGGCGCCCAGATGACTTCCTGGCCATTTGCCAGGCCATCGGCGATCAACTCGGCGACCTTCTCGGGCGTGGTCGAGAACGGGGCAGCGGTCATTCCCTCGGTCATCTTGGTGTGGACGAAGCCCGGCCGGACCACCATGACCTTGACGCCGGTTCCTACCAGGCTGTCGCCGAGCCCTTGGGCGAAGGCGTCGAGACCCGCCTTGGTCGAGCCGTAGACGAAGTTGTCCTTGCGTGCACGTAGTCCGGCCACCGAGGACATCAGGATCAGGACCCCATGACCCTGCGCCTTCAGCTTCTCGCTGACGACCAGGCAGGCCGAGACCAGTCCACCGAAGTTGATCTCGACGACCTTCGCTGCGAACGACGGGTCCGCCTCGAAGGCCTCCTGGCTGCCGAGCAGTCCGGCGGGCGCGTAGACCAGGTCGATGTCACCGAACCGGTCGAAGATTTCGCCGATCACCTTCGGGTGACTCGCGATATCGGTCGCGTCCCAGGTCACTAGTTCGACAGTCGTCGCTCCGGCGGCGCGCAGGTCTTCGGCGACGGATTCCATGCCGTCCTCGGGACGACCCGCCAGGATCACGGTCCTGCATCTGCCCTCGATGAGCCGCAGACAGACAGACCGACCGATGTCGGATCCGCCGCCCAGGACCAGGACTGATTGGACTTCTCCCAGCGCGTCGCGCATTTGTGCCTCCGTAGTGCCGTTCAGCGGGATTGCTCAGCGGGATTGCTCAGCGGTATTGCCCAGCGGAAATGGCCGTTCAGCCGATGAAGCTGGTCGGCGCTGCTGCCGCCAGAGGATACCCGTCGCCACCGATTAGCCTCTCGCCGGTGAGCACCAGATTCCTGATAATTCTCGCACTGGTCTGCGGAATCGCGATCCTCGTGGCCTTCGCGGTTCAGGCCGCCCAGTTGACGTAGTCCGAACGGCGTGACTCTTGGCCGCCCTGGTGCAAAGGCCCGGGACCGCTCGCGGGGCCGATAGGGGATGGATAGAGTCGTCACTGTGAGTGAACAAGGCGCGCCGAACCCGAATCATTTTGATGTAGTTGTGATCGGAGGTGGTCCCGGCGGCTATGCGGCGGCGCTCTATGGAGCGTCGGCCGGCATGAATATCGCCCTCGTCGAATACGACAAGATCGGCGGGACCTGTCTCCACCGTGGATGCATTCCTGCAAAGGAACTCCTCGAGACCGCGGCGATCGTCCGCACCGTGAAGCACGCCGGAGACTTCGGTGTCGTGGTCGAACCCAAGTCTCTCGACTGGGACGTCACGCTGACCCGCAAGCAGGCGGTGGTGGACCGGCTGGCCAATGGCGTTACCGGATTGCTCAAGAACCGCAAGGTCACGCTGTTCAACGGTTTCGGCACCCTCGGGCCCAACCGTGTCGTCAAGATCGCGGGTGTCGACGGGGACAACGCCGAGATAACCGGCGACGCGGTGATCCTCGCCTCGGGCTCGGCACCGCGGGTGATCCCCGGATTCGAACCGGACGGCACGACCGTCGTGACCTCGGATGAGTTCTTCCACATCGCCCAGGTCCCTCGCAGCGCAGTGGTCATCGGTGGTGGGGCGATCGGTTGCGAATTCGCGTCGACCCTGGCCGACCTCGGAGCCAAGGTCACGGTTCTCGAGGCGATGCCGAAGATCCTTCCGGGCTGTGACGAGGACGTCACCCGGGTGGTCCTGCAGTCGTTCAAGAAGAAGGGGATCGAGGTCCGCACCGGGGCTGCGGTTTCTGGCCACAAGCCGAATACAGGTGTTGGAACATCGGTGCAGATCGAAGGTGGCGACGCGCCGATCGATACAGACCTCGTGGTCGTCTCGGTCGGTCGGGTCCCTTTCACAAAGGACCTTCTGGCCGAAGGCACAGCGGTGAAGATCTCGGACCGCGGCCACATCGAGGTCGACCGCCTGTGCCGGACCGAGGAGCCGCTCGTCTGGGCTGTCGGCGACGCGATCAACTCACCGCAGTTGGCCCATGTCGCATTCGCCGAGGCGATCATGATCATCAAGGACATACTCGGCGAGTCACCTGCTTCGATCGACTATTCGAGGGTCCCATGGGCGATCTACTGTCAGCCCGAGGTCGCCTTTGCAGGTCACTCCGAGTCCAGCGCGAAGGAAGCCGGCTTCGATGTGGTCGTCTCGAAGCATCGCTTCGCCGGCAACAGCCGTGCGCAGATCATCGGCGAGACCGACGGTCTGGTGAAGATCATCGCCGAGCGGAACGAGGACGGAACCGGCGGTCGGATCCTGGGAGTCCACATGGTCGGACCATGGGTGACCGAGCAGCTTTCGGGCGGTTATCTGGCGGTCAACTGGGAGGCGACGGTCGACGAGGTAGCAGAATTCATCCAGCCGCACCCGTCGCTGACCGAACTGTTCGGCGAGTCCGTCCTGTCGCTGACCGGACGGTCACTGCACGGGTAATCGTCCGGGCGCCCGGACGGGTACCTGATAGGTGTTCGGCACCGGCCACGGTGTCAGACCAAGGGCGCGACGGAGACAAGTTCAAGACAAGTAGAGTTGTAGATGGTCTGGCACAACGAGGTGTCGGATCGGACGGCACGACGAAGTGTCAAGGCAATCGAAGGGACCTCTGAAATGGCTGACATCGTGATGCCACAGCTCGGTGAATCCGTCACCGAGGGCACGATCACCCGCTGGTTCAAGCAAGTGGGGGATGCGGTCACCGAGGATGAGCCGCTGTTCGAAGTGTCGACCGACAAGGTCGACACCGAAGTGCCGTCGCCGCACTCCGGCACTATCAGCGAGATTCGTGTCGCCGAGGGCGACACGGTCGACGTCGGTACGGT
>JBATWQ010000280.1:0-8847 GCA_049672765.1 Microthrixaceae bacterium | reverse complement strand
GGCCATCGCAGGTATGGACAGAAAATGGAACTTCCACACCCACACCGTTGAACACGGGACCTCGGTGTTGCAGGCAAATCCGACGTCGTCGGGGAAGCGTTCGACCAGGTAGTGGTAAATCGAAATGCCAAGACCAACCACCGCGATCGGCACGGAATAGTACGCCACCTTGTAGTCACGACGAAGGGCTGCGACGCCCATGATGAACGTCAGCGGGTACATCGCAATGCGCTGGAACCAGCAAAGTTCACAAGGCGGAAACTTGGCCACCTCGGACAGATAGAGACTTCCCAGGGTGCACGTAAGCGCTACTGCGAACCCGAGTACCAGACCCAGGGATCCGAGCGAATCGCGATACTCCCTGAGTGACGGCGAAGGTCCACCCGTCATCGTGGCTACCAGCCCCACCCCTGAGACGGTGAGCAGGAACACGATGCCCAGAACCGCGAGCAACGCGAAGAAGGTGGTGACGGTGTCGACACTCATTGCGGGCCGACTGTATCCCGAGGTACGCAACATTCAGGCCCGCGGTAGGTTTGGCCCATGACGATCTTAAACAACGACATTGCCAGCCTCGACGGATCACCCAACGCGCTTGGTGCGCTCGACGGCAAGGTCGTCCTGGTTGTGAATGTCGCATCGGC
The DNA here is from genome assembly GCA_049672765.1 of Microthrixaceae bacterium. GTDB lineage: Bacteria > Actinomycetota > Acidimicrobiia > Acidimicrobiales > Microtrichaceae > JAGQSZ01. The sequence continues at coordinate 8,203 of JBATWQ010000280.1, read as the reverse complement.
GTGTGGCCTGACACCGCAGTACACCCAGCTCGAGGAACTCCAGGAGAAGTACTCGCCGCAAGGATTCTCGGTCCTCGGCGTTCCCTGCAATCAGTTCGGGGGCCAGGAACCCGGAACGGCTGAAGAGATCCAGACGTTCTGTTCGACGACTTACGGTGTGACCTTCCCGATGACCGAAAAGGTCGACGTGAACGGCCCCGACCGCCACCCCCTTTACGCCGACCTGGTCCAGACGGCCGACAACGCCGGTCACGAGGGCGACATCCAGTGGAACTTCGAGAAGTTCCTGGTGGGTGCCGACGGAAACGTCGTCGCACGTTTCGCTCCGACCGTGACGCCCGACGACCCCATGGTTGTCTCGGCCATCGAAGCCCAACTGGCCTGATCCAGAAGGGCTTTTCGACCGGCCAGAACGGGGCGGTACCCGATCACCGGCTCGGTTCGTGACGCCTCAGACGCTCGCGTTCCGTGCCCGGGCGATGATCTTGCGGATCTCTTCGACGACCAACAGCGTCAGTGGTGTCAACAGGACCCAACCCCACTGGCTCCAGCTGAGTGAAACGGTCTCGAAGACGGTCTGCAGGAAGGGCACCTCTACCACGGCGACCTGGATGGCAAGAACCGAAACCAGCGCTATGAGTAGCGACCGGTTCGACAGGCTGTAGCGGCTGAATACCGAGTCGTTGCCCGAACGGACACAGAACGAGTTGACCAGCTGGAAGAACACGAATGACGAGAAGGCCATGGTCAGCGCAGCCTCCTCATCGGTGTTCCTGAAGGCCATGAACAGACCGAGGGTTCCCGCAGTTATGACTGCGGCCGAAACCATGATCCGGGCCAGGCGCTCGCCGCTCAGGATCACCTCGTCGCGCTGGCGCGGCGGACGTTCCATCACGTCGGGCTTGGGTGGATCGACACCCAGGGCGATTGCGGGCGGTCCGTCGGCGATGATGTTGACGAACAGGATCTGAATCGCGTTGAGGATCGTCCCGAATCCAGCAAGCTGGGCGATGAGAATCGTTGCGATCGCAGAGATGTTGGTGCTCAGCTGGAAGCGCACGAACGTGATGATGTTGTCGTAGGTTGCCCTGCCACCCTCGACGGCGTGGACGATCGTCGCGAAGTTGTCGTCGGAGAGGATCATGTCTCCGGCTTCCTTGGTCACCTCGGTGCCGGTGATCCCCATGGCGACGCCGATCTCGGCCTGCTTGAGCGACGCGGCGTCATTGACACCGTCACCGGTCATGGCGACGATATTCCCGTTCGCCTGGAGCGCCTTGACCACACGAACCTTGTGATCCGGGGTCACCCGGGCGCACGCCCCGATGGTCTGGATCTCGGTAGGCAGATCCTCGTCGGAGATCGCGTCGAGGTCGGCGCCCGTGACGACCCGGCCCTCGATGCCGATGGCGCTCGCGATCGCCCCGGCGGTCGACGGGTGGTCGCCGGTGATCATCTTGACCTTGATGCCGGCGTCCTTGCACTGGGCGATCGCGTCGATGGCCTCGGGACGTGCGGGGTCGAGAATCCCGATGAAGGCGATCAGCGACAGCCCATTCAGTTCAGTCGTCAGGTCGCCCTCGTATTCGTGGGCAGGCACGGGCAGTTCGCGCACAGCCAGGGCCAGCACCCTCAGTCCCTCGGAGCCGAGGCCTTCGTTGGTGGACCTCAGCAGCTCCACCCCGACGGCGTCGAGTGCCTGAAGACCATCAGCCGTTGTGATCGTCGAGCAGTGTTCCGAGACCACGTCCGGTGCGCCCTTAACGATCAGCAGCGACTTCTTCGGGTCCTCGGGGTGGGCGTGGAGGGTCGCCATGAACTTGGTGGCGGAGTCGAAGGGAACCTCATCGACCCTGGGGTACTTGTGTCGGAGATCGTGGGGGTCGATGCCGGCCTTCGCGGCCACGACCAGCAGGGCGCCCTCGGTGGGGTCTCCGACCAGCTTGGTCACGCCGTCAACCTCGCGCAGGTGCGAGTCGTTGCACAGCACGCCCGCCGAGAGCGCTGCTCCCACTTCGCGCAACTGCTTCTCGTCGAGGGGTTGACCATCGAGGCGGATCTGCCCCTCGGTGCCGTAGCCCAGCCCCTCGACCGTGTAGGAGCGGCCCGGGGTCTCGAGCCGCGTGGCGGTCATCTGATTGAGGGTAAGCGTGCCGGTCTTGTCAGAACAGATGACGTTCGTAGAGCCGAGCGTCTCGACCGATGCAAGCCTTTTGACGATGGCGTTGCGCTTCGCCAGTCGGCTGACGCCGACTGCGAGTGTGACCGTGACGACAGCCGGGAGTCCCTCGGGAATGGCAGCGATTGCAAGGGCGACCGATGTGAGGAGCGCCTCGCTGATCGAATCGGAGTTGAGTTCATCCGCCTGGACCAACGCGACGATGAACACGATGACGACCGCGACGAAGGCTATGGCTGCGAGCCGTTTTCCGAGCTGATCGATCTGCTCCTGGAGCGGGGTGACCTTCGGGTCGGCACCGCTGATCAGGTCGGCGAGCCGACCCATTTCGGTGGACATTCCTGTCGCGGTCACGGCTAGCTCTGCACGTCCTCGCACCACCGTTGTGTTCATGTGGGCGACGCTGTGACGGTCTGCGAGAGGGACCTCGTTGGTCGACCCGGAAGGAGCATCGGGATCGTTGCTCTTGTCGGTGGGTACCGACTCGCCGGTGAGCATGGACTCGTCCACCGAGGTGTTCGCCGCGATCACGAATCTTCCGTCCGCAGGGACCCGATCGCCGGCTTCCATCAGGACGATGTCGCCCGGGACGATCTCGGTCGACGGGATCTCCTGCACCACACCGTCGCGCCGGACCCGTGCGGTCGACTCGAGCATTTCCTCGAGCGCGGCCAGGGCGTTGTCGGCCTTGTTCTCCTGGATGAATCCCAACGTTGCGTTGATCAGCAGGACTATCGCTATGACGATCGGGTCCTTCAGGTCCCCGACAAGCGCCGAGATGACCCCGGCGGCGATGAGGATGTAGATCATCAGGTCCTTGAACTGGTCCAGGAACCTCTTCCACGCAGGTCGGCGCGGTACCTCATCGAGCCGGTTGGAGCCATACAGCTCGGTACGGCGCGCTACCTCGGCGGCGCTCAGACCGACACGGGCGTCGACGTCGAGCGAGCTGAGCGTCTCGCCGGCGGTCATTCTGAACCAGTCGACCTGAGAGTCGATCTGGTTGTCCACTGCTTGTCCCATTGGGGGGTCTCCGTCGTCAGGTGGCGCGCAAAAGCCACGTTGCGGCGGAGGTCTCCCTCATCGATCCGTAAGTAGCGGAACGATCGATGGCACCGGGTGAATCCAAGATTCGAATCACCGTGTTGACGACACCACCACGAAGAGGTACTCCCCTCCAGTGGGCCGGGACCCACTTGCGGTGGTCACGTTACACGAGTGCCGCCGAACCGAAGGGTCGACCTGGCGACATTTCGGCCGAGACCGCCGACCTCAGGCGAGACGGGCCCGGACAACCTTTATGACCGCTCCGATGTCCCTTCCGAGGCCGTCCTCATCCAGCGTGAGGTCCTCCGACAGGTAGTCGTCCGCCGACAGAAATAGAGATACCGAACTCGTTGTCTGTCCTGTCCACTCGTCTGGAGTTACCACTACCTGGCCGTGACTTGCCTGGCCGTCCGACGACGAACCCGTCATCGAGGCCGTCGAATCGGCTCGGTATGAGATCGTGACGGGTATGGACGCAGCGCGGATCTGTGCAGGATCCTCTTCCAAGATCCGGGCCAGTGAAATGACCAGAAGGCCTCCGGACTGCTCACCGAAACGCAGTTCGTGACGCCGATCGACGTCGGTGCGGTCGTCGAGTCCGAAGCCGAATGAGGTCGCCGTGACAATCACCGCCGACACGAACGACTCATCGACGGCTTCGACCCTTGACTGCGCCTCCGCCCGACGGGAACTGCGTTCCACGAGTGCGTTGAACGTTGCCCGGGTGGAGTCGTCGACCAAGCCAGCGTCCTCCGAAGCCTCATCCGAAGCTCCGGCGAACGCCACGGTCGCCCGCGTCTCAACGATTTCGGCATCGACGATTTCGCCGTCCCCGACGTCTGCGCCAGCACCCTGCTCCGGCCGATACCCGCCCGAGATCGCCCCGAAGTCTGCCTCCGCGGTCTCACCCGGCTGGTCCGACCCCTCTTGGGCTCCCGACGGCGACGGGGACGGGGACTCGAACGCCGAAGGTGCTGTTGGAGCAGCTTCGAACCCTTCAATTGCGGGTTGCCCCGCGTCAGGCTGAGCCGTTTCCGGTTGCCCGGTTTCAGGCTGGGCGTAACCAGCCGCACCGGTTCCCGCCTGACCGGCGTAGGCCTGGGCCTGGTCGGCCTGGTCGGAATAGGCCTGCTCGGAATGTGGCTCGGAGTAGGGCTGGGCCACAGCAGAGGGATTCTGGGCGGGTGTGGGGGCGGCCCAACCGGGCACGGAACCGGTGGCGCTGCGTCGCCGGGCGATCTCGGCGGCCACTCCGGGGTGTACTGCCATGGTCGTCCAGTCGGTCAACGACGGCCACCACACAGGAGTCGTGTCCGCGAGTCTGCCGGCCACCACCTCGCTGATCAGAAGCTCCAGCGCATACGGGCCGACCTGTTCGTTGGAACCCACTACGACATAGGCCTGCTGTTGATCAAGGGGAGGGAGATCACTCATGAATTGAGCCTGCCACATTGCTGAGCCGCTGACCGGCAATGATGGTGCGGACAATGATCGTGACCGCCCGCCGAAAGGACCTTCCGAAGTGACAAGCCGTCCCCGGCGCCGACGCATCGGCCATGCGCTTCTCGTTGTTGTTGGTGCGACCGCGATACTTGCCAGCGTCGGTTGCACGTCCGCGGGCAACGACGACCCCGCCGTGGTGACACTGCCGGAGAACAACACGACGACGCTTCCACCTGCCACCCGTGCACCGGGCGGACAAGCGGCCCCGGAAGGTCCTACTGAGCCGCCAGAGGTGCAATGGGTGACTCAGATCGGCGGAGCCGGGGACGACTCGTTCAACTCCGTCACTGGAGCCGGAGCAGACGTCGTTGCAACCGGCGTGACATCACAGGGGGTCAACGAGCCGACCGCCGGCGGAACCGACGTGCTCACCGCCAGGGTCGACTCCGAGGGAAAGATCGACAAGCTGTCGCAGTTCGGTAGCGCGGCCGACGACAACGCCCTGGCTGTGACCAGCCTCAATTCACAGAGCCGTGCGGGTCAGAACGGCACGGGTCCCGGTGGAGTACCGGGCACGAGCACCATCCCTTCCGGCGGCGCTATTCCTCCCGGCGGGACGGGACCCGACGGCACCGCCCCCGATGGCACTGCTCCTAATGGCACTGCTCCTGACGACGGCACGGTGGGTACCGACACGCTTCCGATCGCCTGCGGGACGACCTTGGGAAGCCTCGGCTCCAGCCAACACGGAGCGATCGATGCCTGGTGCGGTCCCGCCGAGACGGGTGACCGAAGCTCTGGGGTTCTGGGGGAAGTTCCGGGCATTGCAAACGGAATCACCCAGATGGGGGGCGAGGGTAACGACTCGATAACAGGCCTCGCCCAAGCCGGCTCGTCTAGCCGATCGAACCAGCGGCCAGCAGATTTCTTCTACATGTCCGGCGCCACCGATGGGTTCTATCCGGGAGCCGAGGACCCCGCTGGCCAGGGACTCGGCGGGGGCGACGCACTGGCATTCAGATCGTCCATGGACGGCAGCGCCTCCTGGATCCGCCAGTTCGGGACCCAGTCTGCAGATTCCGCTCTCGGGGTGTGCGCGGTGGGTAGCGAAGGCTTCTATGTGGGCTGGACCGAAGGCGACCTGTCGGGTCAGTCAAAGGGCGGACGCGATGCCTGGATCTCTCTCATCGACGCAAGTGGGATCCAACGCTGGATCACCCAGTTCGGCTCCGCGGGTGACGACGAGTTCCGCGCCGTTGCCAACGCCGGCGAGGCCGCACGCGGCACCATGCAATTGATCGCCGTCGGTTCCAGCACCGGCGACGTCGACGCCGAGGGTCCGACAATGAACTCGGGCCGCTCCGACGCCATCGCCGCTTCGTTTGCGCCCGACGGATCGGTTCTGTGGAGCCGACAGTTCGGTAGCGGACTCGACGATTCGGCGACCGGCGTTGTTGTTGATGGCTCAACTATCTATGTGACCGGGACGACCAGCAGCGCCGCGGCGGGGGCGGACGGGGTCGTCGGCCAGTCAGGTACCGGCGATTCGACAACGACGACGACCGAACCTCCGGTGAAGGGTCTGGGTGACCTTGACACGACTATTGGCGAGGGCGGCGCAAAGGACGTCTTCCTGGCAGCGCTCAACGCCGAGACTGGTGAAATCCTGTGGATCGTCCGCCTCGGGTCCGACAAGGACGATGTGGCTACGGGCATCACCGCCACCGGCAACGGCCTGTTGGTCATCTCCGGCACCACGAACGGCCAACTGGGCGACAATGTCCCGGCCGGGGGGAACGACGGGTTCCTACTGGCATTCCCCCTGCCGGCAGCTGGTGGCGCGGCGGCAAGCTCGGTCTGATCCGGCTCGGCCCGAGCGGCCCAACCCGGCCCAACTCGGTGCGGGCGACCCGGCGCGGGCCGATACTCCCTTCGGACCAGGCTCCTACTTGGGGTTCAACCTGATCGGCAGATGCCTGACCCCGGTGTGCTTGTTCGACCTGGTCCACTCGGTTGGGCCCGTGACGTCGATCGACTCGACCGAGTCCAGCAGCACTTCCAGGATCAAGCTGATCTCAAGTCGGGCCAGACGAGCGCCCAGGCAGAAGTGCGGGCCGTGGCCGAAGGCGAGGTGTCGATTGGGGTTCCGCCGGATGTCGAACAAGTTGGGCGCCACGAACTCGTCCTCGTCACGGTTCGCAGAGGCCCACCAGAGGGTGACCTTCTCCCCCGCCGAGATCTTCTCCTCCCCGATCATCACGTCCCGTGTCGCGGTCCGTCGGTTGTAGGGCGTCGACGACGCCCACCGCAGCATCTCCTCCACCGCGCCCGGCAGGAGCGAACGATGCTGATCGAGACTGATCCACTGCTGGTGCCGCTCGGCGAGCGCCGCCACTCCCACCGCGATGGTGTTGCGGGTCGTCTCGGTCCCGGCCGCAACAAGCAGGCTGAACAGCAACTGCAATTCGTCGTCGCGCAGGTGACGCCGATCGTCGCCGTCCAGGACGGTCCCGCGGATCGCCGCCGACAGCAGATCCTCGCCGGGCTCCTTGCGCCGCAGCTCTATCAGCGCCGCTCCGTAGGCGAACATCTCCGCCGACGCGCTCGCCGCTCGTTCCGACACCCCACCCAGCTCACGGTCCTCGTAGTCCAGCGTGGCGTCGGCCCAGTCCATCAGTTGGAGACGGTCACTCTGGGGCACTCCGAGCAGCCCTGCAGCGGCCTGCATCGGAAGCTCCGCAGCAATGTCCAACAGCAGGTCCACCTCACCCTTTTCCAGCGCCCGTTCGACGATCCGCCCGGTGCGCTCGCGCAACTCACCCTCGAGTTTTCGCAGCGCCTTGGGCGACAGCGACGGCGTCAACAACGAACGGAACCGCTGGTGGAACGGATCGTCGGTCATGTTCAGGAGTGTTCCGGTGAAGCCCTCGGGAAGGTCTTCGATGAGGGTTCCTCCGCCCTGGCGTGGCCCGCCCCTGTGTGAGGAGAAGACCGCTCCGTCCGAGGCAGCGGCCAGCACGTCGTTGTACTTGGAGACGACCCAGAAGCCCTCACGACCCGGAACATTTTCGGTTGGTGGATGGAACCAGACAGGCGCTCGACGCCGGAGCATTTCGAACGTCTCGTGGGGAAATCCGTTGGCAAAGCGATCGAGGTCGCAAAGATCGATGTCATCGAGGGTGGCCACACCCCAACGATGTCACTTTCAGCCGATCCACGTGGGAACTACCGCCGGTATTGTCACGCCCATGGCGCACCCAAGGCGATTTCGTTTCGCGGTAGAACTCCACTCCCCTCTTGGCGACATGACCTGGGCAGACTCAGCCCGGTGGCTCGAGGACGCCGGCTACTCGACCTTGTTCGTACCAGACCATTTCGATGAAGGCTTCGGACCGATCACCGCCATGGCGACCGCAGCTGCTGCGACTACAGAGTTGACCGTCGGCTCCCTCGTGTTCGACTGCGATTTCCGACATCCGGCGGTACTGGCCAGAGAGATCGCGACCCTGGACCAGCTCTCGGGTGGGCGGGTCG
>JBATWQ010000279.1:0-1930 GCA_049672765.1 Microthrixaceae bacterium | reverse complement strand
GGTCTGCAGTGGCATCGTCTGAAGAGTCGGTGCCAGAGAAGGCAGAGTCGAAGAAGCTGTCGGTACGAGCATCGATCACGTCGATGAGCGCACACGACGCCGGAACCCGGGTCGACACCGTCGCGGAGGTCGTCCTGGACGACGTCTCGATAGTCAGGGTCGACGGCGCATTCCTGTTGCGTGACACGAATATCGCGGACGCAGTCGGCGGTGGTTCAGAGCCGTCAACACCCGTGGTAAACGAACGGCCCCGCAAGACAGTTGCCCGGGTGCGCGTGACGACTCCACCGTCGATGGATGCCTTCGCAGCGGTCTCGGGTGACCACAATCCGATCCACCGCTCGGTGGCCGTCGCCCGACTCGCCGGTCTCGGCGCCCCGATCGTCCACGGAGCCTGGACCTCTGCCGCAGCACAACAGGCTGTGGTCGAACACGCTGCCAGCGGTAGAGCCGACAGGGTCACGTCATGGCGCGCCCGCTTCATGGCGCCGGTCGAACTCTCCGAGAACCTGACCGTTACGGTCGTCAGAACAGGGGTGCGCGACGCACACACCGTGGTCGAGGCGACCGTCGTCGCCAACAGGGAGGACGGAGCGGTACCGGTCCTTTTGGCGACCGCTGAAATTGCGCCACCCCGCACCGCGTACCTGTTCCCGGGTCAGGGGATCCAACGCCCGGGAATGGGCATGGACGGCTACGACCGGTCACCGGCGGCCCGCGAAATCTGGGATCGCGCCGACAAACACACCCGCGAACGACTCGGGTTCTCGATCCTCACGATCGTGCGCGACAACCCGACAATCATCTCGGCCGCTGGGGCTGACGGGTCGATCGAAGTGCACCGTCACCCACTTGGAGTCCTGCATCTGACCCAGTTCACCCAGGTGGCCATGGCCGCGCTCGCGTCGGCACAGGTCGCGGAACTGCGCGAGGAGGGCCTCTTCGACGAGGACTCGATCTGCGCCGGGCACTCTGTCGGTGAGTACAACGCGTTGGCGGCCGTCGGAGGTGTCCTACAGCTCGAAGCCGTCGTCGAACTCGTCTTCAGGCGCGGGCAGGCGATGCACCATCTGGTTCCGCGTGACGAGGCCGGCCGTTCGGACTACCGGCTCGGGGTGGTGCGGCCACATCAGATCGGGATGGATCACGCCCAGGTCGAAGAACTCGTCGGTGAACTCCGGGACGAACTCGGCCAGACCCTCGAGATAGTCAACTACAACCTGCGTGGCAAGCAGTATGCCGTGGCGGGGACCAACGCCGCCCTGGCGGCGCTCGAGTCGGCTCTCAAATCGCGGGCGACGAAGGATTCGCGCCCCGCGTTCCTGTATGTCCCCGGCATCGACGTTCCGTTCCACTCGAGCGTCCTGCGCAACGGCGTTGAGGAGTTCCGCTCCCACCTCGCCATGGGCCTGCCGAGTCGGATCGACCCGGACCTTCTGGTTGACCGGTATGTGCCCAATCTGGTCCCTCGCCTGTTCTCACTCGATCGGGCCTATGTCGAAGAGGTCTGTGCGCTCGTGGACTCCGAATCGCTCACCGAGGTGCTGCGTGACTGGGAGGACTGGAAGGACGAACCCGAACGGCTATGTCGTGAACTGTTGATCGAACTGCTGGCGTGGCAGTTCGCCTCACCGGTCCGGTGGATCGAGACCCAGGATCTTCTGTTCACCCCGGTCGAGGAAGGTGGTGTCGGGATCGAAAGAGTTGTCGAAGTGGGTCTCGGATCGGCACCGACGGTTGCCAACCTGGCGAAGGGAACTCTCGCTCTGGATGCGGGTACAAGCGACGTAGTCGTGCACAACATCGAGGCCGACAGGGCCGTTGTGTTCGCAATCGACGAGAACCCGGAACTGGAGGACCTTGATGGAGCCGGGCCCGTGGCCGGGTCCGACACTGACGAATCCAATGCTGGCGGTTCCCAGGCCGAGGG
>JBATWQ010000278.1:0-4736 GCA_049672765.1 Microthrixaceae bacterium | reverse complement strand
CTCGAATCGGACCACCCCAGGCTTGCTGGACGGCTTCTCGATGACAGTTACCGGCTGACCCATGTCATGAGATTACCCGCCCCGCATCGTTTGGCCCCAAAGACGGACCTACGGCACAGCAACCCGGTGGGCGCCCACCACAGCGACTGTCACCTCGCCATCCTTCAGCAGGAGAACTGCCGTCTGGATGTCCGCTTCCGTGACGACAACGATAGGGAGATGACCGGCGATGGAGAAGAAACAGATACCGATTCCGAGACCCACCAGGTGACGGTCTTCGCAGCGGTCGGCGGACAGGCCTTCTTTGACAACCTGGTCGAGCGCTTCTATTCGAGGGTTGCGACCGACCCGGTGCTGTTGAAGCTCTACCCCGAACAGACCGACCTGGGGCCGGCCATCGAGCGCCTGGCCCTGTTTCTGGGACAGTACTGGGGCGGCCCCGAGGATTACGGAAAGCTACGGGGACATCCCCGCCTGCGCATGAGACATGTCCCGTTCGTCATCGGAGAAGCGGAACGTGCCCACTGGTTGGACGCAATGCTCCGGTCCCTGGCCGAAACCATCCCGGAGACACCACTGGACCAGGACCTGCGTGACGTGGTGGAGGAACGGATGACCGAGTACCTGACCCTCGCCGCCGGCAATCTGGTCAACTCCCCCGACAGCTGACCACGGAGTCCCCCGACAGCTGACCGCAGAGAACGAAGAAGGTCCCCGGCTGCAGACGCTGCCGGGGACCTTCAGAGAAGGATAGGAGGGTCGTCCTACCATCAGACCCCATCACCACTGGTGAGAGGAAGACCCTCGATCTGTGCCACCCGTGGGAGAGGAAGGGTGGATGGGAGGGAGACACAGAACGTGGCGTTAACCACGTCTCAATAATGGTCCATAGATCCCAGCAGCGCCAGTACCGGGGCGCCTATCCCCGGTTGCGGCTGAAGGCCTTCCCAGCGGCGCTGCCCAAGTGCCGGAATCCCGTTCGCAATCTGCTATCCGGGGCTGGCTGTTCGTTGTTCCACAGATGACCGGAGGTCACCGACCACTAGGGCGGCGAGCGCGATCGATATCAAGCCGAGTACGACGTGGACAGCTATGAATGCGGCGCCCCTGTCGCTGGTCAACGCGATGTCCACCGCCCTGAAAATCCACACCAGAACCGACCATGCGGCCAGTCCCACGAGTCCGATTCTCACCCAGGGGACAAGGGGTGACTTCTTCACCAACGAGATTCCGAGTGCGACCGCCAGAATGACCGCCGGGACCCAGAAGGTTGCAGATAGCAACAGCGACTGGTTGCGCGACGAAGTACTCAGAGCGTCGTCGCCGATGATGTTCCGAACCCGGACGATTCCCCAGACGAAAATCGTCCAGCCCAGGAATCCAGCGGTCAGTGCTGCGGAACGACCACGGATGGGGATCAACCCGCGATCCGGTGTTCGAGTGTCCGCCGCTCGCTGAGATCACCGGCGATCTCGAGAACCGAGACGTTCTGCAACTCACCGATCCCGTGGGCCTTGATCGTCCGCTCGGCGGTGATGTCCACCCAGTCGGGAAGATGGGCGTGAACGCCCACAGCCAGCACCTCACAGGGACTCGCTGCCTCGCACAGCCGGGCCGCGTGGTTGGCTGCCGGGCCGATGTAATCGTCGCCCTCGAAAAGAAGGACGTGGCCACCGGCAATTCCGGCATGAACGTCGAAGCGATCCTGCTCCAGGCGCATGTTCAACTCACAGACCGCGGCTATCACCGGACCGGGTTCGACGCCGACGAGCATCGCCCCATCACCCAGCCACTTGAGCACCCGCACCCCGCGTCGGCCGGTGACACCACGAACGGCGGTACGGAATCGGGTCAGAACCTCTGTGGCAGCCAATGTGCCGTGTTCCTCGGTGAACGATGTGAAGCCGCAGACGTCGACGAAGGCGAACCAGCGCTCGAGGGTCTGGGAAACATCCACCCACTCGGGAAGTGGCGGTTCGACTCCCGTGCCGGTCGGGGCAGCAGTGCTCCGAGGCGCACCGAATTGCACCCCTCGGGTTCTGTTTTCACTCACCTGGGACCCTCCTCTCGACAAGAGACCTGCACGATTGTGGAGGTGACGGATCACAACTCAATTCTGGCATAGCTCCATGTAACAAGTGAAAGCATTTGCTAACTAATGTTTGCAGTCTAGCCCTCGAATTCCAGAACCGCTTCGATTGGTTTGGAATGCCCATACCTGGCGTTCACCGGGGGCAGCCTGAGCCCCGCCCACGGCAGCGAATCCATGAAGGCCCAACTGCGACGATGGATCGGGGTCGGCCCGTATCCCTTCAGGGCGAACTGGTGACGTGGACAGGGATATCCCTTGTTCCGGTCGAAGTCGAAAGCTGGGTAGTTCTCGGCCTCGGCGCGCATAATCCGGTCCCTGGTCACCTTCGCGAGGATCGACGCGGCAGCGATGGAGAGGACCTTGGTGTCGCCCTTGATGACCGTCCGGGTGTTCCCATTGCCGATGAAGTCCCAGTTGCCGTCGACCAGAACGACATCCGGAGAGATTCCCAGACCGTCAATCGCCCGAGCAGCCGCGAGCTTCTGCGCCGCTGACATGCCGAGTTCGTCGCACTCGCTGTGGCTTGCATGTCCCACCGCCCAGGCCCGACACCAGCCGGCAACCCGGTCGAAGAGGACTTCTCGTCGGGCCTCGCTCAACTGCTTGGAGTCACGAACTCCGTTGACCCTGCGATCCGGGGGAAGCACGGCCGCACCCACGGTCAGCGGCCCCGCCCACGATCCCCGGCCGACCTCGTCGACACCGACGATCACGTCGTTCCCGGTCGCCCAGAGACTCTTCTCCAATGTCAGGGTCGGAGCGGGCTTGGCGGAGGCCATGTCCGAACCGTAGACCCTCCGGGGCCTCCGATGGATCCACTCAAGAACCGATGTGAATTCGGACGCATTCCCTTGAAAAGCCATCGCCACTTGCCGATCCTCAAGTAGACGCATCGCTCACCACACCGGGGGGTCCCACGTGGATAAGCCAACGGTTCTCGACCTCACAGGACTGGATCATCCGGGCTCGGCCGCGCCGACCAGCGACCCGATCGACCTACGGGGGCGCCTGTCGGTGGGTGAACCCGTCGAGGTTCTGAGCAGCTTCAACCGGCGGTGGACCCATGGGTTCTCGGTCGCTGTCGTGGATGAGGCGATGGTCAAACTACGCAGGGGTTCCGACGGTCGGATACTTCCCGCCTGGTTTCCCGCGGCGGTGATCCGCCCCGAGGTACTTCGCTGAGCACCCGACGATCCGGATCGAGCGGCCAACCGTGCGTCATACGCTGAGACTCTTCGCCGGTCCCTGCCCCATGGGCCTTCTGCGTTCTGCAAAGCTTCTGAAATGATCGAGATTGGGGAGCTCAAGGATCCAGAGGCCGACGATCTTTTGATCTCGACGATCCTCACACAAGAGGGTCGCCAGGATCCCTACGCCGCGTACTCGCGCCTCAGGGCGTTTAAGCCCAGATGGAAGAGCTCCACCGGGGCGACAGTTGTAGCCGGCTACCGGGACTGCCTGGAGGTTCTGCGCCACCCCAAACTCGGGCGCCCCGAGGACGACATGGGCTCACGACCCACCATCTCGGGCCGAACGAGGGTTCTTGAGGGAACAACGACCAGCATGTTGTTGTTGAACCCACCTGATCACACACGAATTCGCTCGCTGGTGAGTCGGGCTTTCACCCCGCGCCGGGTCGAAGCACTGAGACCCGTGATGCAGTCCCTGCTCGACCCGATCCTCGATGAGTTCGGGCACAACCGTGGCGGCGACCTGGTTTCGGGTCTGGCCGCCGAGTTCCCGATTTCGGTCATCAGCATGTTGCTCGGGGTTCCGACCGACGAAACCGAGCGGATCAGACCACTGGTGCGGTCGGTTACCGCGTTGATCGACTCGGCTTCCGACGACGAAGCGATCGCCCGTGGGAAGAACGACCTCGAAGAACTCGTCAATTTCTTCGTCGACCTGATCGACGAGCGACGCTCCCACCCCGATCACGGCCTGCTCAGCGCACTCATCGAGGTCGAGGAGCACGGCGACAAACTGTCGACCGATGAACTGATTGCAAACGCAATCCTTCTCTACTCAGCGGGTTTCGAAACCACCTCGAACCTGATCGGCAACGGGATGTGGCTGCTACTGCGCAACCCGGCCCAGATGGAACTACTCAGGGCTAATCCCGAACTGATGTCTTCCGCGATCATGGAGATGTTGCGCGCCGACTCACCGGTGCAGATGAACGTCAGGACGGTGCTGGAACCAGTCGACCTGTTTGGCCAGAGCCTTTCCAGGGGAGATTCGTTCGTCGTCCTCCAGGGGAGCGCCAACCTCGATGATTCGGTATACGTCGACGCCAGCCGATTCGATGTTCAACGGTTCGTCTCTCCCGAACAGACTCCTCCGCTGAGTTTCGGTTGGGGCCCGCACCACTGCCTGGGCGCGCATCTGGCGAGGGCCGAGGGCGAGATCGTGTTCAGTTCGTTCCTCCGTCATTTCCAGAGAATCGAACTGGATACCGACCGTCTTGAGGCCTCGACCCCGACGTACCGGTCGAGCTTCACCCTTCGCGGCCTCGAATCGCTGCCCCTGAAGTTGGGTTGACCGGCCGGACCGACGGTCAGCCCTACTTGGGCTTCTTCATTCCGAGTTGCACCGACAACCGAGGGGTCGCCCGTTCGGCAATCTCGGCAAGCACCTCGTCGGA
>JBATWQ010000277.1:0-14714 GCA_049672765.1 Microthrixaceae bacterium | reverse complement strand
AGTGCTACCCGTTGCCCGGTGTCGCCCAATCTGGATCGGTCGACCCGCCCTGATCTCGCCCTCTCCTCGGACCTGTCGCCTGATTTGGACCGGTCGCCAAGGGCTTGGGCAACTGCCATGGCAACCGTTGAGCTGCCGCTGCCCCCGGCTCCGGTAACCGTGATTGTCCGGGCTGTGGACCCGGCGTCGCCGGCCAATGCGACAGACAAGCTGGCGCTTCGACGCTGCGTAGGTCCCAGCGCCCGGGCGCTGCGCCTAAGAATTTCGGTCAGTTCATCGGGGGTGAAGTCGTCGTCAAGCACAGCAGCCGCGCCAAGCGCACTCCAGTCGCGTCGACCCGATCCGTCGGCAATGACGATCACGATGGAGTCCGACTCCACCGCCAGCGTTATGAGCTCGCGGTCAACCCCCGGAACCGATGCGTCCGCAACGAGCGCCGAAACCTGACGGCCGGATCCAAGAATCGCCCGTACCTCGTCTGAGGTGATCGCCTTCATGTAGTCAACCGGAATGAGTGACGAGGTAGACCACCGGGTCATCTCGGAGAACCACTTGCTCCTCGAGCGTGCAAGCCCCACCACCACGAAGCGATCGTTCATGGCTCACCGCCCGGGGTTGGGCGGGGGAGGACAAGCGTCAGTTCTGCGCGCAACGAGGCGTCGACCAGCGCCCTGGCAGTTTCGGAGCCGTTGACGCTCAGTACTACTCGAACGGCTCCGCTGCTCCCTATAGCCGCCGTGCGGGATTCGTCCACCGACGAGACCCGGACCCCTTCGGCCAATACTTCGGTCCCTCCCCGGTTCGTGTCGGTGGAGAGGACATCAACCATCGAACCCGGCAGGACGAGCCCAGCAAGCGCCCGTGCTGCCGGCAGGTCAAGCGCCACTTCCACCGAGTCGATCTCTGCGAATCGCCCCTCGCTGTAGACGTCTTTGGCGGAGACCAGTTCGAGCTTTGTGAGATTCGTCGAAGCGACCCGGCCGATGAGTTCACCCGCTCGGTCAGCTTCAAAAACGTTCATGTCGTTGGGCAGGTCAAGGGCAACCGAACCTAGATCCCGGGACGTGAGGACGGTTCCGGCGGCGACGTCCCTGGATGCCACCAGGTACCGGGTCTCGGGAGGGGCCGAAGCGCTCCGGTGAGCCACGAACACGCCCATTGCCGCGAGAGCAACCAGGGCCCCACCAATGAGTGCCCGTCCGGGCGGGAGCTGGAACGGTCTCGTGGTCCCAGATGCGTCGGCCCGAGCGGTCCGTCTGATCCGAACGGCCGAGCGGCGTCCCGCCCGCTCCCCGGTGGTACTGGCCCTTGACCTCTTCACCACGTGTACGCGCCCTTCCCCAGAAGAATTGCAACAGAGAGAAAGGATATGAAAGTTAATGAACGACCGTCAAGGGTCTGAAAGTGGGTAAAAATATCCGGCCGTTCAGACTGTTGGGTGTGCGTGCATCAGAAGTGTCATAGCGGTTTGCTACTGTGACTGCGTGAGCACTGCGGATATCACCTGGCTGAATACGAACGAAACAGCACGACGACTCGGCATTACTCCGAGGACGCTGTACCGCTTCATTGACGACGGCAGACTCCCTGCCTACCGATTCGGGCGGGTCATTCGCCTCAAGGAATCGGAAGTCGCCAACTTCATCGAGGAGTGTCGGATAACTCCCGGAAGTCTGGACAAAGCGATCCTGGACACGACGGTCCCGGGGCCCGACGCGTCCAACGCGGAGGCGCTCGAAAGCGCCCTAAACGTCGAGGACGACTAGGGCCGTTTGATCTCCACCGCCGAGATCATTTCGAAGTTCACTACCGAGCTACCCCGGCGGATCCTGTTGCGGAGGAAGAGCGACGCCCCCACGGAGGTCGCCTCGCCCACCAGCACCGCTCCGTTGGTTACGCTGACGCTCAGGATCGCCTCGGCGGCTATCAGGTCCTCGATCACGTCGATCAGCATCGAGTCCGGAATCTCTTCGAAGTCGCTGTCTAGAACCTTCTCGGTCTCAAGTTCCACCGCGCCCACCGAGCTGAGGGCGACCCAGCAAAGCCCGGCGTCGGACTCGATGGCTGCGTAGTCGACGCCGACCTCGACAACGGTCCCGGAGTGCGTCGTTGCTCCCGCGGTGTGTGCCACGACCGTCTCACCGATGGATCCGTGCAACAGCGACCGAATGGTCGTCTGTTCACGTCTCCTCTGGATCTCGCGGTTCTCGCGGCGCAATCGTCCGGCGGCCTGTGAACTCCGAAGGTCGGCGAGCGACAGATCCGGGTCGAAGTCGGAGTCGGTGTCAGCCGCCCCGTCCGGGGCGTCATCGTCATCCGTCGGTGGCTGGTTCACCACTACACTCTTACTCGCAATGGATCTTTCCGACACTCCTGGAGCTTTGGGCTCTGCGCCCGACGGCACCAGTAGCGAGACCCAGGGTCCTGTCCGGACCTTGGTCCGAGTTCCCGGCAACCACCTGATGACCGACTTGCTGGGTACTCGGGATGAACTGCTCGAGATCATCGAGGAAGCGTTTCCGGAGGCGAGGATCTTTGCTCGGGGTAACGAGATCTCGATCACAGGAACGGACTCCGAACGGGTCGGAAGGCTCTTCGAGGAATTGATCGTTCTGATCGAAAAGGGTCACAGCCTGGAACACTCGACCGTTCGTCGCACCGTCGAGATGATCAACGCCGATGAGCGGCCATCCGAAGTTCTCACCGCTGAACTGTTGCGCACCTACCGGGGCGGACGGGTCCGCCCCAAGACCGCAGGCCAGAAGCGCTACGTCGACGCGATAGGCGAGAACACGGTCACGTTCGGAGTCGGCCCTGCTGGTACCGGCAAGTCGTGGCTGGCGGTCGCGATGGCGGTCCAGTCGCTCCAGGCAAAGGAAGTCGAGCGCATTGTCCTGACCCGACCTGCGGTCGAAGCAGGGGAGCGGCTCGGCTTTCTCCCGGGCGACCTCATGGCGAAGATCGACCCGTACCTCCGCCCGCTTTATGACGCGCTCCACGACATGGTCGGCAGCGAGGGCGCGCAGAAGCTCATCGAGCGCGGGGTCGTCGAGGTTGCACCTCTGGCGTTCATGCGGGGTCGCACCCTGAACAACTCGTTCATCATTCTCGACGAGGCCCAGAACACGACGCCCGAGCAGATGAAGATGTTCCTGACCCGGATCGGTTTCGGCTCAAAGGCGGTCGTCACCGGCGACGCCACCCAGGTCGACATGCCGGGCGGTAAGTCCGGCCTGGGCGGCCTGGAGCAGATGCTGTCCCATATCGAGGGCGTCGGTTTCGTGCGACTCGGTAGCTCCGATGTCGTGCGGCACCGGATAGTCGCAGAGATCGTCAAGGCCTATGACCTTCGTGACGCGGGGATTCGATCCAACGAATCCAAAGGCGACAAACCAGAATCATGAACCAGAGCGCACCGCAGGTGAGCGGTGTGGACGAGCGCGACCGTCCAGATGAAACGTCGGCTGCAGTTGACCTTGACCGGTTGACCGACCTGATCGCGAACGTCCTGCAGAGCGAAGGAATCCCGGGCTCGGCCGAAGCTTCTCTGACCCTGGTTGACCCCGATGTCATCGCCGAGCTCAAGGCCCAGCACCTGGACGGAGACGGCTCACCCACCGACGTGTTGAGCTTTCCGATCGACGGCGCCTACGACGGGACCGACGCGCCCGAAGGCGACGCCGACGTGGTTGTCGGGGCCGCAGACGCCTCCGGCTCCGCTGAGGTCGAAGCCGTCACCTGGCTCGTCGGGGACATCGTGCTATGCCCGGACGTCGCCGCCGCCCAGGCCGCCGAACACGCTGGGACCGTCGACGATGAAATGGCGCTGCTGGTTGTCCACGGGGCGCTGCACCTTGTGGGATGGGATCATGACGATCCAGATTCCCAGTCGGCCATGTGGAACCGTGAACGAGAACTGATGAAGCAATTTCACCGAACACCCGCCCGAGACCCGTGGTCGGTCACCGAGGAGATGTCCTGATGGGCGGAAGTGATCTGGCACTGGCGGTTGTCGTCGTCGTGATGACGATCTTCGCTGCGGTGCTTGCAGTTGCCGAAACATCAATTACCCGGATGAGCAGGTCGCGGGCGTCGGCGCTGGCACAGAAGGATCCGCGGTCCGGTGGCCGGGTCCTACGAATAGTCGAGAACCTGGAACGTGACCTGAACTCGGTGTACCTGTCGGTGAACATCGTCCAGACCATCCAGTCCGCTCTCGTTGGTGTCCTTTCGGCACGGCTCTTCGGGCCGTGGGGCGTCGTGTTCGGCATCGTGATCAACGTCGTCGTGCTGTTCGTCATCGCCGAAGCAGCGCCGAAGACGTGGGCCCTGCAGCAGACCGAGCGAGCGGCCATGCTCACCGCGCCGTTGGTGGAGTTCACGGGTCGGATTCTTCGGCTTCCCGCTCGAGCCCTCATCGGGGTCGCCAACATCATCCTGCCGGGCAAGGGACTCAAGGCCGGGCCGTTCGTAACCGAGGAGGAACTGCTCGCCCTCGCCGAGGAGGCGGCCGAGCATTCGATCATCGAGGACTCCGAACGGGAGTTGATCGAGTCGATCATCAACTTCGGTGACACGGTCGCCCGGGAGATCATGGTTCCCAGGACCGACATGGTCACCATCAGCGGCACGGCAACGATCTCTGAACTTATTGATGCCGCAATCGAACGGGGGTTGTCGCGATTCCCCGTCACAGGCGAGAACACCGATGACATCGAAGGGATCGTCTACGTCAAGGACGCGATGCGCGTCGAGCGTGAGGGCGGAGGCGACATCGCCGTTGCGGGGCTTGCCAAGCCGGCGCTTTTCGTCCCCGAAACCAAACTCGTCTCCAGCCTGCTGGGTGAGATGCAGTCGAGCCACAACCACCTGGCGATCGTCGTCGACGAATACGGCGGCACCGCCGGGCTGGCCACGCTCGAGGACCTGCTCGAGGAGCTGGTGGGCGAGATCCACGACGAGTTCGACGAGGACCAGCCACTGGTGGAGATCCTCCCCAACGGTGACGTGCTCGTCGAGGCCTCGGTGAACGTCGACGACATCAACGACGAACTCGCACTCGATCTTCCGAGTGGCAACTGGGACTCACTGGGTGGGCTCGTTTTCGGCCTGCTAGGACGAGTTCCGGAGTCGGGGGATTCGGTGCAATCGGGATCCACCAGGGTGATCGTCGAGCGCATGGACGGACATCGGGTCATCAGGGTCAGACTGGTGGTCGATGAAGAGATCACCGACGACGTGACGGAAGAAGAGCGATGAGCGGCGACGACCTTGATGCGATGCTCGCCGCTGCGGGTCTCAGCTCCAACGACGACACCCCGGAGGGGTTCAGAAGCGGTTTCGTCACCATCGTCGGCAGGCCGAACGTCGGCAAGTCGACGCTGGTGAACCAGATCCTGGGCCAGAAGGTTTCGATCGTCTCGGACAAGCCACAGACGACACGACACCAGATCCGTGGGGTCCACAATCGAGATGGAGCACAGATCGTCTTCGTCGACACCCCCGGCATCCATCGACCACGCACCCTCATGGGCGAGCGGCTCAACGACACCGCGACCTCGTCTCTCGACGGTATCGACGTCGCGTGCCTGGTCATAGAGGCGAACGCGACGATTGGTCCGGGTGACCGCTACATCGCCGAGCAGCTGCCCAAGAACTCGGTGCTGGTCCTCAACAAGATCGACGCGGCACCTCCCGAGAAGATCCTGGCGCAGCTGGAGAAGGCATCCGAACTCTGCTTCGACGAGTACTTCCCGATCTCGGCGCGCACCGGTAAGGGCGTCGATGAGCTGGTGGACTATCTGGCCAGCCGACTTCCCGAAGGTCCCCGCTGGTATCCGGGTGACATGGTCAGCGACTCTCCCGAGGAGTTCATGGTTGCTGAGTTGGTGCGCGAGCAGTTGTTGGCGGTCACCCGCGAAGAGCTGCCGCACTCGATCGCCACAAAGGTCACCGAATGGGAATGGCCCAGGATCAGGGTCGAGATCATCGTCGAACGCGACTCCCAGAAGGGGATAGTGATCGGCAAGGGTGGACGTGTGCTCAAAGAAGTCGGAACCAGGGTTCGGGCGCAGCTCCCGCCGGGTGCCTTCATCGAGTTGCACGTGACCGTCGACCGGGACTGGCAGTCCAAGGCACAGTCCCTCGAGCGACTCGGCTACTAGGTGCGTCGTTCCATGGGTCGCCGCTGAAGCACTGCGACCTGGCAGCCACACGTCGGGACCGTTCTGGTTGTCGTTGAGGCGGCTACAGATACACCAATGACAGCCAGAACGGGTCGACGCTGAAATCGGGTGTCGGCACTCGGTCGGGTACCGTTCCCCCGTGGAACTTTCGAGCCTCGACCCCCAGCGCATTCCGCAGCACGTCGCCGTAGTCATGGATGGCAATGGCCGATGGGCCCAGCGACGCGGGCTTCCCCGTACAGACGGGCACGCGGCGGGCGAGGAGGCGCTCATGGACACGATCTGGGGAGCTCTCGACGCCGGTGTGAAGTGGTTGACCGTCTATGCATTCTCGACCGAGAACTGGCGTCGTCCGGTCGACGAGGTGCGCTACCTCATGAACTTCAACGAGCGGATCCTGTTGACCCGTCGTGACGAGATGCACGCCCGCAATGTGAAGCTGCAGTTCATCGGTCGTCGTGACTGGAGGGTTCCCAATCGAATCATCCGCCGCATCAAGGAAGCCGAGCAGCTGACCGGGTCGAATACCGCGATGACCGTCAGCATCGCATTCAACTACGGCGGCCGGGCCGAAATCGTCGATGCCGTCCGTGAGATTGTCGCCGAGAAGGTCAAGCCGGAGAAGATCGACGAAAAGATGATCCACCGTCATCTCTATGACCCGTCGATGCCCGAACCCGAGCTGATGGTCCGGACCTCGGGCGAGTACCGGATGTCGAACTTCCTGCTGTGGGAACTGGCGTATGCGGAATTGGTCTTCACCGAGGTCCTGTGGCCCGACTTTCGACGTGGTGACCTGTACGCAGCGATCGATGAATACCAGCGTCGCGACCGGCGCTTCGGCGGGCTTTCCGATACCGACGGGGCCAGCTGAGCCAACCTGGCTGACCCATCGGAGGACCCGCGCCGGGTTCGTGAGAGACTTGGACGGTGAGCCTCTATCGGGATTCGGCAGTCGTTCTGCGAACCTACAAGCTCGGTGAAGCCGATCGGATCGTCGTGCTGTTGACCAGGGGGCACGGCAAGGTGCGGGCGGTCGCCAAGGGTGTCCGTCGTACCGGTTCCAAGTTCGGTTCACGCCTGGAACCCGGGTCGCACATCCAGGTGCAGTTGCACGAGGGTCGCGGTGACCTCGACATCGTCACCCAGACCGAGACCATCGATTCCCACCGTCGCACACGTGAGGACCTGACGCGGCTATCGCGGACATCGTCGTTGCTCGAGGCGGTCGACCAGCTCGCCCAGGACCGCGAGAGCAACCCCAGGCTCTACGACATGTTGGTGGGAGGCATCCGGACCGTCGAGGAGCGCAACCCGGCGATGATCGCCGCAGCGTTCTTCCTCAAACTTTTGGCGTTCGAAGGTGTGTCACCCGAGTTGGATGAGTGCGTCGAGTGCGGTGAGCCCGGGGGACCTTTCGGATGGGCAGTCGAAGCCGGAGGCGTTCGGTGTCGAAGCTGCGGCGGCGGACGGCCGGTCAGCGACGACGCGCTGAGCGTCAGCCGTGCGGTCCTCGGAGGCGGCCTCAACGTGGTGCTCGACCTGCCCGAAGGCGCCGTCACCCACGAGGTCGAGGCGATGGCGACCACGGCGCTGGAAGCTCACATCGAGCGTCGATTGAAGTCGTTGCGGCTACTCAACGACGCGTAGGCAAGCGCCGCAAAGAACCGATGCGTCCGGCAAGGCGTCAGGCCATGTCACAGATCGTGGATGCGCCTGTGGCGGCACCGATATGCGTAGAACCTGTACGCGAAGAAGGGGCCCGCAGGCCCCTTCCAGTCACAGTGCTTGTTCGGACTATCCGATCAGGGCGTGACCATCTCGTTGTTAAGCGCCCGGTAGGCGTACGAGATCGAAACGATGGCGATCGGTGCGGTGGCGAGCCAGCCCACACCGCAGGCGCAGACACCCACGATGTAGACGATGTAGCTGACGATCAGGATCGCAAGGGTGGCTCCCAGGTTGTCCTTCACCCACGTGATGCTCTGGGTGATCGCCTCTACCGGTCCCACACCCCTGTCCAGGGCGATCAGCGGGGCGAAAGCAGTGGCGATGGCCCAGGCGATGAACGGCAGGATGAAGATCAGCGCGAGGAACCCGCTGATCCACCCCAGGATGCTCGAGATCAGATTCGGGACGACGAACACCAGGATCGCGGTCATGGCGTACTGGCCGAAGTTGGTCGTCTCGGTCAGCTGCGAGATGGACGGTGCCTGACCTTTGGTGACGCCCAGTCCGCCCCGCCAGACGCCTGCCTGGACCACGAAGATGATGCTGTAGAAGACGAGCGTCACAATCAGGTTCCAGATGAGACCGGCAAAGGAAACCCGTCCGATTTCAAAGCCGGATCCGGTGAATTCGCTGGTTCCACTCGTGGAGAGAATCGCCGACGCGAAGGCTGCGGCAATCGTGACCACCACGACCACGAGCATCATGACTACGAACTGACCGGCGTTCTCGCTGAACTTCTTCCAGCCATACGAGAGTGACGACCCGACATCGAGCTGGGGTCGTTCTGACCCGCCGCCATAGGGCTGGGCAGGAGGCGGAGTGAAACCGCCGGGTGGGCCGCCGAAACCGCCGGGTGGCGGTGGGGGAGCCCCGAAGCCTCCGGGAGGCGGGGGTGTGCCACCGGGTGGCGGAGGAGCGCCGAATCCGCCTCCTCCGGGTGGTGGTGGAGGAGTTGGAGGCATACCTCCGGGTGGCGGTGGGGGTGGAGGGGGAGTTCCGCCGGGTGGAGGTGGTGGGAAGTTGGGATCGCTCATGCAGCCACTTTCATCTGGGGATCGATGCCCGAGAGACTACGGGTTCAGGTCTCATCGGCCGGGGATACGGCTTCCTGTAGCTCGCCGGCTCAGCCGTGTCGCGCCAGCTGGACAACGCAGTTCGGGCCGTCGCTGGGGACCGCTAGCGTGTTCTGCCATGTCAGGGTCTAAATCCTCCTCCAGCGACGCCGGTAACCATCCGGAGTTGTTCGACAAGATCGTCAACCTCACCAAGCGGCGCGGCTTCGTCTATCCCTCGGCCGAGATCTATGGCGGTTTTCGCTCGACCTACGACTACGGACCCATCGGCGTGCTGTTGTTGCGCAACGTCAAGGACGCCTGGTGGCGTTCGATGGTGCAGTTGCGCGAGGACGTGGTCGGACTCGACGCGTCGATTCTCTCGCCTCCCCAGATCTGGGAGGCATCGGGGCACCTGGCCAACTTCACCGATCCGCTCGTCGACTGCACGTCGTGCAACACCCGCTGGCGACTCGACAAGCTCGATGACCCGGACCAGTGTCCGAACTGCAAGGCCCGCGGGTCGTTCACCGAACCGCGCGAGTTCAACCTGATGTTCAAGACCCACGCTGGCCCGGTCCAAGACGCTGGCGCTGTCGCCTACTTGCGACCCGAGACAGCGCAGGGGATGTTCATCAACTTCAAGAACGTCATCGACACGACCCGCGTGCGCCCGCCGTTCGGCATCGCCCAGGTCGGCAAGTCGTTCCGCAACGAGATCACGCCCGGCAACTTCGTGTTCCGGACCCGCGAGTTCGAACAGATGGAGATGGAGTTCTTCGTCCATCCCGACGAGGCGGACACCTGGTACGAGTACTGGTGCAAGGAGCGGTTCCAGTGGTACCTGGATCACGGCATGCCCGAGGACCAGCTCCGCCTCCGCCCCCACGATGCGGATGAACTCTCTCACTACTCATCGGGCACCTCGGACGTCGAGTATCTGTTCCCGTGGGGCTGGGACGAGCTCGAGGGAATCGCCAACCGGGGTGACTACGACCTGACCCAGCACGCCAAGCACTCCGGCGAGAAGCTCGAGTGGTACGACCAGGCCGCCAACGAGCGCTGGGTTCCACACGTCATCGAACCCGCGGCGGGTGCCACCCGCACCGCTATGGCATTTCTAATGGCCGCCTATGACGAGGAAGTCGTCAAGGGCGAGAACCGTGTGGTCCTGCGGCTCAACCACAGAATCGCGCCGTACAAGGTCGCGGTCCTGCCGTTGTCGAAGAAGGAAGAGCTCTCAGTTCCGGCCAGGGCACTGGCCCAGGAGCTACGCGGTCGATTCATGACCGACTACGACGAGACCCAGTCGATCGGCCGCCGTTATCGCCGACAGGATGAACTGGGGACCCCGTACTGCGTCACTGTCGACTTCGACACACTCGAGGATCAGGCGGTCACGATCCGCGAACGTGACTCCATGGAACAGGTAAGGGTCGGCCTGTCCCAGGTCGCCGACTACCTGTCCCAGCAGATGAGCTGACCAGCCGGCCACCGCGTCGGCCGCCAGGTCACCAGCCGGGTCATCATCCGCTCGGCCGTCAGGGTCGCCGGGTCAACTACCCGGCCCGCCGGGTCGGGCGTCAGTGGTGGCCGGTAGCATCACGTGGCTGTGGGCATCGTCGACGAGGACATCGTTAAGGTCAGGGAAACGACCGACATCGTCGCGCTCATCTCCGGCTACACGCCGCTGAAGCGGGTCGGTCAGCGATGGTCGGGACTTTGCCCCTTCCATACCGAGAAATCGCCGAGCTTTTCGGTCGATGCAACCTCGGGCCTTTACCACTGCTTCGGGTGCAAGGCGTCGGGTGACGCCATCACCTTCGTGCGCGAGAAGGAACAGCTCGACTTTGTCGGCGCGATCGAGTTCTTGGCCGGCAAGGCCGGGGTGGTGCTGCGCTACACCGATCGCGACGAGGGCGAGAGCCGCAAGCGGATCAACAAGCTCTACAACCAGATAGAAAGAGCAGCCGAGTGGTACCACGAGCGTCTGCGGACCTCGCCGGACGCCGCGGCGGCGCGCAGCTACCTCAGGGGCCGGGGTTTCACCGCAGACGAGGTCAGCCACTACCGCATCGGTTGGGCACCTGACGGCTGGGACACGATGGCCCGCGCCCTGAAAATCTCCCGGGCAGATCTGGTTGCCACGGGTCTGGGCTTTGAGAACAAAGCCGGTCGGGCCCAGGACTTCTTCCGGGCGCGGGTGCTCTTCCCCATAATCGACGAGCGCAACCGCGTCATCGGCTTCGGTGGTCGCAAGCTGCCCGACACCGACGGACCGAAGTACCAGAACTCCCGTGACAACGACCTGTACCACAAGTCCCGTGCCGTCTACGGGCTCAACTGGGCCAAGGCAGATGCCGTCAACTCCGGTGAGATCATCATTTGTGAGGGCTACACCGACGTCATCGGCTTTGCGCGTGCTGGCCTCACCAGAGCTATTGCGACGTGCGGCACGGCGCTGACCGAAGAACACGTGAAGCTGATCAAACGGTTCTCGACCAGGCTCGTGCTCGCCTACGACGCAGACGATGCCGGACAGTCGGCCGCCGACCGGGTCTACGCGTGGGAGAAGTCCTATGGGATCGAGGTCGCCGTCGTGGACCTTCCGTCCGGGTCGGATCCGGACGAGCTCGCCCGGAGCGCTCCCGAGACTCTTCGGACGGCGGTCACCCAGGCCAAGCCCTACCTGCAGTTCCGGGTCGACCGCGTACTTGCTGCGTCACCATTGCGCGGCCCCGAGGAGCGCTCCAAAGCTGCTGAAGCAGCTCTGGAAGTGGTGGCCGAACACCCGGATGGATTTGTCCGTGACATCTATCTGATGGAGATAGCCGACGCCTGTCGGGTCGATGTCGACCTGTTGAGGGCTCGGCTCCAGGAGATACTGCGCAACCCACGCCCGAAGGCGGACAAGGACAAATCCGCATCTCGCCGCTCACGTGATTCCAGAGATCGGACGCAGGATGGTTCCGGCCATGGATACTCCGATGAGCCCATGCCCGAGGAGTTCCCCGGGAGCTCCGATGCCGAGTGGTCCGGCGACCCGGACGGCGGCTTCTCCCGAGGGTCGAGCGGCTTCGGGCGCGCTGGCTCAGGCGACCGCCGCGGCTTGGGTGGTTTCGGTGGGGGAGGCCGCGGCGACTCGCGGAGTGCTTCGCGACGCAACGAAGTGCACGACGGGGTGGAGACCGAAGCGCTGCGGATGCTGATCCAGCATCCCGAGTTCGTGGGGGAGTTCCTGATTCCGGAGTTCTTCACGCACCCGACGGTTCGTGAGGCGTACAGCCTGGTGAAGGACTCCGAGAGCCTGTCCGAGGCGATCGAAGGTGCATCACCGGAAGTGGCTCAGCTCCTGGCCCGACTCGCCGTGGAACCATCGGTCGCGGAGGCCGCCGATGTGCTGACGCGTCTCGCCACCGAGGTAGGACGGGCGGTGATGGGAGAACTCGAATCCAAGGCGCGGAGTTCCGATGATCCGCTCTCGTACGCGGCTTCCATCACGTGGTTGAAGCTCGCTCTGGACGAGTTGCGAAACCCCAGGGCGGAGGTGGAAAAACTGACTGAGTTGCTAGTCTGGCTAAGAGAACGTCGACTTGACGCTGAATGGGGGTGACACTGAATGTCGTTGTGGCAGAGCGTTTCTGACGAAGAGATACAGGCGCTCCAGGCAACGGCCGATACACACGAGGGTGTCCTGTCGATAGATGACGCGTTGAGCATCTTGCGCGCCGAAATGACCGATGAGGTCATGGATCAGACACGTTGCTTCTTGAAAGCCCGAGGTGTCACTTTGCGAGTAGATGTAGAAACCGAGATCGATCCGGCATCGGATCTGCCAGACGACGTGGTGGCCAAGGTCGTCGAAGCACAGGACCCACTCGACGGACCTGCTGGGGACCTGCTCCGGCGCCGAGCCGTGAGGACAGCCAAGCGCTCGCCCCGTAGAGGTGCGGCGCACACCGTCGGCACCGGCGCTGGAACCGGCGACCCGGTGCGCATGTACCTCCGTGAAATCGGTCAGGTCCCCCTGCTCGTCGCCAGGGAAGAGGTCGAGCTTGCGATGCGGATCGAAGCCGGGGTGATGGCCGAGGAACGCCTCGCCGATCTGAACGCCTCTGGTGAGATCGACACGCTCCCCGCTGTTGAAAAGGCGTCGATCCGCCGCTCGGTGCGCGACGGCGATCGTGCCCGCCAGGAGTTGACCCAGGCGAACCTGCGACTCGTGGTCTCGATCGCCAAGCGCTATCTCGGCAGCGGGATGCACATCCTGGACCTGATCCAGGAAGGCAACCTTGGTCTGATGAGGGCGGTCGAGAAGTTCGACTACACCAAGGGGTTCAAGTTCTCGACGTATGCAACCTGGTGGATCAGGCAGTCGATCACACGGGCCATCGCCGATCAGGCCCGGACCATCCGGATCCCGGTTCACATGGTCGAGACCATCAACAAGGTTCATCGCCATCAACGACTGTTGATCCAGGAGCTCGAGCGCGAGCCGACCGTCGACGAACTGGCCGCAAAGACCGAACTGACTCCCCAGAGGGTCAGAGAGATCCTGCGGATTTCACAGGACCCGCTCTCGCTCGACTCTCCGGTGGGAGATGAGGATGACAGCTACCTCGCCGATTTCATCGAGGACAAGCACGCAGTCATGCCGGCTGATGTTGCGACTGCAAACTCCCTGTCCGAACAAATCGTGTCTGCTCTGGAAGAACTTTCCGATCGCGAGAAGCAGGTTGTGCGGATGCGATTCGGTCTCGATGGTGCTCAACCCCGGACCTTGGAAGAAGTTGGTCGGGAGTTCGGCGTCACCCGGGAACGGATCCGTCAGATCGAGTCGAAGACGCTGGCGAAGCTGCGTCACCCCCAGCGCCGCCAACGCCTCGAGGACTATCTGAAGGCGGACTGAGCCGGCGGATCGCACTCCCCGAACCGCTTTGCCGGAGAGGGGGTGGACGCTGCTATCGTTCCCGTGCTGTTGATCCTCTTGGATCGATGCGTTTCCTTCCGGGGTAGCTCAGCTGGCAGAGCAGCTGACTGTTAATCAGCGGGTCGTGAGTTCGAGCCTCACCCCCGGAGCACATACGAAACCCTCGCCCAAGGCGGGGGTTTCGTCGCGTACTACCGGGTATCCTTGGGTATGTGCTCAGGGCAGTAGTGCCCAATCGTTCGATGCTGACCACAGAATGTCCCTCGGGACTTCTACCATGGGCGGCAGTGTTTACAGTGCGGTAGGCGGAACCTCGCCCACCTCCCGAAACTCAGCAAAGGAAGGCAGTACGACATGGTCGACCAGACCTGCTCCACCTCAATCGACGAAGCCCGGTTCGACTCTGCCCGCCTCATGCTCGCTGCTTGGGCTGCGGAGACTCCTGATGGACTGATCCGCAAGTCCTTGGTCATCGACCGTTTCTTGGACCTGCGTGCCGAACTCAGCGACGAGCCACTTCTGAAGATCGAAATCGATCAGCTGCTCGCAACCACACCCGGCAATACGGTTGTTGAAGCTGCATGGTGGATTTCCAGCGTCTCTACCCTCACAGAGGCTGTGACGGCCCGTGCCCAGGCGATCCGCGACGGTATAGAAGACCAAGAGGTCGCCGTCGAGTCGTGAGGCTCGTGTTCTAGGTTCGCCTGAGCGTTGACTACGCTGCCGAGGCTGGGGCCGGTAGCTCAGTTGGTCAGAGCAGGCGACGCATAATCGCTTGGTCGCGGGTTCGAGCCCCCCCCCCCCCCCCCCCCCACC
>JBATWQ010000276.1:0-14005 GCA_049672765.1 Microthrixaceae bacterium | reverse complement strand
GGTCAGGATTCGAGCACCACTGGCACGATCATCGGGCGCCGCCTGGTCGATTCCGATACGTAGCTGCCGGCAGCACGGCGAACGGCCTTCTCGATTGCCTGACGTTCGGCGCTATCACCCAGCGACTTGTCGACTGCTGCCGTCACGCGGTCGACCAGGGTCTTGAGAACGTCGCCGGCCTCCTGCTCGTGGATCCAACCGCGGCTGGAAACCTTAGGTCCAGAGACGATCCGACGCTCACCCCGATCGACACAGACCGTGATCACCACAACTCCGTCGTCAGCCAGGGTCCGACGGTCCCGCAACACCCCGGTACCGATGTCGCCAACGGTCCCGTGGACGTAGATGTACTCAGAAGGAACCCTCCCGACAGCCCGCAAACCCTTGTCGTCGAGCACCAGCCTGTCGCCGTCCTCGGCGATCAAGATGTTCTCGGGGGCGGTACCCATCGTTTTGGCCAGTCGGCTGTGGGCGACCAGGTGGTGGTACTCGCCGTGAACCGGTACGAAATATTCGGGCTTGGCGATCGAGTGATACAGCTTGAGCTCTTCGGCCTTCGCGTGGCCGGTGGCATGGACATCGGACAGGCCCGAGTGGATGACCTCGGCACCCTGACGGAACAGGTTGTCAATCACCTTCGTGACGGCATCCTCGTTACCCGGGATCGGGTGCGAAGACAGGATGACGGTGTCGTCGGGTGTAATCGTCAGCCACCGGTTCTCGTTGGCCGCAAGCAGCGTCAGGGCCGACATCGGCTCGCCCTGGGAACCGGTGGAAATCACCAGCACCTTGCCCGGAGCATGCTTGTCGACACTTTCGATATCGATGATCGCCGAATCCGGGATGTTGAGCAGACCCAGTTCCCGTGCCATCGAGATGTTGCGCTTCATCGAGCGACCCAGCGGCGCAATGACCCGACCGAACTGGATTGCTGCGTCCGCGAGCTGTTGGATCCGGTGGATGTGGCTCGCGAAGCAGGCGACGATGACACGTCGACCCTGCTGTTCGTGCATCAGCGTGTAGAGGACCTTGCCGACGGTGGTCTCGGAGCGCGAGTGACCCGCCTGGTCGGCGTTGGTGGAGTCGGCCAGTAGCAGCCTGATGCCGTCACCGTCGGCCAGGGCGCCGATACGCGCCAAGTTGGTCAGACGGCCATCAACCGGGGTCAGGTCGATCTTGAAGTCGCCAGTGTGGAGAATGGTCCCCTGGGGTGTGTGGATCGCGGTGGCCACACCTTGTGGCACGGAATGCGTGGCGGGAATGAACTCGACGTCGAAGGGGCCGATCTCCCAGCGTTCGCCGTCCGCGACGGTGACCAACTCGGTTTGCTTGAGCAGTCCCGCCTCTTCGATGCGCCCCTTGGCCAGGCCTAGCGTCAACTCGGTTCCGAACACCGGGAAACTCGCGTCCCGCAGCAAATAGGACAGCGCGCCGATGTGGTCCTCGTGGCCGTGGGTTGCGATGCAGCCGACGATGTCGTCGGAACGTTCGAGCAGCCAGGTGAAGTCGGGCAGCACAAGGTCGATGCCCAACATGTCGGTGTCGGGGAACATCAGACCGCAGTCGATCAGCAGCAGTGACCCTTCCAACTCGATCACTGCGCAGTTGCGACCGATCTCACCGAGCCCGCCAAGGAACGTGATGTGTACAGGGGGGTTTTTCATGAGAGGCCTTCCAGAACTACACGTGCCGCGTCTTCCAGGCCTGCTGGGGCGGGGCCCATCGGCGGTCGACAGTCCCCCACCTTGAGACCGAGCACCTTGAGCAGCGTCTTGGTGGGAATCGGGTTGGGGGCCTCGACCGATGTCTCGTAGTCGAACGAGGCAAGGAGACCCGCGTTGATCCGCCGGGCCGCTTCCACGTCACCCCGGAAGAATGAGTCGATCATCTCGCCCATCTGGCGGCCGACCCAGTGCGAAGACACCGAAACCACGCCGACCGCCCCCACTGCCAGCAGCGGCAGGGTCATCGGATCATCGCCGCTGTAGACCTCGAACCCGGATGGGAGCGCCGCGATCAGTCGAGCGGTCTCTGGCGCATCGCCGGCAGCGTCCTTGAGAGCAACGATGTTCGGGACGTCGTTGGCGAGGCGCAGAATCGTCGAGGTGTCGATCTTGCGACCGGTCCGTGCCGGGATGTCATAGAGCATCACCGGAAGCTCGGTCGCTGCGGCGACAGCTGTGAAGTGGGCGACGAGGCCCTCCTGGGAGGGACGGTTGTAGTACGGCGTGACGGTCAAGATTCCGTCGACACCCAACTCACTCGCCCGCTTGGTCTGCTCGACCGCGGTGACCGTCGAGTTGGACCCGGTACCTGCGACGATCGGGACCGACACCGCTTCGCGGACGGTCCTGAACAGGACCAGTTCCTCTGATTCGGTCAGTGCCGGACTTTCGCCGGTGGTGCCACTGAGCACCAGGCCGTCGCTACCGTTCTCGACCAGCCACTGGGCGAGTTCGGCAGCGGCCCCCAGATCGAGGTCACCCCGCTCGTCGAAGGGTGTGACCATTGCAGTTACGACCCGACCGAAGGTGGGACTCATTCAGAAACTCCTATTCGGCTCCGCCGTGTTACCGCGGGCGCTCATCGACCCGTCGCCGACCGAGGGTGGCGAGTAGGTCCTCATGCAGTTCAAACCAGACGCTGTGGTACGAATCGATGGTCGATCGCGTGAGCCACTCGGTCTCGCCTGAGAGGATTCTCTCATGCGCGGCGGACAGTCGTGGGCCATATCCACCGAATCGTTCAAGGATGCCACCGAGTCGTTCCACCATCCCCATCGACAGCGAATGCAGGCCATCGAGCCGGGCCAGTACCGCGTCGTCGCGTTCGGAGTCCTCATGGGTATTGACGACCTCTATCCCATCAACGTTGGAGGTCTGCCAATCGGTGCAGATCGACAACAGAACGGGATTGAGATCGAGGAATTCCTCATAGATCGACTCGATCTGACCACGACCGCCGGAGTGGCTCAACTGGTCCGCCAAAAGCCTCTCCCCCTCTGTTCGGCCGGTGGCTGTCAGTGCCCAGCCGGAGAGCCGACCGGAGCGGTAGACGACGAAACCGCGGCCGGATTCGTCTTCCAGAATCGATTCGACCAGTTCCTGCGAAACTCCGGCCAGACGCGCCAACTCCGCAGCCTCCAGGAGACTGCGGAGTCGTAGGCCGTGGACAACACGGAGACGCATCAGTTCGTTCTCCATGAGCAGCACGTTACCGACGGGTCGGACCGTCGTTGAGGCACTTGGTGATTCGCCCGAATTCCCGTGGGCCGGGTTCACGCTGGACCCACCAAGGCCTCTCGCGCTCAGGCGCTGCGCTCGTCCTCTTTGGTCAGAGCAAAGGTGTCGAGTTCCAGGCTGGTGTCGGCCCAGTCCTCGAACTGGATGACCCCGATCTCTTCGAAGCGGTGACGCAGCCACTTGTCGTTGCGGTCCAACAGTCCGAGCTTCTTGCAGTTCGGGACGATCTTGGAGAAGAGCATCATCTGGAACATCTGACGCGTCGGTGTGCGCATCACCATTTCGATTGCGTCCTTGACCGGCACTCCCATCCGCTCCCAGACCTCTTGCTGGAGGAAGCGGTCACGCATCCGCACCGCTGCTTCGAACGCGAATTCCTGGCGCTCGAAAATCTCCTTGTCGGAGAGGCCTTGGTAGAACTCCTGCAGCGACAGAACACCGAAGGCGACGTGGCGGGCCTCATCGCTCATGACGTAGCGGAGCAGCTTCTTGAGCAACGGCTCGGTTGTCATCTGGTGGATGAATCCGAACGCTGCCAGCGCCAGGCCCTCGACCATGATCTGCATGCCCAGATAGGTCATATCCCAGCGTGGCTCGTTGACGATGTCGTCAAGGAGCATCTTCAGGTGGGCGTTGACCGGGTAATGGCCGCTCAGCTTCTCGTCCAGATACTTCGCGAAGACCTCGACGTGACGGGCCTCGTCCATGACCTGGGTTGATGCGTAGTACTTGGCATCGATCCACGGGACCGTCTCGACGATCTTGGCCGTGCAGATGAGCGCACCCTGCTCACCGTGGAGGAACTGCGACAGGGTCCAGTTCTGGCTCTGGATCCCGACCTCGAGCCACTCCTTGTCGCCCCACTTCTCGAAGGGAGTCCCGGTGGTGTCGAAATCGATCATCCCGCCGTTCATCTCGGAGTTGGCCATGACGACAGCTTCCTGGTCGACCTCGGTCTCCCACGGGAGGTCTTTCTGACCATCCCACATGGAGTGCTTGGCCTTCTCATAGAGCTTGTCCAGGCCGGGGCGGGCACCCTTCTCGTAGTCCCACGTGAAAATCGCGTCAGCATGGTTCTCCACCACGGAGATCGCAGAATCACGGTCGGTGTTCGTGACCGAGAGAATCGCCTCAAGATCATCAATGTCGGCACGACCGATGAGGTCTTCGTTCGTGCGGCCCTCGGTTACGGACATGGCTTGCTCCTATTGGTTTTCAGGACTCGTGGATTTCAGAATCGGATACGTCGGGCCCTGACGAATCAGGGTTGGAGAAATGGGTGGTGGCGAACTCTTTGGTGGAGGACTCCGGCGCGTGGAATTCGGCTGGCGTCCGAAGTGAGCCGCGAAGCGATCTGTCGTCCCCATCGGCCAGAAGCCCGGGAATCATGAATGTGCGGACGACCCGGCGAACATGGTCGACGTCGCGCAGGTCGACATGGAGCGGGTCCTCGGCCAGGTAGGAAACCAGGATCCGAGCGCCCCACATACCGGCGTCGAATGCCTTTTCCGGGCGGAGAAATCTGCTGAGCATGGAGACCATCGCCTCGCCACTGGTGACCAGCGCGGCGTCCATCTTCTCGAAGCCGAGAATCTGTTCGAGTTCGGCCGCTTCGTTCTCGCGCATGTAACGGAGGACTGGATGCTCATCGAGAAACAGCGCCGAGCGGTGAAGTGCCGCAACCAGGCAGGATTCCAGGTCGTCGAGCGCTGCCAGCTCGGTAGCGAGCAGATTCATCAGGTTCTGGACATCAGCGCTGACGGCCACGAAAAGGATTGCGGCCTTGCCGCCGGGAAACTGCCGATAGACCGTGGCCCTGGAAACCCTTGCTTCGCGCGCTATGTCCTCGATGGTGGTCTTCGATATCCCCCAACGGCTGATGCAACGCATCAAGCCTTCTGCGATCCGGCGCTCCTGATCGCTCAGTTCAAGCGTCCCCGACATGCCGAAAGAGCTGATTTCTCGTGCTGCGAGCGTCTGACCCGACATGTCACCCCCGTTCCGCAAAGCCCATCGCCGAGTTACTGAAACCAGCGATACGAACTATCGAATGACACAATAATACGCAGATCATCTCATCGAATTGTCGCGAGGTGACATGAGTCACAAAATGCCTTGGCCGCTAGCGGAGGATGCCAGCGAGGAACTGTTCGCGAATGACCTGCCGGGCTCGGCCGTCATCGGTCAGGTCGACTCCAGCGGCGTTGTTCATCCACGAGATCGTCATGCGCATCAGGTAGTCCGCCGCGAAGTCCAGATCCACCGAGTCGTCCATCCGACCGGCCGCACGTTCTTCCTCAAGCAGGCCGACCATGTATTCGCGAATGACGCCATGAACCAAAGGCTCGGCGGGTTGTGCTGCCTCAACCAGGTCGAGCAGTTCGGGATCGCGAAGATTGTTGAGGATCGAGCTCTTGGCCATCAGCTTCCTGCCGATGACCAGGCCGGCGACCAACCGGTCCTCCAGCGTGGGATAGCCCTCGACCGCAACCGCCAGTCGTTCCCAGAACCGACCGATCTCCCAGGTGACCGTTTCTTCGAACAGCTGGGAGCGTCCCTCGGGGAAGTACCGATAGATCGTCGACCGTGAGAGTCCCGCCTCCAGAGCGACGTCTTCGAGGGAAAATCCGCGCACCCCGTGTTCCCGTGCGCACGAGATCGCGGCTTCCATCATGCGGGTCCGGACGTCAGTCGGATCAGCAGTCACCGCGAAACCGGCCCATCGCCAACTCCGCCTTCGACGGCGACGCCAGCTGCCCCGCCCTCACCATCGAACGGGCCGTCGATGCGATCAGCCCGATCGATGCCATCAGCCCGGTCGGTGCCATCAGCCCGATCGGTGGGCCCGGCGCTGTCCGGACCGAGTCCGGCGGCCCACGGGATCTCGTCATCCTTGGGGACCGAGACTCTTCCCTTGCTGTTGGGGTCCTTGGATCGAGCCACCATTCGCAGAACCAGCGGGTAGCCGGCGGCCGCTATCAGGGCGAAGACCCACCACTGCAACATGTATGAGAAGTTCTGGGACGGGTCGACGACCTGAAGGCTGACCAACGCCGGGTATGAGCCGGCTTGGGGAGGGGTTTGAGTGTCCAGGACTATGTAGACGGGCTCGATTTCGTACGGTAGTTGCTTTGCAAAGCGCTTCAGGTCGACTCGTGACAGATTGCTGAGCTTGCCCGCCGCGGGGTCGGTCGGCCCGAACGACTCCCGCTCCTGGGTCAACTGCACATTGCCCAGAACCGTCACGGTCCCCTCCGGCGGCAAGGCGGCTGTGTAGGGCGGCGGCTTCTCGGACACCGAGAACGGGACCCAACCCCTGACCACGGGGACGGCACTCCCGTCGGCCTGGATCAGCGGCGTCAGAATCCATGCTCCCGGCGCACCGTCGAGTGAGCGGTTGTTTACCAGCACCTCATTGGCAACGTCGTAGCTGCCGGTGATCTTCACCCGCTTGTACCGGACCGAGTCAGGTACCCGGTCCGCGTCGTCGTCCAACGAAACAAGATCATCGAGCGACATGGGGGGTGCAGCTTCGGCCGCTTCCAGACGGTCTCCCCGGTCCTTCTCCTCGAAGTACCGGGATCGCTGCCAGAACCCGAGCGATATGAGCACGATTATCAGAACGGCAATGAGAACGTGGCTGAGAATCCAAATTGGCCGTCTGAGGAAGGAATACATCTCGGCAGGACCCTACGTCGGTGCCGGTCCGAGGTACCAGCACCGACGCAACTCCTCAGGCGGTCGTACGCAGGCGGTCGCACGCTGGCCGTCGTACTCAGCCGGTCGCACGCAGGCCGTCGTACTCAGGCGGTCGGCAGTTTGTGATCCGCGAAGCGGTCGCGCAGATCCTTCTTCGAGAACTTGCCGACGCTGGTCTTGGGGACCTCATCGATGAAGACCACGTCGTCGGGCAGCCACCAGGTCGCAACCCTTCCGGTCAGGAACTCGAGGATGTCGTCCTTGGTAAGGGTCTCGCCCTCTTTGACGACCACGGCTGCCAGGGGACGCTCCGCCCACTTGGGGTGCGGCACGCCGATGACGGCCGCTTCGGCAACCGATGGGTGGGCCATGATCTCGTTCTCGAGTTCGACCGATGAGATCCATTCGCCGCCTGACTTAACGACGTCCTTGGTCCGGTCCACGATGTGCATGTAGCCGTCCGGGGTGATCACCGATACGTCACCGGTACGGAGCCAACCATCCTCGGTGAAGGAGTCAGCGGAACGGTCGTCGTTGTAGTACGACGCGGCGATCCACGGTCCCCTCGCCTGCAGTTCGCCGCGGCTGGTGCCGTCCCACGGGAGTTCCTCCCCCGTGGCCTGATCAACGATGCGCAACTCGACACCGACCACGGCCGGACCCTGCGTTGCGCGCAGGTCGGCGAGTTCGTCCTCGGGCAGATGCGCAAGCCACGAACGGGTGATGGCAACCGAAGCCACAGGGCTGGTTTCGGTCATTCCCCACGCCTGCAGGATCGGCATTCCGGTCTGCGCCTTGTAGGCCTCGGAAAGGGCCTTTGGAACCGCCGATCCACCACACGGGATGGCCCGCAGGTTGGAAATATCACGGTCCTTCAACTCCGGCAGAACCCCCATCCAGATGGTAGGCACGCCGGCCGCGACGCTGACGCCTTCGTCGACGATCAGGTTTGCGAGCGCCGCCGGAGTCATCTGCGGGCCGGGCAGAACAAGGCTCGCGCCGGTTGCCACACCGGCGTGTGCCAGCCCCCAGGCGTTGGCGTGGAACATCGGAACGACGGGCAGGACGGTGTCGGTCTCGCGGATCCCGACGGTATCTGCCTGCGTCATGGCGAGGGTGTGCAGATAGGTGCTGCGGTGGGTGTAGACAACGCCCTTCGGGTTGCCGGTGGTCCCCGACGTGTAACACATCGATGCCGCCCTGGTTTCGTCCTCGACCACCATGTCGATCGGGTCGTTCCCGGCAATCAGTTCCTCGTAGTCGAGCATCGTCACACCGTCGGGAAGTGGCGTTGGTGCCCCGTCGTCCATGACGACGAAGTGTCGAACGGTCTTGAAGGTGGGGATCAGCGGGGCCAGCAGCCCGAGCAGCGATCGGTCGACGAAGATGACTTCGTCCTCGGCGTGATTGACGATGTAGGTGACCTGTTCGGGGAACAGTCGAATGTTGAGCGTGTGAAGGACCCGCCCGCTGCAGGGGGCCGCGAAGTACAGTTCAAGGTGCCGAGCGGTGTTCCACGCGAAGGTCCCCACACGACCGTCGGATGAGATTCCCAGTTGGTCCAGCGCACCTGCGAGACGGCGGGTCCGTTCGGCCCACTTCCCGTATGTGGTCCGCTCGACGCCGGTCGCGGTACCGGTGACGATTTCCTTGCTCGGCGTGTATCGCTCGGCCCGATCGAAGAAATGATTCAACGTCAGCGGACGGTCCTGCATCGTTCCTTGCATTGGTCCCCCTGGTGTATGTCGTGACGCCTCACGGCCCCTGTAGCGTGACGGACACCCTATTAGTCAGAACGGCTCCAAGACCCCCAATGACCGAGGAATCCGAACTGAAACCGATCAGCACCCCACGGAACCCTCGCGGCCTACTGCCGATGATCGGTGCGCTCATAGTGGGTCTCGTCATCGCCACGAACGTCGGCAATGCCGTCTGGGCGAGTTGGATACGAACCCATCCGATCGGGCTGCTGGCGCTGAACTCGTCCAACAAGTACCTGCTTGGCACATATTCAGCCGATTTCTGGCCCTACATCCTGGTTTCGACCGGTCGACTGCTGGTCGCAGACCCGTTGTTCTACGCACTCGGCTTCCTCTATCGGGGCCAGGCGCTGGAATGGGCCCGCAAGGTCTTTCCTGGATTCGACCCGATCATCGACCAGTTCGAAAAGGACGAGACCGGCTTCAAGAAAGCGTTGAACTTCCTGGTGGTGCTGGCCCCGAACAACCCGGTCAGCCTTCTCGCCGGCGTGGCTGCAATGCCGATCCGCCGCTTCTTCATCCTCAACATGGTGGGAACCGTCGGTCGGACCCTGCTGATCCGCAAGGTCGGGTTCATCTTCCATGACCAGATCGACTCGGTGCTGGACACCGTCGCCCGGTACCAGGGCTGGTTCATGCGTGGCTCGATCGCTCTGGTCATCGTTGTGGTCGCGTGGCAGTTCTTCGGCAACCGGGGCCTCATCGGCGGCGTCGAAACCCTCGAAGAGGAACTCGGTGAACCGACGCCGCCGTCCAAGGACGATCCAGCGCCACAGCCCTGAGCGCGCGTGCGGAGCTATGCCCAGGCCGTGGCCCAGTTCAATAGCCCTGTACCGCGGCCTGGTTCTACGCCTGAGAAGAGCTTGGCAAACTCCAGGTAATACGATCGTGCTACACTTGGCGCTATGGGTACCACAACGGTTCGGCTCGACGACGAAGACCGGGCCCTACTTGACATGCTTGCCACTGAATACGGAGGGCGATCAAGCGCAATTCGCCAGGCCCTTCGCTCGCTTGCTTCTGACCGGCGCCGACAGGATGCCCTGCGGTCGTTTCTTGACGACTGGGAGAGTGAATCCGGACCGGCGAACGAGGACCAGGTCGCAGCAATGTCCGACCGATACGGACTGTGATCCTCGACTCCGGAGTGCTCATCTCGATTGACCGCAGCGAAGCTTCGGCCCAGTCGTTCCTGACAGCTGTGGTCCGATCGGGGGCTGCACTCCACACAACCGCCCCCGTCGTTGCACAGGTGTGGCGAAGTTCTCGGCAGGCTCGTCTCGGAGCATTCCTCAAGACGGTCTCCATCCACACTCTCGATGACGGCAGAGCTGTTGGTCAGCTTCTGGCTCAGACTGCGACCAGCGATGTGGTCGATGCACACCTGGCGATCTGTGCCCTCAGGCTTGGCCACGACATTCTCACCGGCGATCCGGATGATCTAGGAAAGATCGCGGCCGCATTTGGCCCCGCAGCGCCAACCGTCCACGCCTGGCCCTGACACGGCTCTTGGTGTTGTAGCGGCCTGGGTCGTTGTCGGGCACTACACCCTGAGCACGTGGTACCGGTCAATCGTCCATGCTGGGCAACGGGTGCCAGTCACCCGCCGGGAAATGGGCGAGCGACTGGTAGCGGCGCTCAGCGATGCGCCAGCCGTCGTAGGTCTTCCGATATCTGTCGCGGTAGAGCCCGAAGGCGTCGCTGCGCTGAGTTTGGCCGACCTCGGTGCGCAACTCACACATGAACACCCGCGCCGTTGCTGCGGAGCGCTCTCCGCCGGGCCACAGGTCTATGTAGCTGTTGAGGATCACGAACTCGAAGAAGCCGAAGCGCTCCATCGCCGGGCCTATGAACGAAGCAAACTCCTGCACTCCCACCAGTTCGACCGTCGGCCTGGATACCAGATCGAGAGTGATCGAGATGTCAGGGTCGAACACTCCGGCCAACTCGTCCCATGCCCGGCGGTTCACCAAGTCGGCGTACGCACGCTGTAGTCGGTCGATCGCGACGTGATCGACCGTCGCCGCTACCTCGTCGTCGCTGACCCCGCTGCCTTCGCTGGCTTTCAAAGGATTCACGTGCCGACGGTAGCGGTCCCGCCGATGGTGGCGCTCCCGCGGTCAGCGGTGCTCGACGACCGCGGTGCTGGCGGCAACTCCGACTCAGAGCCCCAGGAGAGCATCCAGACCGAACGTCACGCCGGGGAACTCGCCGACCTGCTTAACCGCCAGCAGGACACCTGGCATGAAGCTGCCCCGATCCAGAGAATCGTGACGGATCGTCAAGGTCTGACCGGTCGTTCCGAGCAGAACCTCCTGATGTGCGACCAAGCCACGCAGGCGTACCGAATGCACCCGTATTCCCGCCGGTCCTTCACCACCCCGCGCTCCGTCCAACAACTCGGTCTCGGTCGGGTCGACGGTCCAGCCATCGGACGCTTCGGCCATTCGTTGCACAGTCAACATTGCGGTTCCCGAGGGCGCGTCGACCTTGGAGTCGTGGTGCATCTCGATGATCTCGGCCGAGTCGAAGAACGGCGCCGCCGTGGCCGCAAAATGCATCATCAACACGGCGCCGATCGCAAAGTTCGGAGCGATAACGCAGTTGGAGGTCGTGAACTCGGTTCTGAACCTTTCGATTTCCTCGTCGGAGAACCCGGTTGTGCCGACAACGGCGTGTATTCCGTGGGTGGCGAGCCACGACAGATTCGCAACCGAGGCGTCGTGGTGGGAGAAGTCGACGACGACCTGGGCGCCGGTGCGCTCGAACGCAACTGCCTCTCCAGAGATCCGCAGATCTGAATCAACTCCGGTGACGGTCCGCAGGTCGAGCCCCCGATAACTGGGGTCAACCGCACTTACCAGTTCCAGATTCTCATCGGCATCGACCGCGGCGCACACCGCCGTGCCCATCCGACCGCCAGCACCCAGAACTCCAACCTTGATGACCATGGGCTCAGTGTATGACTCACAGCTGCCGGGCCGATTCGCGCTCCAACACGGTCCGGCCGAGGGTGATCCCATGACCGACCAACCCGGCCGAACCGCCGTTTCGTCGCTCCCTGCGGGTCCGCCGTAGCCTCTGGGTATGGACGCCGAGGATGCGGGACGGGATTCAGCTGCAGAGACGGTTCTGGTGCGCGTTTCCGGGCCCGACCAGCCGGGAATTACAACCGATCTGATGGCAATCCTGACCTCGTTGGACTGCCAGGTGCAGGACCTTGAACAGGTTCTCCTCCGTGGCCATCTGACACTCGCCGCGGTCGTCCAGGTTCCCTCGGGGATCGATGACCTGTCGGACGCTCTCAGCGAGTTCGGCTCGGTACTCGGTCTCAGCACCGAGGTCGATCACGTTCCGGCTGGTCACTCCGACCGTGGCCCGGTCGACGCCATAACCGTGCTTGGCCACGCTTTGCAGTCCCCCTTGTCGCCGACCGAACTCGGTGCGGTGTCGGGGGCGATCACCTCGGCGGGCGGGAACATCGACAGGGTCATCCGCCTGGCCGTCTACCCGGTCTATGCATACGAGTTCACGGTGACGGACTCGGATCCGACCAAGTTGCGCAAACGCCTCGGCGAGGTCGCATCGGAGAACCTTCTCGACATCGCGATCCAGCCGGAAGGTCTTGGCCGACGCGCCAAACGTCTGGTCGTGCTCGATGTCGACTCAACCCTCATCCAGGACGAGGTCATCGAACTGCTCGCCGCCGAGGCCGGCTGCGTGGAACAGGTCCGGGCGGTCACCGAGCGGGCGATGAGCGGCGAGTTGGACTTCGAACCGGCGCTCCGAGAACGGGTCAAGTTGCTAGCGGGACTCGACATGGCCGCGCTCGACCGGGCACAGGCCTCGATGCGTCTCACACCCGGAGCCCGTACGTTCGTCAGAACCCTCAAGCGGCTGGGCTACACCGTCGGGATCGTCTCGGGAGGCTTTACGCACTTCACCGACCGGCTAGCCGAAGAACTGGAACTCGACCACGCCGTGGCCAACAAACTCGAGATCATCGACGGAAAGCTCACCGGCGAGGTCACCGGAGCGGTGGTGGACCGGGCGGGTAAGGCAGAACTGCTTCGGCGCTTCGCCACAGCCGAGTGCATTCCGCTGTCCCAGACGGTCGCTGTCGGCGATGGCGCCAACGATCTGGACATGCTCGCCGCAGCTGGACTCGGGATCGCGTTCAATGCGAAACCCGTTGTCCAACTGGCTGCTGACACCACGGTCAACGTGCCGTTCCTGGACGCCATCCTGTTCGTGCTGGGCGTCACCCGCGACGAGGTCGAACGCGCCGACACCGTCATTGCTGACTGAAGGCTTAAACACGCCAATTGGTTTGCTAACTACATCGGGTTGCGCGGGGACATTGAGGGCCTGGCAGTTCAAAGAGGAACTCCAAGGAGTTTTCGCTCTGCCGCTGCTCCATGCCCAACGAGCCATCAACGGGTAACACTGCCACGCCAGCCGGTCGAAGCTCTCGGCGTTTGTGAAACTTGCCCGCACGATCCGCCGCTACCGCACCTCTTTCGAAGCCACGAGGGACTGCCGAGTCCAGCAACGCTGTCGATAGGAAGGATCAGAACCAACGCCCGCGGCTTCCATGACCCTTAAGCATTCATCACCATGATCATGCTCGACAAGGCAGGAATCGCACCGCAACTCCCATGGAAAACCGGATCATGACCCCCGAAAGCGGCAGTTGTCCCGCGTGACTTCGCCCCTCCTTGGCCCTCCAACGGTCGGTGCCTGGCGTAAGCACCAGCAGTTATGCCGACACCGAGCAGTAACTGTTGGAACTAACCGACCCCAGACATCCGGGACTGGCTGACCTCCCTACCAGTCAGTCTGACATGAAGCCTCCGCTTCGTGAAGGAACTGCTCACGCGTAACCTCCACTTCCACTTCGACCTCGGAGCTATCGGGATGGAAGGTCACCATTCCATCTCCGGGCGCCCTCTGCGCTGAGCTATAGCCTGTTCCTTCGTTCCATTGCACTGCAACATGGATAGGCCAATCGGGGGCGGCGTCACGAGACCTGTCGGGCGGAACGAGTCCCGATATATCCAAATCAAAAGGCTCCGCCCTTACGTCCAAGCTATCAAACTTTAAGTCTGTCTGGAACTCGGACTCGAGACCGGAACCAGTACCTAAGCTTATCGCTTCTAAGCGATACTCCTTGGAACATGGAACCGTCAACAATACAATTCTGCCGTTACCGACGGCCTCAAATCCAATACGTGGTGAATACGTTATGGGACTACATGAAGCAAGTATTAGGACACCACCAAGCACTGATAGTCAGCCCACCAT
>JBATWQ010000275.1:0-9065 GCA_049672765.1 Microthrixaceae bacterium | reverse complement strand
CACCGTTGCTTGACCTTCGGCGTCGTTGCGCCAGTCGTACTTCACATCGGCGCGGAACAGATCGTTCTCGCTGTCGCCGTTGAAGGTACGCAACTTGGCGAGCTCAGGTGTGACCTTGAAACTGCTGGCACTGTCGTCGCCCTCGCTCGATGGCTTCTCGGACAGGCTTCCGTCGGGCTGGAAGTACAGCGCCCATGGGGTGGTGTCAGGAAGCGGCCAGGAACTTGTCCGGAAGTCGAGTGTCGAGACCGGCGTGCCGACGTGGTCGGGGTCTCCAGCACCACTCTCCAGACGAATACGGATGGGATCCTCGGCCTCGTACGCGGCCTTCTTGGCATCGAAGGTCGACTCCTCGTCGAACATCCTCTGCGGTGGCAGGGCCATTTGGCTGCCGAAGACTTCTTCGCTGACAAGCGGAATGAACAGGTCGGCTGCGAGGGAACGCGGGGTTAGCTTCCCTGCGACATAGAAGTCGAGGAAGGTCTTCCACTCGACGAGGTTCGCAGGCTGGAAACCATCCGCGTGGGCGCCGTTCCAAGCGGTGAACTTCACCACGGGAGCATTTGTGAACCGGTTGAAAAGAAGGGGGAACCGTCCGCCCGTCTGCTCGTCCTGGAATGCACCGGTCAGGAACACAGGAACGTCAATGCGGTCGACGAACAGGGACGGGTTCAGCGGATCGGCGACGGACGGCTCGTAATACGGGTACTCCTTTGCCTTGGACACCGCGTCGACGTTCTGAAGGCGCAGCAACTGGTTGTCTGCGCAAATCTTGTCGCCATCCTTCTCGACGCGGTCCTTTGTCCACGCCTGGCCGTAGGGCTTCGCGTCGTTGAGGACCGCCTCGGCCCAGCTCAACGCAAATCCCGCGTTGAAGATGCCACCGGGTGCGAGGACGCCACGGGCGGTGTCGTCATAGACCGAAAGGGGAGCGATTGCAGCAAGGCTCGGTGGCTTGGCTGCGGCAACGAACAAT
This sequence comes from Microthrixaceae bacterium, assembly GCA_049672765.1. Classification (GTDB taxonomy): domain Bacteria; phylum Actinomycetota; class Acidimicrobiia; order Acidimicrobiales; family Microtrichaceae; genus JAGQSZ01. Next base: position 8,089 of record JBATWQ010000275.1, on the reverse strand, counting down.
TGCGAAATGCCGGGGTAGGACAGGCCCACCATTCCGACCTTGTTGTTGAGCACCCACGGCTGGGCCGCGGCGGTCTCGACCACGTCGTATCCGTCGAGAATCTGCAGTGGTTCGAAGAAGTCGTAGGCGCCACCGGAGCATCCGGTGCCACGCATGTTCACGCTGACGACCGCGTATCCGAGGGCGCTCGCCATGAGAGAGGAGGGCTGATCAGGAGCTTCACACGCGAAGGTGGCGATAGCGCATACGGCGTCCAGGGTCAGGCCCTCTGGGAGTGACTTCCTGACCTCTTCCCAGCGGTCCTTGATCAGGTTCGTAGCCGGCTTCGACGGGCTGTATCCGGAATACTCGACCACGGTCGGGTAGGGGCCGTCCTCGATCGGTCCCGGCAGGGTGACCATCGTCGAAAGTGTCGTACCGTCCCGGGTGGTTATGTACTGGAAGCCCTTTACGAGCTTCTGGTCCTTGTAGAACGAGGGATCGGGCAGCGAGTCCTTTTCGTCGATCACCTCGACCGGGTCGGACGCGAGTTCCTTGCCCTCGGTCGTGGCGATGCGGTACTTGCCGGGCTTCACCAGTCGAAAGAGAACCGAGCCCTGGGCATCCGCGACCTGGGTTGCCACGGCATTGCCGGAATCGTCGTAGAGGCCGAGCTTTGCTCCCGCCTTCGCGCCGGTGGCCGACGCCTGGTTGACGCTGCCGCGGACGTTGTAGCCCGCGCTTGCGGCGCTGTCGCCCAGTGAACGGATACCGTCCAGTTCGCCCTTCGTTGCCGTTTCCCCCGAACTTGTGCACCCGGCCAGCAGCATGGCCGCCGACACAAGCACCAATACCGGGATCCTCAAGTACGGCTTGGATCCAAGACGCTTGGCCATGTAGCTCCCCTAAAATCGCCAGAGCAGACGGCGGATTTTCGCCGAGCCCCGTCCACATTCAACGGACGGAGACTAGCGGGGCGTCAGGGGTCTGCACGCACCTATCGGGGCCCCGGATCGGACACATATGTCACTCCCGGCCTTTTGGCCGGTCGATCACTTTCGCGACGCCGCTGCGGACTCCGTGTCAGTGAGAAGTGCCGTGAGACGGGCGGTCCTCTCGGCCTCGTCGCTGTGGTGGCGGACTAGCCAGTCGGCATCGAGACTGTCAAAGGAAGACCGCACCGATGGGCCGGTCGGTGCCGGATCATCGGACGTTCCCACCGATTCGATCGATGTGCCGGGCGAAGGCCCGCAGAGCAGCGCGGATGTCAGACACGCGGCGGCGGTCGCTGCGATCGGCAGGGTCGCACGCAGGTTGAAGGGGTCAATGGCGTGGATGGCGAGGGCCAAACCGCCACCGGCGCCCGCGGCGAGCGACACGACCGTCTGCCGTCGTGGCGAGTACTCGATGCGACCTGCGTGTTCGAGGGTCCACTCGACGACCATCGGCACGAGAAGGATCCAGATGGCAGGGACTGCGGACCGAACTGAGTCACCCAGGACGATCGCAGCAGCGATGCTGGTCGCCGCGACGGTCGGGTAGAGCACCAGGCATCTACGACACACCAGGTGTCCTCCGACACGGGCGCATCGCTTAGTTCCGTGGTGATGGGTCAGCCAGAGCGGTGCAGCATCCATTGCTATTCAATCGGCATTTGGTCACCAAACCTGATGGGTCGCGCGAGGATGAGTTGATGTCGACCCCTGTACCCGGTGGAAGTCCCGATGACCCGAGCTTCGTCTATGACGAGTTCGCCTACTTCAAGGAGAACTGCGCCGAATACGGCCTCGACGGCGATATGCCCGTCGTCGTGGAGCGGGTCAGCCATCAGTTCGGTGACGGACGTATCGGATCGGCGATCAAGTGGGGGACGGGAACACCTCAGATCGTCTTCCTCCACGGTGGCGCCCAGAACGCCCACACCTGGGACACGGTCGCGTTGGCTCTACGGCCGACTCCGATGCTCGCCATCGATCTGAGCGGACACGGACACTCCTCCTGGCGTGACGACGGCGCCTACAACCCCCGGTCCAACGCCGAGGACGCCGCGGCCATCATGGACGAGTTCGCACCCGACCCGAGCCTGCTGGTCGGCATGTCACTCGGAGGGCTCACCTCCAACGCTGTCGCGGCGATCTTCCCCTGGCTGGTGCGGCGGCTCGTCGTGATCGACGTGACCCCGGGCGTGACCCGCGACAAGGCCGCCGATGTCCACGCGTTCATCGAAGGTCCACAGAACTTCGGTTCTTTCCAGGAGATCTTCGACCGAACCGTGGAGTACAACCCGACCCGATCCCACGAGTCCCTGCGCCGCGGGATCCTCCACAACGCCCACAGGGTCGAAGGCTCCGGAGCCATGTGGGAGTGGAACTACGACCGACGCCACCTGGGCGGATCGGCCGGATCGATCGAGACGGTTGAAACCATCGCGTCCGCATCGGCTGCGCGGGTCGGCGACGAGACGGGTGTGACCGCACAGCCATCCGCCCCCTCATCCCAGTCACCCGCCCCGTCCCCGGAAGAGGCTCCGATCTTCGGTGACCTGTGGCAGGACGTCGAGGACGTCCGGGCCCCGTACCTTTTGTTGCAGGGCTCCGCGAGCCCTGTCGTGGATTCCGAAGACATTGCCGAACTGCTACGCCGCAAGCCCGACGCCCGGGTCCAGGTAGTTGAAGGCGCCGGACACAGCATCCAGGGTGACAAGCCCCGCGAACTGGCCGAGATCCTGCGTCTGGAACTGGCACTCACCCAAGCCGAGTCCGCTACCGAGTCTCAATCCAGTTGATAACGAGTTCTTCCAGAACCGGCAGGCTCACCGCGCCCGAACCGAGCACGACGTCGTGGAAGGATCGGATGTCGAATTTGGCCCCGAGGCTCTGTTCTGCATGGTTGCGAAGCCTCTGGATCTCGATCTGTCCGACCTTGTAAGAGAGCGCCTGACCGGGAATTGCCATGTATCGGTCCACTTCCGAGATCGCCTGTTCCATCGGGACCGGAGTGAACTCCTCGAAGTAGTCGATGGCTTGTTGGCGACTCCAGCCCAGGGCATGCAGGCCGGTGTCGACCACCAGGCGGGCCGAACGCCACGAATCAGCAGTGAGCATCCCGATGAGCGACGGGTCATCGGAATAGAGACCCATCTCCTCGGCGAGGCGCTCGGCGTATAGGCCCCAGCCCTCGACGTACGCCGTCGATCCCTCATGGCGCTGGAACTCCGGCAGGCCGTCCAGTTCCTGGCTGATGGCGATCTGTAGGTGATGACCGGGAATCGCCTCGTGAAACGCGATCGACTCGGCTTCGGTCCGCGATGACTCCGTCGGATTCGACGCGTTGATGAAATAGGTGCCCGGCCTGGTTCCGTCGACCGCGGGTGGGAAGTAGTACGCGTACGGAGCGTCTGCAGCCATGAACTCGGGCACAGCGCTGACCATGCACTCGGCAACCGGCAGACGACCGAACCACTCCGGCATCGCGGCCGCAGCGCGTGTCACCGTTGCCTCGGCAATCAAGATGACCTCGTCCGAGCTCTGGTGACGCAACTGCGGTGCGGTACGGATGAAATCGAAGAGACCATCCATCTTGTCGAGCCCGATCTGGGGTCGGTCATCGCCCAGAGCGTTGAACCAGCGGCCTGCGACCGCGCGGTACTCCTCGGGCAGTGAAACCTCGGTGAGACTGCGTCCGAGTGCGTGTAGCTCAGCAGGCACCGGGGCGATGCTCGTGTGGGATCGGATCTGGGCCTGGTAGAGAGCCTCGCCGTCTGGGAGCCAGCACCACCCCGCCTTCTCGTCCGGGCGCGCCGACGGCATCAGATCGTCCCGCAGCACGTTCCGGTATACCTCGAACGCGGGCCGGATCCGGTTCCGGACCAGGTCCAGTAGCTCGGAGCGCCAGGCTTCTCGTCCATCCCAATCCTCCGGCACCGAGGCGCCGAGGAACGGATCGTTGGTGATGTCCGACTCGAGGTAACGATCGAGCGAACTGATCGAGCGCTCCAGGACCGCCGCTGCAGGCGTCCTTCCTTTGGACAGGCCGTCGCGGAAGCGGTCGATCGCCTGGCCCAACAGCCTGGGAACCTGGGCGTAGCGGGTCAGGGCTGCCTCGGCGTGGTCGGGCTCCGGGTAGGTCAACAGGGGAGCGACCATGAGTAGCTGGGCGTGGGGGCCGTCCATGTGGTCCGAGGACATTTCCACCAGGCCCAGGTCGATCCCTTCGATCCTGGTGTCGAGGCGGTCCAACAGAAGGGACCGGGTCACCCTCGACGCAATCGTCAGCGACGCGGGGTCGAGGGCAGCCGCACGTGACCTGACACGATCGAAGTCCCGCCGTTGGTCCGCTTCGACGTCGACGGACAGATCGTCGAGACGGTCATCGAAGTCATGGACCCCGTAGAACGTTGCAGAGATGGGGCTCGACTCAAGAACCAGTCGCCAGTAGAGCGTTGCGCACTCTGTGAGTTCATCGGTAACCCTGGAGTTGCCCTTCGGGTCTGCGTGTTCGTTCATGGACAACACTCCCATATCGTGGCCGCCGGCAGAGTGGCGACGACCACCGCGGCCGTAGTGGTTAGCCTGACGCTGTGGCACAAACTGAGTCAGATGACGTGACCGGAGCGTATCCACACTCGTGGGAGGCAGACGTCGTCCTCGCCGACGGGAAGATCGTGCATGTCCGCCCGATCACCCCTGGCGATGCCCCGGCGCTGCGTGAGTTCCACTCCCGCCAGTCGCCCGAATCCATCTACTTCCGCTACTTCTCACCTCGACCCGAACTCAGCGACCGGGACGTGCACCACTTCACCCACGTCGACCACTCCGACAGGGTTGCGTTCGTCGCACTTTTCGACGACCAGATAATCGGAGTTGCGCGCTACGAGCGCTACAAGGGCACCGACGTCGCGGAAGTCGCGTTCTTCGTTGATGACGGCCAGAAGGGCAGGGGTCTGGCCACGCTGCTCCTTGAGTTCCTGGTCGCTGCCGGCCGTGAACGGGGTGTGCGCAGATTTGTGGCGACGACACTTCCGACGAATCACCGGATGCTGTCGGTCTTCGCGGCGGCGGGATATGAGGTCAGCTCCCAGTTCGACTCGGGCGTGGTCGAGGTCGGCTTCGACATACTCCCCACCGAGGCGTCCTTGGCCGCAATCGACCGACGTGAGCGCCGATCCGAGGCGGCCTCGGTGCGCAGGCTTCTGGAGCCGTCGTCGGTCGCTGTGGTCGGTGTCGGCAGGGACTCGGGCTCGGTCGGAGCCGACGTTTTCCGCAACATCGTCAGCAACGGATTTGCCGGACCGACCTTCGCCGTCAACCGCTATCTCCAGCCGGTTGACGACTTCGTGACCCTCGCATCGGTCGATGAAATCCCGCTCGGAACCGACCTGGCGGTCCTGGCGATTCCCGCCGAGCGCGTCTCGGAGGCGGTCGACGGTTGCGGGCGTCGAGGTGTCGGCGCCGTGGTCGTCCTGTCGGCAGGATTTTCGGAGTCGGGCGCTGCAGGAGCGGTCCTGGAACGTGAGCTGATCGAAGTCGCACGGGGCCACGGGATGCGCCTGCTAGGCCCCAACTGTCTGGGCGTTCTCAACACGGATCCCGGGGTTCGCCTGGATGCGTCTCTCAGCCCATTGATGCCACCGCACGGGCGCATCGGGGTGATGACCGAGACCGGAACCCTTGCTGCTGCAATTATCGAACACGCCGTTCGCATGGACCTGGGGATCTCGACCTTCGTGGCAGCCGGCAATCCCGCTGACGTCGGCCCCGGGGACCTGTTGAGCTACTGGATGGAGGACGACCGGACCCAGGCGATGCTCCTGTCCCTCAAAGGGCGGGCGCCGTTGCCAAGGCTGGTCCGTGCAGCGCGAGCCGCATCGTTGGTCAAACCTGTCGCTGCGCTGAACACGACAGGTTTGGCACACGGACGCAGCCGTGGGGGGTCCGCGACCGAACGGCGTTCTCAGGCAATGTTCCGTCAGACCGGGGTGATGAGCGTGTCCACCTTGGAACAACTCTTCGACCTCGGCCGGATCCTGGCGGACCAGCCGGTGCCGGCTGGATCTGGAGTAGCGATAATCGGCAACTCGGACGGCGCGATAGTCCTCGCAGCAAATGCCTGTCGGGGGTCGGGGCTCGACGTGGTGGAACTCACCTCGGTCGACGCCGACGGTGAGCGGTACTCCAACCCGGTCGACCTGACGTTCCGCGCTTCGGCCCAGGACTTCCGCCGCTGCCTGGAGGTCGTCGCTTCAGATGCGCGGGTCGACAGCGTCATGGTCGTCTACACCCCACCGACCTTGAACATGGACCCCGAGATCACCGAGGTGATACTCGATACTTCTGTGGCGCACCCCGAGAAGACGGTTGTCTCAACGATGCTCGGCGCCGCTGGCATCGCCCGACTGACCAGAGCCCAGAGTGCTGGAGATGAAGCCACCAGGACCCACGGAGTCCCGATCTTCCGTTTCCCCGAGGACGCTGCCCACGCCCTGGGTCATCTGGCGTCCTACCGGCGTTGGATCGCGTCGGCTGCTGGGAGCGGGCTCGAAACCCCTGACGATGCGTCGGTGGATGGGGCGCTTACGGCGATCAGCGACGCAATCGGGCGGGTGGAGGAGTCGGGTTCTGTGACCCACCTGGACCACGACGAGCAGGAGCTGCTCCTGGCGGCGTTCGACATGGAGGTCGCGGAGCGCAGGGTGGTCAGGAGTTATGAAGAGGCCCTGGCCGCATCCGAGGCGATCGGTTGGCCCGTGGTGCTCAAGGCGGCGTTCCGTGACCGGTCAACCCGTTCGACCGCTAGCGGGGTCACCCTTGACATCGGCGATGCCGGGCATTTACGGCTGGTCTGGAACCGCATGACAGATGTGATCGGGGACCGGATGATGCCGGCGGTAGTGCAACGCTTCATCCCCTCTGGTGTCGACATCGCGGTGACGGTCAGGCGCGAGGCGACCGGTGCGGGAACTATCGAGGTGGGGTTGGGCGGAGCCGCGGCGATCATCGGTGAAACCGAACTCGGTGTCCTGCCACTTGGATTGGCCGACGCCACCTCGCTCGTGGCCGGCTCCCCGATAGCCAAGGTGTTGACCGACCCTCTGGATCGAGTGCCGGTTGTCGGGCTTGTCCACCGCCTCGGGATGTTGGCGGACAGCCTCGACGTGGAGATGTCGATACGCGCCGACCCGGTCGTGGTGGTCAATGCCGAAGCCTGGGTCGCGGACATCGATGTAGTCATCGGTGAGCCGCTCGATGACTTCATGGTCAGGCGCCTCGAGACCGAGGTTCCAATCCTCTAGTCCCGGTTGTGGGGATCCGGCCTAGGGCCGAGGCTCCCTGGGCAGGCCGAGCATCCGTTCCCCGATGATGTTGCGCAGAATGTTCGTCGTCCCACCCATGATGGTGTAGGCGGGCGCGTAACAAACTCCTTGGGACACACGGTTCCAGAGCATCGCGTCCGCCCCGACCGCGTCGGCGCAGAACTCTGCGACCATCTGCTCGAATTCGGTGCAGATCGTCTTGGTGGCAGCGGAGAAACCCCGAGGGGCCTGCCCGAGCACTTCCCTCATGACCAGCAGCCGCCCGATCCGGTAGCCGCTCTCGATTGCTGCGACCTTCTGACGCACGATCGGGTCGGATATGTCGACGTGGGGCCGGACGTCACGGTAGAGCCGCAGGTTGGAGACGAGGCGGTCGATCCCGCCTCGTTCGTGCTCCATCTGTCGCATCACCTGTTTGAAGCTTCCGTTCAGTGTGCCGATCATGTTCTCGCCAGGCACCTCGACGTCGTCGAAGTGGACCTCGCAGAAGTGGGATCCGCGGATCATGTCGACGATGGGTCTCACCTCGATGCCAGGTGAGCGCATGTCGACGACGAACTCGGAAAGTCCCTGATGTGGGGGAGCGGTCGGATCTGTTCGGGCGATCAGGTAGCACCAGTCGGCGCCCATCGCACCCGAGGTCCAGATCTTCTGCCCGTTGACGATCCAGTTTCCATTGTCGGGCTCTGCCCTTGTCCGCAGCGAGGCGACGTCGCTACCGGCGTCCGGCTCGCTCATTCCGACACACCACGCCGAACGGCCCGCGATGATGTCGGGCAGATACCGATCGCGTTGCTC
>JBATWQ010000274.1:0-1756 GCA_049672765.1 Microthrixaceae bacterium | reverse complement strand
GGCCTGCCACGAGTCGAGGTGGGCCAGGAACGGTGCGAGAGACGTGCGACTCCGGTAGCGGCGCGGCACACGGTCCTGGAGCGAACCAACGCTGACGGACTCGTTGCGCAGTAACGCCGCTGCACCGATTGCAGCCGCGACCCTCTTGGCGTGGCGCAGCTTGTCGCCGGTCGCCATTGATGCCGAGGTGTCGACCACCAGTTGCACCCGCAGGTCGACGTCGCCCTCGTAGAGGCGCACCAGGACCTGGTCCAGCCGCGCCCACGCCTGGACGTCGATGGTGCGGGGATCGTCACCCGGCTGGTACTCACGCCATTCGACAACGTCGAGGGAGCGGCCGTGGATCACCGAGCGGTGCGGACCGGTCGACGACGCTGGAACTTTGCGGTCAGGCGTCAGCGCCAACCGTTCGATCCTGGCGATCTCCGCAGGCTCCAACACTCCCGGGCCCATGGGCTAGACCGACACCGTGCGAGCCTGGACCGAGGCAAGCAGGTCGTCGATCACCTGCTCGGCGCTCACGTCATCGACCGCCGCCTCGTAGCCGAGACCGACTCGATGTCGCAGGGCACCCGGGGCAACCGAGCGGATGTCGTCGATCGATACCGACGGGCGCCCGTCCAGGAGCGCGACGACCTTCGATGCGAGTAGCAGCGCCTGGGCGCCACGGGGACTCGAACCGAACCGCACGTACTGCGAGACCATCGAGGGAGCGTCGTCGGACGGGTGGGAAGCGAGCACCAGATCCACCGCGTAACGCACGGCGTGGCTCGGCACCGGCACCGATCGTGTCAGCTCGACCATCGCCGCGATCTGCTCGGCGTCGGTCACCTTCTGGGCGGTGCTGCGAGCAGAACCGGTGGTCCGTTCAACGATCGTGACGAGCTCGTCGGCCGATGGCATGTCGACACGAGACTTGAGCAGGAACCGGTCGAGTTGGGCTTCGGGCAGCGGATAGGTCCCTTCCTGTTCGATCGGATTCTGGGTGGCCAGAACCAGAAACGGTCGCGGTAGGACACGGGTCTCGCCACCGGCGGTCACCTGACGTTCCTGCATGGCTTCGAGCAGCGCCGCCTGGGTCTTGGGAGTCGCACGGTTGATCTCGTCTGCCAGCAACAGGCTGGTGAAGACGGGCCCCTTGGCGAAGCGGAAGCTCCGACCGCCGTTCTCGTCGGTCACCAGAACCTGGGTGCCGACGATGTCGGCGGGCATCAGATCGGGCGTGAACTGGATCCGGTTCGAGTCGAGGCCGGCGACTGCGGCCAGGGTGTTGACCAACTGGGTCTTACCGAGTCCGGGCACTCCCTCGATCAGCAGGTGACCCTCTGCGAGCAGACAGATGAGGGCGTCGCGGACGAGGTTCTCCTGACCCACGATGACTTCGCCGATCTCGTCCTCGATCGACTTGGCCGTCCGCGCGTACTCGTCAGGTCCGATCATCGATGTGTTGGCAGTGTTCACGAGGCTCCTGACAGGCGGGCGAAATAGTTGTTGATCAGATTGCGATGTGAGGACGGCAACCCGGGCCGTTGGGTCGCTCGGGTGGCTTCGTCGGAATAGCGGCGGATGGCCTCACCGAGTGAGGTCCGCGCGGAGCCCACCCTGGTCGACGTGTCACCCTTGCCGACGCTCTGGCCAAGGTCTCCGCCCGAGCCCGTCATCGGACCCTCGCCGGACTGGCGCGCCCGCGGGTCGGGAGCGAAAACCGAGCTGTCGCCCGTCGTTTCGCCGGCCGCTTCGTGGGAGCCCCTTCCGG
>JBATWQ010000273.1:0-16909 GCA_049672765.1 Microthrixaceae bacterium | reverse complement strand
CGCCAGATCGGAGGACGGCTCTATCAGATGGCTATTTCAGCGCGTGACCCCGATCAGATCGGGCGACTCGGGTCGATCGCTCCCTTACCTTCGTTGGCCGGGACCTGGGAGACACCGTCCTTGGGGCAGTGGAATCCTTCGAAGTCGTCGTCGGTTCCGTCGATCTTGGGGTAGAGACGTTCGAACTTGCCGCCCTTGACGATCAGCAGCATCGAACAGGGGCTCGCCTTGAAGGTCGAAGCGGGTTCGGGGTCCTGTGGTCCGTGGAGTCCGCCGCCGGTCCAGTCCTTGACCTTCGCTGCCTCTTCGAGGATGCAGTCACGGCTGATCTCGCCACCATTGTTCTTGCCACAGGCATTGGCGGCGGTGACGAACAGCAGCCACGCCGATGTTGACTGGATACCCAGCCCGCCCAGGTCGCCGCCGGGAACATACTTGGCGTTGATGTCCAGGTACTTCTGGATTCCTGGCCACATTTCCTTCTCTTCGAGGGGGTGATACGTCATGCGAAGCACGGTGCCCTCGGCGGCCGGTTCGGCAGACAGCATCGGCTCGTACATGTTGGTCTCGACGAGCGGCGTGCCCTTCCATCCCTGCTCGACCGCCTTGGAAAGGAAGCCGGTCAGGTTCTCGACCTCGGCGACGAATGTCAGGCTGGTCGCCTTCATGTCGATGAAGCGACGCGCATACGGGGTCCAGTCGGCCACGTTGATCGCCGGGAACTTCAGTGTGCCGACGTTGTCGAGGCCGACATCCTTTGCCGCTGCCAGGTACTTGTCCTTGACGGCTTCAAGGGACGGGATTTCGCCGTAGGCAACTGCCCACGTCTTGGCATCCTCGGGATACAGCTTCTTGAAGTCGCGCATCCATGTGTTGGCGACCGAAGTTCCCGGGTTGGGAACCGGCTGGATCTGACCATTCGAGTCGGTCTTCTTGACCGAGACAGCGAAGCCCGGGATGTCGATCATCTTGCACTTGTGGAAGTCGCTCGCGTCCTTGCCGCTGAACTCCAGGTCGTCCATGACGAACCCGCCGCCGACCATCGCGAAGGCGTCGCTGCAGACCGTGGTCATGGCAGCCTCGACGTTGAAGAGCGCAGCGTCGGCGTCGACGACTTCGATCTGGAGTCCACCAATGCCGCCATTGGCGTTGCACCAGTCAGCGAAGGCGACCGAGGAGTCGTAGAGCACTTTGTTCAGGCCGGTGCGGATCTGGGCAGAGCGGTCATTTGCGACAGCCAGGTACAGCTTGTCGGTGCCCTTGCCGGCCTCGTCGGCCTTGACCTTGAAGTCACCGTCGGCGCAGAGGTCGGTCAACTTCTCGAAGCTGGCGTCGTTGGCGACTTCTGTCGTTTCCGACTTCTTGGTGGTTCCTTCGCCCTCTTCGGTCTTCCCACCGGATCCGTTGGCGCCACAGGCGCTGGCCAGTAGAGCGGTCGCGAGTAGCAACACAGCGAATGTACGTTTCATGGAGTCCCCCTGATCGGGTGTGGCGCGGTGCCCGAGAGATGAGACTCTACCCAATCATCGACTGGTCACCCGCCAACAGCGCTTCGTCCCACGCATCGTTCCGAGTTGATTCAGCTGTCGGGTGTCTGGCCCAGAACCCTGCCCGCCCAGCGATAGTCCGGCTTGCCGTTCGGGCCGCGCTCCACACGATCCACGATCACAATCCGCTTGGGACATTTGTAAGCCGCGATCCGGCTCCGGCAGTGCGCCGTGAGCTCGTCGACCAGGTCCGGACCGGCCGTGAACGACGGCTCGAGTGAAACGACCGCTTGGACCGCGCTACCCCACTTCTCGTCCGGTACGCCGACGACGTTTGCGTCGTGAACTGCAGGGTGCGACTTCAGGGCCTCCTCTACCTCTTCCGGATAGACCTTCTCACCTGCGGTGTTGATGCACGCCGAGCCCCTGCCGAGCAGGTGGATCGTGCCATCAGGTTCGACGGTCGCGTAGTCACCCGGGACCGACCAGATCCTGCCGGCGAATTCCCGGAACGTCTCGGCGCTCTTCACGGGGTCGTTGTAGTAGCCGACAGGGATCGGTCCACCGACCGCAAGAAGGCCCCTCTCGCCGGACCCGGGGGTGACCTCGTGACCCTCTTCGGTGAACACCTTGGCGTTGGGACCCAAAGCGAACCTAGCAGTCTTCGCCGGTGCGTCGCGCCGCGACACCGAGGTCGCAAAACCGACCCCTTCGGAGGACCCGAGGCTGTCCGCCAGCGTGGCGGAACACCATTCCAGCAACGACTCCTTGGCCTCCTTGGACCACATCACCCCAGAGGAGAGGATGATCTTGAGCGACGAGATGTCATACGGCTTCCCCGCCGCCCTGGCTTCGTCCAGTGCCGCCAGGATCGGCTTGGCGAAGGCGTCCCCGACGATCGTCAGCTGCGTGACCTTGTTGCGGTCAACCGCCTGGCACAACTCATGTCCATCGAAGGAACGGCCGCTCAGGGTCACGATTGCTCCTCCGGCGGACAACACCGCGACCGAGGTGATCGCCGAGGTCCCGTGCATCAGCGGCGCTGCCGGCAGCAGTCTGATCGCCTTGTTCCGCTCATGGAACGTCGTTACAGCTGCCGCAACCTCGTCCGGGGTTTCGGGTACCGCCGCCCCGATGACACCGAAAGTTGCAGCGCCGGTCCCCAACAGACTCCGGTGTGGCCACATGACTCCCTTCGGACTTCCCGTGGTTCCACCGGTATAAAGCAACCAGAGGTCGTCGCCCGAACGGTTGATCACAGGCGCCGGTTCGCTATCCCGGACCGCTGCTTCGTAGTCGAGCGCCCAGTCCGGACATGGGTGTGCGTTGTCGGATCCGACGCAGACGAAGGTCCGAAGCTTCGGCAGAGCACCTCGGACGCTGTCCAGACGATCGGCGAACTCGGCGTGGAACACCACGGCCTCGGAGTCGGAGTTGTCGAAGAGATACCTAAGTTCCGCTGCCAGATACCGGTAGTTGACGTTGACCGTCGCGGCCCGCAATTTGAAGGCGGCGAATGTGGCCTCGATGTACTCGGGCCGGTTGTACATGTAGACGGCGACCTTCGACCCGGCCGTGATCCCGTCGGCAGCAAGGGCTCCGGCGAGGCGGGCCGAGCGGCTCTCGAACTCGGCCCAGGTCCGGATCAGGTCGCCGTGTATCACGTCGCCGTGGATAAGCGCCGGGGCGTCGGGCACGGTGGCGGCGACCGTCTCCCAGACCGTCGCCAGGTTCATTCCTTGGTCGCGCTCAGCTCTCGCCTGATCGGTCATGCAAGAAGGATACGGTCACCGTGCCAACCCGAGTCACCGGAGGGTTCTGGCCAGAACCCCAGGATCCTCGCTGCGTGGGTCGAAGCCGCAGACCCACACTCGCAGGTTGTGTCGACCGGCCGGGATCCGATACCGCTCAAGTGTGTCGGGTCCACACGACGCTGTCCCGATCCCCCGCTGGGCGATGTCCAGATACAGATACGTGCGGGTCGGGTCGCCATCGATGCGCCTGGCAGAGCTCGGAACACCTCTCGCAGGGACGGTCAGATCATGGCTGTGCAGCGCGCCCCAGAGCTCGTCATCGCTGTGGTGTCGTACCGAGAACCCCGGGCGATCGGCGCCGGACGGTTGTTCCGCAACGATCAGAATCCCTTCGCGCCGTCGCCCTGCGCCCGCGCGGGTCAACGCGACCCAACGCAGTCCCGTCCGGTGACCGTGTTCCTGGGGCACTGCGTGGTCGACGTACATCTGGTCCACCGTGGTCCGCCATCGGCCAACTCGACCGGCGGCCCGCCGGTCCGGGTAGCACTCATGTGGCCCGTCCCCGAACCACTCGACGTTCGACCAGGGCGATCCGCCCTCGAGAGCGAGCTCGAACCCGACCCTTGGCACGTCGACCAGTTCCCGTGGGATCCGTACCTCGGCATCGACCCTGGTCCAGCCGTCCGACATTTGCCACACCACCCGGCGGACCTTCACGACCGCCCCGCTGCCGACCGTCAGTTGCCCGCTCTGGGTGATTTCGGTGACGTCACCTCGGGCCGCGTCGAGCGTCCGCACCCGCTGCCTGCCAGGAGTCCATTCGGCCCGGTCCAGGCCCTGCTCATCGACCCAGCGACCCAGGTTTCCGACCAGGCCCCGCATCCATCCCTGACGAAGTCCGGCGTTGTCGGTCAGCGCCCGAAACACCGTTGGCCGCCACCCGATCGCGTTGATGTCGAACGACCTCGACGGTCGCACCGGATCGACCAGCCGGCGCTCCTGCCCCTCCCGTCGCTCCTGCCCGTCCCGGCGAAGCGCGGCCGGTGCAGCAGGTGCAGCGCTTGGCGGAACCACCATCTGCTCGACGGCGACGACATGTCCGGCACCGGCCCAATCGCTGCTCCTACGAAGCACAAAAGTCACGGTCAGGTGCACCTCGGCCCCTGGATGGGCCTTGGCAAGCGTCGAACGGCGGAACGGAAGTGCGACGACGACTTCTGAACGCGCCCCGATCGGCGGCACTTCAAGTTCACCGGAGGCCATCGCGTCGCCGTCGATCGTTAGCTCCCAGCGGGCTCGAAGATCCGACGTGTCGACGAACCAGCGACGGTTCCTGACGCGCAGGGCGGATCGTGGCTGCCCGATCGGGTTGGTCATGGTGACGGTTATGGGCCGTCCGACGTGGTGCACCTCGGCCATTGCCGGCCCGGCGACCCGGTCGGCCGAAACGAGTCCATCGCAGACGAAGTTCGAGTCATTCGGATGGTCTCCGAAGTCGCCGCCGTACCCCCAGCTCGGTCCGCCGAGCGGACCTCGAAGCTGGAGACCGCTGCCGTCGCTGCGGTCGGGGCCGCCACTGCGGGCGTAACCGTCGCCGTAGCCGTCGAAGAGTTTGAGTCCGTGGTCGACCCACTCCCAGATGAAGCCGCCCTGAAGGCCGGGGGTGGACTCGAACGCATCCCAGTAGTCCGACAGGGACCCGTTCGAGTTACCCATTGCATGGGAGTACTCACAGAGGATCAGCGGGCGACGGTCGTCCCGGCCCGAGTCGGCCCAGGCCGTGATGTCCTCGATCGAGGAATACATCGGGCAGACCACATCGCTGACCGGCGCCGCAGCGTATAGGTCGTGCATGAACGGGCCCTCGTACTGGATCGGGCGGCTCGGGTCGTAGCGGCGCAAAAACGCAGCTGCCGAGTCGTGGGCCGCTCCGTATCCGGACTCGTTACCGAGCGACCAGATGATGATCGATGGATGGTGTTGATCCCGTTCGACCATCCGCCGCACACGCTCGATGATCGAGTTGGCGAACCGGCTGTCGTGGCACAGCGACGCCTGGCGCGAGTGCGACTCGATATTTGCTTCGTCAATCAGATACAGGCCCAGCTCATCGCACAGTTCCGCCAGGTGTTCGTCGTGGGGATAGTGCGCGGCCCTCACCGCATTCAGGTTGTGCGCCTTCATCATGACCAGGTCGGCCCGGGTCTGCTCGGCCGTGACCGCTCGACCGGTATCCGGACTGTGTTCATGGATGTTGACCCCATGGAGCAGCACCGGCTGGCCGTTGATCAGCAACTCGTTGCCGCCGATCTCTACCGAACGGAATCCACTCAACGCCCCGTGAACCTGGATAACGCGCGATTCGGGGTCCCGCAGGACCAGCATCGTCCGGTACAACGCCGGGTTCTCATGGGACCAGACCTCGGGCTCGGGGACCTGCAAATGCGCCCTCACGACCCCGGGCTCGATGAACATCCCCGACAGCAGCGACGAGACCTCGTCCGCGTCATCCCAGACCGGGACGTCAATCTGACCGGTAGTGGCAAGCGTGCGTGATTTCCGGCCCGGTTTTGAGCGGGTCTCAACCCACAACTCGACGGTCCATCCCCGTTCCCGCACGACCGGACCAGCGAGCCTCGCCTCCAGGTCGAGGGTGCCGATTCCGCTTTCCAGATCCGGAATCAGCTTCACCTGGGCGAACGACGACTCGGGGACGGAATGGAGCGACACGCTGCGCTGGATTCCGCCGTGCCACCACTGGTCCTGGTCCTCCAACCACGTCTGGGCCGACCACTTGGTGACCACGATGGCCAACTCGGCGCGGCGCCCCGGCCTCACAACCGCGCCCAGGTCGAACTCGCTCGGCAGTCGGCTGTCAGTTCCGCCGCCGACCAACTCTCCATTGACGAACACCTGGACGACAGATTCGGCGGCGCCGACGCGCAGAATCACCCGCCGCCCCTTCCAGTGGCGCGGGACACTGATTCTGCGCCGGTACACGCCTGTCGGATTCGCCTTGGGGAAACCCGGCGGATCCTCGCCGAACGGCATGATCACGTTTGTGTAGCGCGGCGGTTCGAACGCCCGGTTTCCGTCTCCCGACACCTCGGGACCCTGAAGTGTCCAGGCGCCCGGCACGCTGATCTTCGACCATCCGAGGTCCGGCGATACCGGGCCGGAGAGAACCTGCTCCTGAACCTCTTCGGGACTCCCCAGTAGGACGAAGTCCCACCTGCCGTTCAGGTCCAGGGACCATTCGTCCCGACTCGCTGAGTCGCTGCCCTCGTGCCCGCCTTTGTAGTCGGCCCCGGCCGCGGTGGGCCTGCCGCCAGCTCTGGAAGAAGGGGCGGCGGCGCCACCAGGTCGTTCGGAGAGCAACTGCCTGGCGTGTTCGATTCCATCGGTGAACACACCCGAACCACGCATCGGCAGGCGGTTCAGACTCGTCACCGCGGGATCCTCGATCAACGCCGCATCCAGAGCTGACGCCCGCCCCACGGTTCAGGTTCCCTTGGTGTTTGCGCCCAGAACCTCAAGGGCCTTGTCGGCGTGCATATCCATATTGATCTCGGATGCGAAGCTGGCGAGGACCTTGCCGTCGGTGCCGATGACGAACGTCGCCCGCCGGCTCAACAACGGCCCCGGACGCTTGACCCCGAATGCAGCGGCAACCTTGCGATCCCTGTCCGAGAGCAGCGGATAGTCGAAGTCGTGCTTCGCCGCGAACTCCGCCTGGCGATCGACCCCATCAGCGGAAATTCCGACCCGCTGGGCTCCGACCGCCGCAAATTCCGAGGCCAGGTCACGAAAGTGGCAGGACTCCTTGGTGCACCCGGCGGTCATCGCCTTCGGGTAGAAGAACAGCACCACCGGACCGTTCTGGAGCAGCCCCTTGAGCGATACCTCCGCCCCTCTCTGGTCTGGAAGCGTGAACTCCGGAGCCTTGTCACCTGCGTTGATCATCGCTAGTCCTCATTCTCTTGGGCTCTACTGAAACTGGCGTCGGAGGGCATCGACTCAACCCTCCAGAAGGTGTCGACGGAGTTCATGGATGATGCTGCGGTCCAGTCCGTTGGCGACTGCGTAGCTCTCTGCTGAGCCGAACTCTCGCTTCAGCCATTCCAATGTTGACCGCATGGTCTCAGGGCGGGCCGACCACAGCCCCACCGTCAGGTCTTCGTCGGTCACCTCGTCGCGGAGATAACCGAATGACCACAGCCACTGCAGTTGAATGGCGGTCACCGAACTCGATCGGGTGTAGTCCGCGACGATCGTCTCCGGATCGGCGCCCAGCATCGACAGGAGCAACGCCGCAACAAGTCCGGTGCGGTCCTTGCCGACCGCGCAGTGAAACGCAACGGCCCCCTGGGGCTGGGACACGACCACATCGGCAACCGTATTGAGCGTGCCGATCAGTCGACTGCCAAAGTTCTCGAGGATCTCCCGGTACCGGACCACCAAGAGTTCGGCGGCGAGAACCTCGTCCTTGTTGACCCAGGCGAACGTCGGGTCGAGCAGCGGCTCGTGCACGACATCGATTCCTTCGACGTTCATCACTCCGCTCAGCTGACGCTCGGACTCTGCACGCAGATCGACGACCCGAACGACGCCAAACGCCTTCAACTCCTCCGCCGATCCGTTCACCCTCTGTAACGCATCGCCACGCAGAACCCGACCCGGCACGATTCGCTGTCCGGTTGACGTCGTCAGACCGCCAAGGTCACGGACGTTGAAGATTCCGTCGCGTGCAAGGTCGGTCCGAAGCTTCGGGCGGATCCCTTCCATGGGGTTGACCATTGCTTGGGTACTGCTCTGTCCGGAGTGACTCACGCCAGCGACGCCACTAGCCCGATGCCGTCGGTAGTAACCCGAAGGTCGTCGATCTGCACCCCGATCGTGTCGTCCAGGTCGGGTAGAGGGACCTGTACGACAGCCGGGAACTTGACCCGCAGCGGGGCCAGCGACGCCAACTCGCCGACACGCTTCGACAGTTGATTGACGAACGATGGAAGCATTTTGGGAAGCTCGAGCCAGGCCGCCTGGACCGAGAGCTCAAGTTGTCCTCGCAACAGTCGGGTGCGCACCTCGGTCCGAAGTGACGTCCGCAGATCTGGGAACGTCTCGGGCAGCAAGCGCGTGTTGCGGACCCGACCACCGACCGCCTGCTCGCTGAGCGTCACCTCCAACTCGAACGGGAGCGGAAGGTCACCCGCCGCACGGAACAGGAGTTGATGGGTGAGCAGGTCAACGACCGACGACGCCAACCCCAGCCCGACACGCTTGCCGGCGATCGGAACCGGTAGAGCCGAGCCCCGAACCGATTCTGAAGCCTCGAGGCCAATGCTCAACAGTCCGGAGGAGACGCTGATCCGGGCCGATCCGGGCTTGACTCCCAGGTCCAACAGCATGGATCCGACGTCAGGGTCAAGATCGAGTCCTGTGGTGCCTACATGCTCGCCGAGCGCCGCGAACAGCGACTCGCTGACCCCGGCCAGCAGCAGCCCGAACATCGCAACGATCCCCGGCCATACCGCGGCGTCCACGCCTTCGGGAATTGCCGCATCCTTGTCCGTGGTGATGCCGATCAGAACCGCTTCCCGCAGATCCAGACCGAGAGAGATCACGCCGTTCGGGCGGACCTCGATGAAGGGACTCACCAGAGCCTCGCCGAGAACCGGAATTGGCGCGGGCGGCATAACGGGAATGCTCATGCCCGCAAGGCCTGTGGGAGCGGAGCCATTCGAGTCGGTTGAGGCCGGCCTTGAACCGCCCGTCGCTGGGGTGACGGAACCGTCGACAGAAGCGCCGGCCGAAACTTCACCATCGGCCGAAACGAACACCCGGACGCGGCCCCCATCTTCAGAACGCAACTCGCAGCGCACGCTGACGACGGTTAGACCCAGGCGCACCGGGACCTCGCCCACCCCGGGAAGCGAGACCGCGGTCTCCAACGGGTCGATCGCCATGCCCGCTCCCACGACGAATGGGAGCAGTTCGTTGATCATTTCCTCGGTCACCGACGCGCACATCGCCAGGCGGGGCGAGCCGGAGTCCCTCACCCCGGTCGTAGACGCCGTGGTCGAACCCCCCCGGGCAGAGCCTGACGTGGCCGAACCCGCCTTGGTCGAACGCGAGGTGACCGGACCTGACGCCGGCGGATCTGTTCGGGCCGGCGCGTCCTTGGCAACCGCTGGCCTCTTCACCGGTGCCTTCTTTGCTGTGGCCTTCTTGGCTGCCGTCTTCTTTGCTGCGGTCGCCTTGGCAGGCGCCCTCTTCGCGGCGGCCTGCTTCACCGGCGCCCTCTTTGCTGCGGCCTCAGAGGCCGGAACGTTCGCAGTCGGAACACTCTCGATGGCGGTCTTCTCCTCCGGAGCCTTCGAGGCTGGCCTCTTGGCCGGGCCCTTCCTTGCTGCAGACTTCCTCGCGGGCGACTTCTTTGCCGGCCTCTTGGCCGGGGCCTTCGTTGCTGCGGACTTCTTCGCTGCTGTCTTCTTTGCCGGCGACTTCCTGGCAGCGCCGGTCGCCGCCTTTCGGTTAGATCGGACCGTCGGATTCACCACCGGGGCAGGCCCCTTCACCTCGGAACCGTCGTCGGGCGTGTCACTCACAGCTTCCATATCAGAATTGTCTAGTTCATTCTTGCTAGGTCGACCGATGCGAAAGTGGCCATAATTGGCAGATGACCTCGGCCGAAGATTCCGACCAGAAGTCCAGGACGGCGCTCCGTGGAGCGCCATCCGATGAAGAACCGAACTTCAAAAGGCGCATCTTCGACTCGGCGATCGAGGCCGAGTTCGAAACCGGCAAACGCGAAGAGACCGTTGAGGAAGCCCAGCGGAGCGTGGCAAAACGCCTTGCCCGGGCGACCCTGGGGTTCATCGTGATCGGAATCGGGATCGCGTTGCTCCCTCTGCCCGGCCCGGGGTGGGCTCTCATCATCATCGGACTCACGATGCTTCCGTTCGCCTGGGCCGAGCGGACGGTAAGGATCATCCGCCGCAAGGGTCCCGGGATTCCCGAGGACGGCCGGATTCCCAATTCCACGTGGGTGATACTGGGGTTCACCATGATTACCTTCTCGAGCCTGAGCATCCTCTTCGGCGACGACATGACCGGTTGGATCAGGTCCGTCGGCAATCCGGACAGGCTCCTAGGGTGAGCCTTTGTCGGACCTGGCGAACGACCCCATCAGCCCCAGCCCTGCGATAAGTCTCGGCGACGTCACAAAGACCTATCCCGGCGCCTCGGTTCCAGCGGTAGGTGGGTTGACCCTCGACGTACCCTCGGGGGAACTGGTCGTTTTCGTCGGACCGTCCGGCTGTGGCAAGACCACCACGCTCAGGCTGATAAATCGCCTCGAAGAACCCACCGCCGGAACCATCCGGGTCAACGGCACCGACGTCCACGATCTGGCCGCCCACGAACTGCGCCGAGGCATTGGATACGTCATCCAACAGGGCGGTCTCTTTCCCCACCAGAGCATCGCGGCCAACATCGCCTGCGTGCCACGGCTACTCGGCTGGAAGCGCTCCCGTATTGATGACCGGGTGGACGAACTCGTCGAACTGATGCGCTTGGACCGCTCGATGCTCGACCGCTACCCGAGCGCCCTTTCCGGCGGACAACAGCAACGGGTGGGAGTCGCAAGGGCGCTCGCAGCGGACCCGCCGATCCTGCTGATGGACGAGCCCTACAGCGCGGTCGATCCTGTAGTTCGGGCCGAACTCCGCTCCGAGTTGCGCGACATCCAGGCCAGGCTCTCCAAGACGATTGTCTTCGTGACCCACGACATCGACGAGGCGATCGAGCTCGGGGATCGGGTAGCCGTTTTCCAGACCGGCGGTGTAGTTGCCCAGTACGCGGTGCCGACCGAACTTCTCGCCCGACCGGCGAACGACTTCGTCGAGACGTTCCTAGGCAATGACCGCACGCTGCGGCGCCTGTCCCTGCTGACGGTGACCACCGCCAGACTCGTACCACCGTCGGTCACCCAGACCGCGACTCTGGAACTGGCAGCCACTGTTTCGCTTCGCAGCGCTCTAGACGCGCTCCTGTCCAACTCGACCGAGCAGGCGGCGGTGGTCGATCTGGACGGAACCGTGCTCGGAGTGATCACTGTGGCGGCCATCGCAGAGATCGCATCCGGAGCGCCCGATACCGAGCCGATACAACCGTGGGTGGCGGTCCGGAGACGGCCGTGATAGGCGCCCAGGGTCCGGATTCGTTCATCTGGTGGGACTGGATCGGACGCCATACCGACGATCTGTGGGAGAAGACCGTTGAGCACATCTATCTGACAGCGATCGCTATCGGGATCGGCACGCTGCTCTCGGTTGTCCTGTCGGTCATAGCCCTGCGCTTCCGACGGACCATGGCACCGATCACCTGGGGCGCGGGGGTGCTCTACGCAATCCCGTCCCTCGCCCTGTTCGGGTTCTTGGTTCCGATCACCGGAGCAACCGTCCTGACCGCCGAAATCGCGCTGGTCAGCTACTGCCTGTTGGTGCTCATCCAGAATCTAACCGCAGGAATCGATGGAGTGTCCGCCTCTGTCCGCGACGCTGCCGACGGCATGGGTTACACCCGCACCCAACGCTTCCTCCGGATCGAAGTCCCCCTTGCCCTACCCGAATTCATCACCGGCCTGCGGATCGCGACAGTCACCGTGATCGGCCTGGTCACGGTGGCCGCGCTAGTCGGCCACGGCGGACTCGGTGATTTCATCAACGATGGTTTGCAGAGAAACTTCTCGACCCCGATCGTGCTTGGCGTGGTCGCGTCGATCGTCCTCGCCCTCATCGCCGACGCCTGTTTCGTGATCCTGCAGCGGATCGCCGCGCCGTGGACCAGGAAGGTCAGGCCATGACGTCACTCCACGACTTCTGGGTGTTCCTGACCACCGCCTCGAACTGGGGCGGTCGCAACGGAATCGGCGCCCGCACCCTCGCCCACATGCTGATCAGCGTCGTAGCCGTACTAGCCGCCGGTCTCCTCACGATGCCCGCTGCGGTGTGGCTCGGCCATCGGCGTCGGGGCGGCGTGGTTGCGATAGCCGCGGTCAATCTGGGCCGGGCGATCCCATCGCTGGCGATCCTGGCCCTTGCCCTGCCCCTATCCATCCGCTACGGGTTCGGTCTCGGGGCTTTTCCAACTGTGGTCGCGCTGATCGTGCTGGCGATGCCGCCCCTGTTCGCCAACACCTACATCGGCCTGGTCACCCTCGACCCTGCTCTCGTCGACGCCGCAAGAGGCCTGGGATACACGGAATTCGAAATTATCCGGGGTGTGGAACTTCCCCTGGCCACGCCCCTGATCATCACCGGCATCAGAGTCGCGCTTGTTCAGGTCCTGGCCACCGCTGCCCTCGGCGCGCTGGTCGCATTTTCGGGGCTCGGCAGCTTCATAGTCGAGGGTTTCGCCCAGTTCGACAACGGCAAAACCCTGACCGGGGCGGTATTCACATCTGTCCTCGCGATCAGCGCCGAAGCAGCGCTGTTGCGAACGCAAAGACGACTCACTCCATGGAAAGTGTCCGAATCCGTGGAATCCCGGCCGACAAAACGCAAGACTGCCGTGAGCGGAGTCGTCCAGGCGGGACCGCTCGATACCTAGGAAAACAGCACCCCAGCGCCAACGCTTTCCGGCGTGCTGGGCAGAGAGGGAAACCAATGAGTAGACGACCCATCCGCATGATCCTGGCGGTCCTGCTTCCACTCCTTTTGATCGCCTCGGCGTGCAGCAGCGACCCCGATGAGTCAGCATCCACCGACTCCTCCCTGCCTGCTGTCAAGGTTGGAATCCAGGACTTCCCGGAGAGCAAGGTCCTTGCCAATCTCTACGGTGAGGCGCTCGCCCAAGAGGGATTCGACGTCAGTTACAAGGAACTCGGGGGCTATCGCGACATCCTCTACAAGTCCTTCGAGTCAGGCGATGTGAACTTCACGCTCGACTACGCATCGTCGGCGTTGGAGTTTCTGAACAAGCAGGCCGGGCAGGCGTCACCCGACATCGACAAGGTCATGCCGCTGCTCAGCGGTGAGCTTGCCAAGTTGAAGCTGCAGGCACTTGACCCCGCAAAGGCCGTCGACTCGAACGCCTTCGTCGTCACCAAGGAGACCGCCGAGTCCAAGAACCTGCACTCGCTGTCGGACCTCACCCCGGACCTGCGCCTCGGTGGTTTCGCCGACTGCCCCACCAACCCGTTCTGCATCCCCGGAATCAAGAACCTCTACGGCGTCGACCTGTCGGCGAAGTTCATCGCACAGGACGGTGGCGATCTCACCAAGACCGCCCTCAAGGGAAATCAGATCGACGTTGCCGTGCTCACCACGACAGACCCCGCAATTGCCGAAAATGGTTGGGTGATCCTCACCGACGACAAGGGTCTGATCAATGCGGACAACATCGTTCCGGTCCTGACCGACAAGCTCGCAACTGAAGCCGGCGCAAAGCTGAAGGACCTGGTCAACAAGATCTCGGCCGCTCTGACCACCGAGGACCTGACCGAACTCAACCGCCAGTACGTCGTCGACAAGGAAGACGCAGACAAGGTCGCATCTGACTGGTTGAGCAAGAACGACTTCCTCTGAGTCGATACGGTGCAGGAATGTCCACGTTTCCTGCACCGACCCGTATCGCTCTTGGCGGAGCCAACTCCCCCGATGGGGCGACAGGTCCGGCCATTGAGCTAGATGTTCACCAGCTGGGGGATGACAACGGTCGTCCCCCAGTTGTGTTCTGCCACGGGTTCCCCGAACTAGCTTTCTCGTGGCGACACCAGCTGCCGGCCGTGGCGGACGCCGGGTTCCATGCGATTGCTCCGGACCAGCGCGGCTACGGCAACTCAAGTGCCCCACCGGCGATCACCGACTACGGACTGGGGCAGCTGTGTGGGGACCTGGCCGACATGCTCGACGCGCTCGACATCGAAAAGGCCATCTTCGTCGGTCACGACTGGGGCGGGTTCGTCGCCTGGGCGATGCCTGTGCTTTTTCCGGATCGCTGCGCTGGCACCGTCGGCGTCTGCACGCCGTACACACCCTTCCCGACCACTGAATTGTTGAAGGCGCTGTTCGGCGATGACGTGGAGAACCTCTACATGCTCTGGTTCCAGGAACCGGGGGTGGCTGAAACGAAGATGGATCCGCTGGCCCGATTGATCTTCGAGAAGTTGACCCGCGGCGGAACTGACCCCGCCGAGCTTTCGAGCCGCGGCATCGGTCGGGGCAAGGGCTCGTCGTTCAATCCGTTCATGAACATCGAGTCGCTCGGACTCCACGGCGACCCGATCCTCACGCCCGAGGAGCTTGACGTCTACGCAAACGCCTTCGAGCAGAGCGGCTTCCGCGGTGGAATCAACTGGTACCGGAACATCGATGCCAACGCCGCTGCCTACCCCGAGGTCGGGACAAAGCATCTGGACCTCCCGACGTTGATGATCTGCGCCGAGTGGGACCCGGCGCTGCCACCCGCCCTGGCGGCCAACATGCCCAACATGTGTTCAGACCTCGAGATGCACACAGTTCCCCGGGCCGGGCACTGGGTCCAGCAGGAGTTTCCAGACCAGGTCAACTCCCTCATAGTCCACTGGCTGACACGCCGCTTCACCTGACGGGTCGGGTTCCCGGGCTACCGGCCCTCGACCACCTCGGATAGCAACTGTCTCAGTTCTGCAGTTCGATGGGCCCACGTGAACCGGTCATGCACAAACCTCGACCCGGCCTCCCCCATCACGGTTGCGCGTTCAGGGTCACCGAGAAGAGCGGCGACCGCATCGACTACGGCCGGATCCGACTCGCTGTCGACCAGCAGGCCGGTCTCGCCGTCCACCAAGGCGTCAGGTACCCCGCCAATGTTGCCCGCCACGACTGGCCTCCCGATGCCTTCCGCCTGGATGAACACGATCCCAAAAGCTTCGACTTCGAGACCGCCCCTACGCTCACGGCAGGGCATGGCAAACACGTCTCCCGCAGCGAAGTGGGCGGGCAGTTCGTGCTCGGGAACCTGTCCGGTGACCGTGATGTGATCAGCAACTCCCGAGGCTCTCGCCTGGGAGTGGATCTCGTTCAGGTACGGACCGCCGCCGACGATCAACAACCGAGCATTTGGGACTCTTCGCCGAAGTTCGGGGAGTATCCGGACGAGGGTGTCCTGACCCTTGCGCTCGACGACCCTCGACACGCAGACGACCACCGGATCGTCGCCGAGGCCATAGCGATCCCTGATTGTCAGTGCGTCCACGCCCGGGTTGTAGAGGGAGTCATCAACTGCCGGAGGAAGCATTTCGTAGCGGGGAGCCGGACCGAAACTCGGCCTCAGCATCCGGTCACACCAGCCCGAAACGAAGGTGATCAGCGATGCGTCGTCGCCGATCCTGCGGAGCAGCTTCGATCCACCGGGCACCCGGGCCGCCGAAACCTCGAGACCGTGGGTGAACGCAGCGTACGGAACCCCGGTTCGCTTCACGATCGCGGTGCCCATCAGGGCCAAGGGAAAGGCAGCGCCGAACACGACAACCTCGGGCTCGTAACGCTCGATCAGACGCAACGTGTGGCGTAGGACCAGCGGAGTCGGGAGCAGGGTCGATGTGCGTTCACGGACGACCCGGAAAGGTGCCGCTCGATCCCACGCCGAGTGTCCCTCATAGGAGGATCCGTACAGGGTTACCTCATCGCCGGCCTCGCTGAGTCCACGGCTCAGCTGGTCGACGTAGTACTGGATCCCTCCGATCCTCGGAGGTAGGTCGTTGGTTACGACAAGGACCCGCATGCCCACTTACCTGGCCTTCGGACGCCCTCAGCGGACCGCTGAACGAAAGAACTCAGTCGTCTCCCGCCAGCATTCATCGGCGGTCGCGGCGTCATATACCTCGGGACGGTCGTCGTTGAAGAAGGCGTGCTCGACTCCGGGATGGACCGTGATCTCGGCATCCTTGCCCAGGCCCACCAGTTCGTCGCGGAACGCCGCGGCCAGATCCGGAGTGAAGAAGCCGTCCTTCTCGGCGTAGTGGCCGTGAACCGGTGCCGACAACCGCGACCAGTCCGGGGCGGCATCGGGCCATGGAATCAGGCCATAGTAGGGGGCGCAGGCCTGGATGTGTTCGGGTGCGGTCGCTGCAATGACGAGCGCCAGTCCCCCGCCCATGCAGAAACCGGTCACCCCGACGCCGCTGGACGACACGGCGTCGGAGCCGACGAGGTAGTCGATCGCGCCCGACATGTCCTTGACCGCCTGGGGAAGGTTGAGCGCCATCATCAACTTGCCGGCCTCGTCGGGTTCTGTCGTCTTCTCGCCGCGATAGAGGTCTGGGGCGAGTGCGCTGAACCCGGCATCGGCGTAGCGATCAACGACGTTCATGATGTGCGGAACCAGGCCCCACCACTCCTGGATCACCAGCACGCCCGGACCGGAGCCGTTCACAGATGGAGCGAAGTAGCCGCTGCCTGAAGAACCGTTCGAAGGAAACGAGACGATCTGCCCACGGCGCTCGACCTGGTCGGCGGTCGTCTTGTCGGATGAATCAGAAGACATGGCTGGGACGTTACCGCCCAGCATCAGCTCGGGGGACGGAACAACTCCGGGGCAATCGGACAGTCGGTTGCCAGCAGTGCTGCGGAGACGTCGACAACACCGATTTCGGTGGCCACCCTGTCCGCCAGATCCAGGGGA
>JBATWQ010000272.1:0-15680 GCA_049672765.1 Microthrixaceae bacterium | reverse complement strand
CCTCATACGTAGTCAGTTCCGATTGCATGACCCCATGAGCTTCCCCAGAACGTGGGCCCACTGGAGCACCATTGGTCCGCTCCTGTCCACCCTTGCGGCGCCGCTGGTATCGGAGACCCCTGGTCAGTCCTACGTATGGTTCCTGCAGCTTCCATTCCTGGCCGTCCTTCTGGTCTCGATCTACCTTTTGGTTCGAGAGTTGGCTGGCCGCTTTGCTGCAACAGTTGCCGTAGTAGTCGTCGCACTACTTCCCGGCACGGTCTGGTTCTCGCGGACGTTTCAGCAGATAATTCCCGGCGCGGCACTTTGGGTTCTTGCCGTCCTTTGCGCCGTAAAATCCGATCGGCTTCGGCGCCGTGGTTGGAGAATAGGCCTAGGCGTATCCATTGGTATAGGGCTCCTTGTCAGGACCATGCTCCTGGGGTTTATTCCGTACCTGGTGCTTGCTCTGGCGTGGCAAATTGCACGACTACCGCGTGAGGAGCGGCCAGGGTGCCGAGCATTTATAGAAGCAGCTGCGCCAGCGGTGGCGATAGCGTCGACGTGGTGGGTGCCCCAGTGGAGAGCAAGCTGGCAGTACCTCAGCTCCGCAGGTCTGTCAGGTGGGGCCAACCGCTCGGTCTCGTTATTGGTCGGTAACGAGATCGAACTGGTCAAGCAGATGACCACCCCTCGCCTCTTTGCAGCTCTCGCCGGTCTGACTGTTATCCTATTTGTAAAGGTTGCGGCCGACGCTCTGATTGAGCGTTCCAGCCGAACCTTCGGCGAGCATGCGGGATATGGGTCTGGCCAGGCTCTGGTGATAGGGGCCCTTGCGTGGGGCTTCGCTCTCCTCAGTTTCTCCCCAAATGACTTCCCAGGATTCGAACTTTTGAACGTCCCAATAATGGTCGTTGTTGGGTGCATTCTGTTCCGCTACAGGTTTGCAAGAGTCCTTGCACTACCCTTGGCTCTACTTCTGATACCTCTGCTATCTGGATACTTTCAATCCAACCAGAGTTGGTATGGGCAGATTTCTGCCAAGCTCTACGCTCCAACGGAAGCGAGCTTCCATATTTCGCCGGCTAGCGGCGAATCGATGGATCCCTCAGATTACGGGTCGAGCTGGCAGCAAGCAGCCGATCGAAGCCTGAAGTGGCTATACGAGTATGCGGCTCAGCGTCGACAAAGTCCCAACATGCTGATGGTAAATAACCGTTCGCTCTACGGAAATAACCAGTACGGGATTGCTAGGTACGTCGTGGGTCACTCTTGGGAGCCTCCATATGGGTGGAACCGGTCACAGTTGCAAACCTGGGATGTCGAAGCAGCCCTTTCCGACGCTGACTTGGAGTCCGATCGTTTGAGAGATCTGAACTTCGTAATTCTCATCGATCCAGGTGTGGGTATGTTGCGACCACCGGTGCAAGACTCTTCGACAGCTTTACGAGAAGCAGGCTTCGAGATCGTAAGGACCTCGCATCTCCCGGATGGGTCTCTGGAGAATGTGTGGTGGCGTGGAGGCGGGTGACGCCGCGCGCTTCCAGCTTCAGCTATCGCGCAGGCTTCACGCCCAGGCTGAGCGGGATTGTCTGATCCATCTGTCCTGTCTCACCACGTTGCTCGCGCTCGCGTTGCTCGGACAGCCAGGCAGGTAGCTGGTCGTGCAGCAGGTGGTTCCACGCCGTCATGTTGTTGGCGAAGATGAAGTCGCGGGTGACGGCGGGGTCCCTCTCAAAACTGTGCTGACCGAGCACATCGATGATGTGCTCCAGCTCACTGGCCGGCAAATTCCAGATGGCCGAGTGGAGCGGATAGCGCACGACGTTGAACCAGCAGTGGACATCCAGATTTGTCGCCCACTCCATGATCTCTCCCATTTCGTCCCAATTGGAACGCATGGGGTTGACCATGACGGAGATGATCCGTCCATTGCGGTTGCAATAGTCCCGGAAGTACTCGAAGTTGGACATGAGGACATCGTGATCGGCTCGTATGCGGATCGCCTCATAGCGGTCCTTCCTGAGCGAGTCGATCGAGATGTTGATATGGAAGTTCCCTCGCTCAAGGTGCGACTTGACCCGCTCATTCAGAACCGTGCCGTTCGTGGCGATGGTTATGCGTAATTCTGGATTGAGCTCATAGGCCTGTTCACAGACGTCAAAAACCATCTGTTGGGTGAAGGGTTCGCCGCCGTTGAAGCGGAGCTCCTTGAGATGCGGAATGAGCTCGCGCAGTTGTTCGACGAAGGTTTCGTCGTAGGCCATGGGGAGTGGTGGTAGATGCTCACGGTTCTTGCGAATCAGGTGACTGAGGGACCCTTGGCACATGACGCACTCGAGGTTGCAGTTGTTTGAAAGCTCCAACTCGAGCATGGCCGGGTAGCGGTAATCCTCATTCGGCTCGACATCCTCATAGGCCAGGGCCAGTGGGCGAGTGCCTTGGTTTACGCAGTCCTTACACTGCCAGCACATGCCCTTCATCTTGCCCTCGGCAAGGTCGCTTCGTAGTTCCGACAGAAAGCGGCCGTTCCAGATGTCCATGACCGAGTTGGTGGGCGACCACTTGTTGGACACCCCGTCGCCAATCTGCAGCCAGCACGGTTCGGCCAGGCCGTCGGTGCGGAAGTACAGGTTGGTCACGGGCGCATTACAGAGGTGCTTTCGATCCGCGGACTTCCGAAGAGATTCGTACTTCGCGAGGCCAGCTTCGTTTGGCCGGTCATTGTCCATATCGGTCCTCGGCGCGTTGCGCGTAGTAGGTACTCCGGAGTCGATGCCCGGCCACCCAGACCGCGCAGAGACGATGATACCGGTGTCTCTTGTGATTCGCCTTCGTGGTAACAAACCATGGAGGTGCAACTAGGTTTCCCTACCTTGTGAGATTCAGACCAGGCCGCAGTGAACCATCGTGAATAGCGACGTATCTCGTCTCGAGAACGATCAGGAGGGGACGCGCGCCAGGTCCGGTGAAGCCGGCAGCACCACAGGTGCGTCGGCCGATGTGGCACGAAGCTGGCGAGACCCATCGTGTTTGGGCAGGTCAGTTCTCACTCCGTTTCAGCGCTTGGATGGGACGGACTGGCTCGCAGTCCTGCTTTCCCTTCTGTTCATAGCGCTCAACATCGTCTGGCTGGTTCGTGAGCGTTCCAGTTTCGGTTACACCGCTGACGAAGCAAGAATTCTGCCCCGCGCCTATCAGCTGTCCATTGATTTGCGGACCTACGGTCTACGCGGTCTCTGGGTTAGCTGGACACAGGATCCGGTCAGTCCGCCGTTCCTATCCGTCCTGGCGGCCCCAATGGCCTTCGCTTTTGATTCGGTAGTCGCAGTGGTGGCGACGGTAAACGGGTTCCTATTGGTTCTCCTGTTGTCGGCGTATCGAATTGCCCGAGACCTCGGCGGACGAGTCGCGGGGATTGTCGCGCTCTTGGTGCTCGCCGCGATGCCTGGGGTGATTTGGTGGTCGAGGGTCTTCGAACAGATCGTCCCGGGTTCGGCAATGTGGCTGCTTACGATCCTTCTCGTCATGAGATCTGACCAGTTCAGATCTATGCCCCACCGGATCGGTGCAGGCCTCGCTCTGGGAATTGCACTGGTAACCCGCGCCATGCTCATTGGGTTCTTGCCGGTGTTGGCGGTAGCCCTAATCATTCAAAATCTTGCGCTAAAGCGTGGCCAGCGAGCACGACCGGTTCATGTGGCGCAATTCGTATCGATCGCCACGGTCGTCGCTGCGACATGGTGGTGGAAGGCCTTCTCGTTCGTAACGGAGTACTTCCGTGTTGCTGGTTATGGTCATCCCAGCTACGACCGGGCAACCGGGGGATTCTCCCTGAGAGCCAACCGCTGGATCGATGAGCTTCAGTTGACCTCCGAGGTCTTGGGCGGCAGGGCGCCCGCCCCGGCCATGGGAGCCCTGGGTCCTCACGGAGTTCTGTGGTCGCTCGCTCTACTCGGACTTCTCGGCCTCTTAACCGCCGCTGCTACCCACCGCCACGTCTGGAGCCTTGCCGGACTACGTACGGCTCTGGCATCTTCAGAGTGGTTTCTGGGAGTAATGGCGGTACTTGGCTTCACTGTACTGGTCACCAGTTCCCAGGACTTTCGTGGCTACAGCCTGATAAATCTACCGATCGCAGTGGTGCTTGTCGCGACCACGTTCAGGTATAGGAAGGTGCGATTACTCGCGGCCCCACTTGCTCTCATACTGGTCTCGTACCTTCCATATTCGATGTCGCCCAATGCCAGCTGGATGGCGTTGGTAGTGGAGAGTCAGAACGGCCTGCACAGGTCGGACGAACTCTGGGAGAAACACGCGCAGACGATGTTGGATAAGGCTGCGGCAATGTCTGACGCCGAAGATCCTCCGGTCATAGCGATGACCTCTGATCGACAGCTATATAACGGTCCAGTCGTGAGAATGCTCGTGCTCAGGAGGTCTCTGGGCATCCAAGTCCTTGACTGGAAGCCACTTGCCGGCCCTAATGATTGTGAGTATCGCAAGCTCATTGACGGAGTTGTGGTCTCGGATCCGGCATCGGCATTCAGCGTTGGATTGCCACAAGGCGATATCGCCAGTATCGAATCGAATCTCAAAAATTGCGGCTATCGCAAGAGTGGTCCTGCGATGCTGATGCCTGATGGCGGCTCGGACACACTGTGGTGGCGGATGAATCGATGACAGTCCTCGCCGGGACATGGGCCCTTGGCAGAACGAGCCGTGGACTGGTTTCCCAATCATTCAGACCGACAACTTAAATGTAAGCTCAACCACCTGGCTCAGTGAGTTCTAGAAGCTTAGGTCGCAGGTTCTCGTACATGGCTTTGGCTACGGTCCTGGCCCCGAACTCATTTGTGTGGCCAGCATCGAAGTAGACGGGCTGTTTAAGATGATCCAAGCTGCGACTCAGATCGATCGGCTCGACGCCTGATTTCTTTCGGACGGCGTCATACCGCTGCCTCTGGACTGGGCTTTGCTTCGG
Organism: Microthrixaceae bacterium; assembly: GCA_049672765.1. Taxonomy (GTDB): domain Bacteria; phylum Actinomycetota; class Acidimicrobiia; order Acidimicrobiales; family Microtrichaceae; genus JAGQSZ01. Next base: position 10,717 of record JBATWQ010000272.1, on the reverse strand, counting down.
ATCGAAGCCAATACGGTTCCATAGCTCCCGATCATGCTCGTTGGGCTCTTTGCTGAAGGGTTCGGGCTGCCAAAAGTGCACCACCGGGACGGCATAAGCCCTGCCGAGAGCACGCGCGAGCTGGACACCACGCCGGTACTGCGATGCCGCCGAGTCGATCTCGGCAGCTAGTCGTGCCGGGCTGGAAGGTACTGGATCGGCATTTCCGACAATGTGCTGGCTCAAATCCTGTTCGTAGGTGCTCATTGACTTTCGGCGAATGACGCCGGTGAACGTGTCGCCAATATTGCTGCGTTCTGATGCCAACGCGTTGTCGTTGAGCCCGTCGTAAAAAACTGCCAGGTCAGGTCTGTCATCACCGAGGGTCAGCATCTGCTCGAACTTCTCGGTTTCCTGCCAGTTCACATATGCGGAGACGCCGAAATGCTCTGGCTTGATTTTGATTCCATCCTTAGCGGCCAACTTCGCCACTTCGGAGGGGATCGTATGGTCGTCTCGTTGGCCCACTCCAAACATTGTCGAGCCTCCGAAAAACCAAACCGTGATCTTCGGGTTCCTAGGTGAATAGCTCACTCTCTTCCCGTCAGAAATGTTCAAATAGGTCCCGATAAAATCCTTCAAGGTGGAGCCCAGAATCAGATCTGGCCTGTAGGGGACCTCGTTTAGTTCACCAAAGTATCGGGGCGCCCATGGCTCGTGCTCATGGGTGTAACGGTCGACCTTAACGCCGGCGTACTCTGTGGCAATGCGTCCACTGGCGACATCTGGTGGGGCGCCTGGCAGAAATTGGGGATGAACCTGCAGAACGTACGGGCCGGGTGCTTGGCGCCCCGCCCGCTCCGGAGCTGGACGAGTTCGAGGAATCATTGTCGCAAGAGCGGCGATTGCGGCGGCGCATAGGAGCGTGTTGGCCAAGGCTCGTCGCAGCCCTCGCTGTCGGGTGCTTTCGACCCCGACCATTTTGGACGACCCGATGATTGCCCCCGACGAGGAACGTCCATGCACGATTGACGTCTGGTCCCAGTAGCTCTTCAGTCCCTTGACCTTGGACGTCACGAAGCAATTTCCCGTCAACCTGTTCCAGAGCCAGGCCGGAAGCACCGCAACGGTCCAGATCATCGTTGTAAGGGTCACCGAGACAAGGTTGGCCGCTACTTGGCCAGAGGTGGACAGTGCCCGATCAAAGGCGAGCGCAATCGCGGGCATCACGATGCTCAGGGCGACGAGTAGCAGTGCAGCCGCGGCCGCAACAAACGCTCCCACCGGACGGCCGAACAGCAGGAGAGTGAAGGCGAGGAGCGAAGGCGGGAGGGACCTCTTCACCAGGTCGCGGACGTGCAGCTGCCGTGGCGTAGCAGTCACGTCGGCACCCTTGGGCCGCTCGAGAACCTTCATCCGTCGGCCAGGTCGTGGAGTTGGGGGCGCAGTTCCCTGAACATGGCCTCCGCAACTACGCGTGCGCCGAGCTCGTTTGTGTGGGCGAAGTCAAAGAGGACCGGCTCTTTCAAATCGTCGAAGACGTGGCTCAGATCGACGGGGTTGGCGCCGGAGCGCTCTCGAACCTCGTCGTAGAGTTTCCCCGACGTTGCCACACGTTCCGGAGTGAGCTGCAGCCGCCGCAGTAGCTCGTCATCGAAGGGCTGGGGCCTCTTCGAATCGACATGAGGTTGCCAGAAATGGACCACTGGCATGCCGTAGCTGGTCGCGAGTCGCCGTCCAATCTCGACACCGCGACCGTATTGCCGCGCCGCAAGATCGACGACGCCCTCGTAGGGCGCCTCCGCTGCGTTTCCAACGTTGTGGCGTAGCTGGGCTCGCTCTAGGTCACTCAGCCCCATTCGACGGAGAGCAGCCCGATCGGTGTCGCCAATTTGAAGTCGCTGCCCAGCAAGCGCAATCTCATTCACACCGTCGTAAAAGACGACGAGGTCCGGAAGGGCTTCTCCAACAGTCAGGATTCGTTCGAACTTCTCTGTCTCCTGCCAGTTCACGTACGCAGATACGCCAAAGTTCTCGACTTTGAGTGACACTCCGTCCTTGGCGGCCAATCTCATGAACTCCGATGGGATTGTGTGATCGTCGCGCTGCCCGATGCCGAACATCGTCGAGCCTCCGAAAAACCAGACTGTGAGATCTATATGGGCCGGAGTAGAGCTGACCCGTCGGCCGTTCTTGATGTTCACGTACTTGCCCACGAAGTCACCTAGCTCTGCGCCCAGCATCAGGTCCGGTTGCTGTGGAACTTCGTTCAGCTCGCCGAAAAGTAGAGGTGCCCAAGGCTCGTCACCGTGCGTATAGCCATCCACCTTGAATCCGTTGTAGGTACTCGATGGCTTGCCGCTGGCATGAGCTGGAGGGGCACCGGGTCGAAGATTCGGGTCACGAGCCAGTCCGTATTCGGATCCGTTTGATCGATCTAATGCGTTTGTACACCTGCCTAGAAGGAAGGCTCCCAAGGCAACCAAGATGACTGTGGCCGGAACCGCCATACGGCTCCGAGGCCGGCGGTGCCTGGACTGAAGTCCCCAACTTCCTGTAGCAGTCCTGACAGCGCTCCCGGAATCACTGACGTTGCCGGCGTACGACGCTGTCCACGCAGACTACTCTCGGATCCAGGTCGATTGCAATTGCGGGACACGGTTGAGTTTCGACCAGAGCCAGACGGGAAGAATCATCAATGCCCAGCCAATCCAAGAAAGCGAACAGGCGATGACTCCAGCCGATCCAGCACCTATTCGACCGGCCAGTCGATCTATCGAGCGTCCTACTCCCGGAAACATTAGTCCGGCTCCCAAGAGCAGTAACGCGAAGCCTCCGGAAACGGTGGCAGCGGTCTGACGATTGGCGCCTAGGAGCACAATCGCAACCAGCGTGGGAGGAAGAGCACGTTGAAGCGCCTCGTACCAAGCCCTCCTATGCGCACGTGACTCTGGCGTGGTCCAGGCAGTTGAGGTCGAGCTACATGGTCTAAAATCCCGGAGCATCAGGGCTGCTGCTATCCGTCCAGGGCCTTGATCGTAGGCCGAAGATTCTCGTAGATCTTCGTTGCGACGATGCTGGCACCAAGTTCATTGGTATGGCTCGAGTCGAAGAAGATGGGTTTCTTGACAGCATCGAAGATGTGCGTCAGATCGACAGGATTCACCCCGGAAACTTCCCGGGTCTTGTCGTAGGCAGCCCTGGAGTTCGCTATCCATTGGGGATTGAAGTCCAGCCGCTTCCAGAGCTCGTCATCGGCCGGATTCGGCTCTTTGGCGAACGGCTGGGGCTGCCAGAAGTGAACCACCGGGACCCCGTAGCTCTTGCCGCTCAGCCTGGCCAGATCCGCGCCCCGTCGATACTGGGTCGAGGCGAGCTTGATCTCAAGAGCCTCTCTCTCAGGTCCCCAGGCCATCGGCTTTCCGGCTCCGTGGGCTTCCTTCATCTGCGAACGCTCCGCATCGTTACTGGGTAGGCGGGCAATTACATCTGGATCATCGATTCCAAGGTCCACCCGGAACGTACCGAGGCCACGGTCGTTTACACCGTCGTAGAACACCGCAAGGTCGGGAGGTTCGGCGCTCGAGGTCAGTAGTTGGTCGAACAACTGGGTCTCCTGCCAGTTGACGAAGCCGCTGTAGCCGAAGTTCATGGCCTTAATACGGATTCCGTCCTGGCGGGCCAGACGGGCTACGACCGAGGGAATGGTGTGGTCGTCGCGCTGGCCTACTCCGAACATGGTTGATCCGCCGAAGAACCAGACCGTGATTGTCGGCTTCTTCGGCGAGTAGCTGACTCTGTGTCCGTCCTTTACGTTCACGTAGTCGCCGACGAAGTCACCGAGGAAGAGTCCGAGGAAAGGATCCGGCCGGTACGGAAGCTGGGACAGTTCACCGAAGAGAGCGGGTGCCCAGGGCTCGTGTTCGTGGGTGTAGGTGTCGACCGCCAAACCGTCGAACGCGGCGGCATCCAGCTTTACTGCTCTTATTGGGGCCTTCGATGTCCCCGCTGCCTGCCCACCGCTTCCACCTGCAAACCGGTCCAGGTCCAACAGCCCGGGTGAAAGGATCGCTACGACCAGAGTTGCCATCGCTATGACAAGCATCACAGCCACTGCTTTCGATGGAGCATCCCCGAATTTGCCTTTCCGGGCTGGCGACTCCATAACACTCGACCTTGTCGCCCTCAGCACCCGGCCATTCGGAGCACGCCGTTGGGCAGCGGAGGAGAGCAACCAGTTGCTGTTGCTATCGACCCATGGCGATCTCAGCGGTTCGGAGCCGAAAAGTCTGGACCATGCCCAGGTCGGCAAAACCGTAAGTGCCCACGCAACCCACGACAGTGCAAAGGAGACGCAGCGGGCGGCAACGTCCGCGGTGCGAGCTACGAATCTGTCGAATGCTTGCGCCGAACGTGGCGACAGAATGCCGACAAAGAAGACCACCAGAGCAAACGCCAGAATCGCGTATGCGCCGCGTCGCCTGTCGAGCGCCAGCAGGAGAACGATTCCAGCAAGCAGAGGAATGACGCTGCGGCGAAATGCGGCACCTATTCGGGCCCACCTCATTCGGCACCGCCGACGAACAGCAGGTCACCTGGCCTCTCGATCACGTACACCCCCTGCGCTGTCCCTGACACGATCTCCGGGCAATCCGGTTAGGCTACCGACTGTGTTGCGACTACGGCATTCGTTGAGGCTGGCCGGGGATTTCTTCAACTATGCGCGGGTCAATCGTGCATGGTGGGTTCTTCTGATTCTCCCGTTGATAGCTGTTGCGCTGATGGCAGTGGGAACGACCCATGTAGTTGTGCCGTATACCGTCTACACGCTGTTCTGAGAGGCACGATTCCGATGTTCATTCTTGGTGTCAGCGCGCTTTACCACGACTCGGCAGCAGCGCTCATCCGCGACGGAGAGATCGTGGCGGCCGTCCAGGAAGAGCGGTTCACCCGGGTCAAGAATGACGCCTCGATTCCGGTCAACGCGATCAAGTTCTGCTTGGAGCGAGGTGAAGTCGGTCCGGACGAAATCGACATGGTCGCCTACTACGAAAAGCCGCTCAACAGTTTCGTCCGGGTCCTCAAGACATTCACGGCGATAGGTCCCAAGGGGCTGCGGACATTCCCAAAGGCGATGGACGAGGCCCTACGCCGAAAGCTTTGGGCCTCCTACGAGATCGACAAGTCGCTCAAGAAGCTTGGCTACTCCAGACCCAAGAAGACGGTCTTTGCCGAGCACCACCTGAGTCACGCCGCCGCGGCCTTCTATCCGTCACCATTTGATCGTGCGTGCGTCCTGACCTTCGATGGGGTCGGGGAATGGGCGACAAGTTCAATCGGCGTTGGTCGCGGACGACACATCGATCTGACCAAGGAGATGCGCTTCCCTGACTCGATCGGACTCCTCTATTCCGCGTTCACCTACGCGGCAGGGTTCAGGGTCAACTCGGGCGAGTACAAGCTGATGGGACTGGCGCCATATGGTGAGCCGACCTACACCGAGCGAATTCTCAAGCACCTGGTGCTACTGCGCGACGACGGTTCGTTCACCATGGATCAGCGCTATTTCGCGTATCTGGCCGGTCGCAAGATGACCAACTCCCGCTTCGACGCGCTCTTCGATGGCCCACCTCGCGATCCAGATGCGCCCATCACTCGCCGGGAATGCGATCTGGCCCGATCGATCCAGGACGTGACCGAGGAAATTGTTCTGCGTATGGCACGCCACGCTCATGAGGTCACGGGAGAGTCAAACGCTGTCCTGGGCGGTGGCGTGGCTCTCAACTGCGTCGCCAATGGGCGGCTGCTACGGGAAGGACCTTTCGAAGATATCTGGGTGCAGCCGGCAGCCGGCGACGCCGGTTCAGCGCTCGGATGCGCACTTTGGGCCTGGCACGAGGTTTGTGAGAAGGATCGCCCCAAGGTCGAGGGGCGCGACTCGATGCAGGGCGCCACGCTCGGACCGGTTCCGTTCACGGGGGATCTTTGCGCCGATCTCGACGCCAAGGGCCGGCCGTATGAACAGATCACGGACAGCGAAGTCCGGGCAAAGCGAATTGCACAGTTGATCGTCGATGGAGCGGTGGTCGGTGTGTGTCGGGGCCGCACAGAGTTCGGACCGCGCGCATTGGGGGCAAGGTCGATTCTGGCCGACCCGCGGTCGGAGGCGATGCAGCAGAAGCTGAACCTGAAGATCAAGAACCGTGAGTCATTCAGACCGTTCGCCCCGATCGTTCGAGAGGAGGACGTCTCCGACTGGTTTGACCTGGACAGGCCATCGCCCTTCATGTCGATCGTCGCTCCGGTCAAGGGCTTCGACGTCCCTGAAGCTCCTGAGGAAGAAGTCGATCGAGACCCTTCCGAGGTGATGGACCTGTCGTCCTGGTTGGGAAGGATCCACTCGCCGATTCCGGCGGTAACCCACGTTGACGGATCCGCCCGTATTCAGACGGTCAACCCTGAGCGCCATCCACAACTACACCTGTTGTTGAGCGCATTCAACGACCTGACGGGGTGCCCGGTCTTGGTCAATACATCGTTCAACGTCCGCGGTGAACCGATTGTCAATGACTCAGAAGATGCATACCGCTGCTTCATGACCACCGATATGGACTGGCTCCTTATTGACGACTGCCTACTCTCGAAGGTCGAGCAGCCCGAGTGGACCGGACCAAGCCCCGTGCTGGTAGCGGACTAGGTCAGACCGACGTTCCTGGTCTGGACAACCGCATGAGCGACCTGAATCAAGGCGGCGGCGGACGATGACCGGTTCGAGACGTGGTGGTGTGCCGTTCCCAGCAGTCGACGACTCGTGGCGTCGGCGGATGGCTAGATCAGCAGGACGGTCAGCCGCGCCTTTCGTCGCGATGGGCTTGTTTGCATTGTTCGGTCGCGGGACTGCCGCCATTGCAGCTGGACTCGTCGCCGTTTCCGTGCTCGCGCTCGGAGTATTCCTACCTCTGGCTGGCGAGTGGATGGATCTGAAACTTGGCCTGCTGACCAGGGCCGTGGCGACCGGATTGTCCGCTGCGCTCGCAATCATCTTGTGGATCGCTGCAATTGTTCCGGCATGGCTGGCGGGAAGGGCCACTGGCAGCGGTATGGCATCGCGGTCAGGGGGCGGCTGGTCGCGCGTCGATCGATCCGACGGACTGGAGCGGTCGACAGCGGCCTCGACCCGGTCACTGAGCTCCGCCCTGGGCGGCCGGGCGCGTTACGTACTGAGGCTGCGCCAACTTTTGACCGGAGCAGTCTCGGTCACCGTCGTGTTCGTGCTCGTCGTCGTCATCGCAAGACCCAACTGGTCAAGGCCTTCAACACCGTGGGCGAGGAGCAACGACTTTCCGGTAGAGCCCTGGAGCTTTCCGGGGGAGCCTTGGGCGGGCGAGCTGTTGAAGGAGTTCCCGAAGTATGAGAAGGACCCCAACCTCGGCTGGAAACTCCAGGACATCTCGACCGAACACATCACCGTCATTGACGGTCTCAGGGCAACCATCGGAGTGTCGGACCCGGAGCTGACGATCTGGATGTTCGGAGGTTCCACAACTTTCGGCGTGGGCCAACGGGACCAGAAAACAATCGCCTCGACGATGGTCCGTATTGCCCAGGACCGAGGTATACGACTTGCAGTCACAAACTTTGGAGTTCCGGGATATTCCAACTGGCAAGAGGCGACTGAATTTGCGCAACTCATCAAGAGCGGTGAGCGAACACCTCCAGAGATGGCGATTTTCTACGACGGAGCCAACGAGGTCGCACAGGCATGGGAACGCGTTGACTTCGGAAAGTTCAATCTGGCCGAGCCGCACCTTCTTACCGTCAGCGCGGCAGAGCGCGATTCGATGCTCAGGGCGGCCAAACGCAGAGGCTACGAACGAATCGGTGCCTCTCAAATTGCAGAGCAAATGCCCGGACTCGTGGCTGGGCAGTACCAACGTGGTGTCTCCAGAATTTTGGAAACGTCGGCCACCAGCGGCGTGCCGGTGGTTCTCTTCTGGCAGCCCCAACTGCTCAATATTCCCGTTGACCGCCCAAGGGTCAAAGATCTGCTGAAGCTTCTCAAAAGCTCCCCTGAAGCCAAGGCCCGAGACTCAAGCCTTTGGGGAAGCCCTCCCAAGATCGTCGACGATGGGAAAGTGGTTGATCTGACCCGGGTGTTCGACCATGTGACCCAGCCCGTGTTCTTCGACTGGGCCCACACCAACGAGCATGGAGCAACGATTGTGGCCGAAGCGATCCTGGACCATCTCTGGCCCAAGATCGTTCAGCTCGCAAACAAACGGTAGATCGTCTGCTAGCCCGAGTGGCCGGGCTGGTTGACTGTGGCCCCAACTCTGAAAAATGGGGTCGTCTGGTGGAAGACGCTCCGGAGAATCAGATTGCCGACAATCGCCACGGTGCACAGCAACGTTCCGAGCAGGGCCACCAATGACCCCCACCCCGCGACCATCCAAGAGGTTCCACTCCCGCTGACAAGCGCGATAACGAGCGCCGTAATCGCAGCAATTGTCCCGGCCGACCCCACGGCCGCTCCGGCGGCGGCGACGCCGAGGAAGATCGTCCTTCTCTGGGCAAGCTCCGCCTCGAGTCCTGCGCTGAACAGATCGGCCAGCCTGTGGTCGCTGGAACTGTAGGGACCCGAACGTACTGGTACTTCTGCGATGGTGGTTGCGAGCGCTCCCAGGAGAATCTTGAACTTGAAGCTTCTACGGAGCTCCCCGTGCTCGAGCACCTCAAGAGCAATCCCGCGTCGCATCGCCACCATGCCGCATCCAATATCTGCATAGCTGACACCAGCTTGGTGCATCCTCCGATTGAACACACGTGAAGGTAACGAGCGTCGCAAACTCCGCCCTTCGCGGACACCATTTGCGACATCTGCCCCGGCCAACACTGCATCGACAAGCCTCGGAATGTCCTCGGGATAGGTGTCGAAGTCCGCGTCCATCGTTACGACGACGTCACCTGAGGACCTGCTGATGCCCGCACACAAGGCTGGTGTCTGTCCAAAGTTCCTTACCAGTCGGACACCGAGCAGGCTCTGGGACGCTTTGGCCGACTCGAAAACGAGCTCCCAAGTGTTGTCACGGCTACCATCGTCAACGACGATCAACTCGAAGTCGGGATAACTTGCTTCCAGGACCTGTAGAAGCCTTGGGATCAGGTCGCCGAGGGTTGTACCCGCATTGAACGCAGGCACGACCACAGACACCTTTGGCTGCTCGGGTCCATTGTGCATTGGATGAGCAGCCTAGCGGCGGGAAGATTGTTGCCCTCGCTGACAGCCCCTTTCGGGCGACATGAAATTGAGCTTCCAGTCCAGGAGGTCAGAGTGACTTCGATTCTCTCGCCCGGGTGTAGTACTTGAAAGTCGAACAGGTCACCCCGGATGACGTCGAGCTCCTCTCCGGTGTTTATGGCGGTTGCGAGCAATCTCCCAGACGGGTGCTCCGCGAACTCGGACCTGGAGTCCTCGACGAGATTCTGAAGCGAGAGGTCAGTTCCTCGATCAACCATCCAGTTGCGCTCAAGTGTCGAGTCCGATCGTCGACGGCATTTGTGGCGGTGGCAGAAGATCCGTGGGCGTCAAAGAGCTTGGGGGTAGGGCTGGGACGCATAGGCCCCGTCTTTGCGGGCGGTAAGGCAGATGACAGATCGCAGGCCGTTACCGCAGCAATTTCTGCTTCGTTGGAGGCATCGGCAGGCCGGGGCCTGAGTCTGCTCACCATGAGGGTTCACGCGGACGACGAACACATCATCTCGGCGTGTCTCTCCAACGGCTTCGTACGAGCGGGCGAGGAGAACGTCTATCTCAGGACGTCAACTTCAAATCGAAGCGCCCCGTATCTGCGAAATGGATCAATTGAGATTGAGACCATCATGGGGGGCCACCCGATCGTCATCGGCGAGGCCGACCGGGCACAGCTCCTCGAGCGCGCGGGAAGATTCCGGCTTTCTCACCTCGGTTCGAATTCATCCCTGCCGATTGAGGCAACAGAAAACTTCTACAGGTCGTGGACCGAGAACGTCATCGATGGCAGCTACGGAGATGTAGTCGCGGTTGCCCGGCTCGACGGCCAAGTCGTGGGCTTCTTTGCCTGGAAGAGCGATACCGAAATTGCGCGCCACCACGGAGTGGACCTTTTGAACGGAAGCTGGGCGGTGGTGTCCGCCCAGCGTCAGGGAGTTCTCCAGGCGCTCAGCGAAGCAGTGGTCGAACGACCCACCGACGGCGTCGGTTGGATCGAGTGCGAAACCCAGGTCCAGAACACGGCTATGAACATTGTGATGAACCGGATCGGAACCGGCCCTCCGCCACAACGGTGCGTGGTTCTACATCGGTGGACCTAGGCTGATAGGCGCTCTTTGATGCTCCGGCGACGGCCTGGCGGACGGCGGGCCACAAGCTTCGACGGCGCTATGTCAAAGCGACGCTGCAGAAAGAGCATCGCCCTGAAACCTGCCGCCAGGACCGACTGGATCGGTTTCGTGACCCAGGTAGGCGCCTTCTTGAACGGAGTTGCCCAGTTGGCGAAACCCTTCATGCCCATCAATGCAAGGGAGTTCGCTTCGATCTCGTGCTGCCTATCGGCAAAATCCGGGTGGACGTAATCGACCACGACGATCAGGCGAGGCTTGTCGGTCAGGTTCCACGCAGCGTGGCGATAGGCGATGTTCAGGGCGAACACCTTGCCTTCTTCCCAGCACCTTGTCTCGGACCCGACTCGCATCCCCAGGT
>JBATWQ010000271.1:0-8329 GCA_049672765.1 Microthrixaceae bacterium | reverse complement strand
GTCCAACGCGGGCGACGCCGCGCCGGCCGGAGAACCCGCCTCAGCGCCCTCGGCGGCGTCGGCATCGGCAACGCCATCGGTCACGCCTACCCCCGCCTCAGCGGAGGGGTCGAGCGGAACGGTCGCCAGCAGCTACGCCGTCGGTAACGGGGCCGGTGGCGACGACACTACGACCGTCGTCATGCCCACGGTCGCCACCGGGGTGGCCGTGCAGTGGGTCGATCCGGCAGCTCCCTGGATTTCGCAGGTGGGCGGCAACCCAAGCGGAACCGTCCTGGAACCGGCGCTCGTGGCGACGGTCGAGCTTCTCTTCGACGATACGAAGCTGGACCTGCGGGACGCCCAACAGTTCGAGGGTGTCTACTTCCCGCTTGGCACGACAGCCGACCCCGCATCCATCCAGGCTGTCGATCACGACGCGCGTGACTTCCGGGCCGAGCCTCCTCCGGCAGCGCTCTACCGGATCCCCGAGGTCAAGCTTTCGGACAAGGCGTACTTCACGAAGGCACAGAAAGACCTTGTGGACCACCTGTTCCGGACCCAAACCGTCGACATACTCCTCAACTCCGAACTCAAGCTCGTCGGTAGACCCGGTGAGTCGGCAGAGGAGTTCGCGGCCCGCTGCGAGGCTGCCGCCGATGCCGGTGCCGACGCCGAAAGCGCCAAGGTCGCCAGCCGGATCCAGGCGAAGATGGAACGGGTAAAGGGGGCACTTGCGACTGCAGAGGATCGCGTCGCCCAGGCGGAGCAGGCCCAATCAAGTCGCCGCAATGACGAGTTGCTGAGCGGTGCGGGCGACCTGCTGGGCGCGCTGTTCGGTGGCCGCAAGAGTGCCCGGAGCCTGGCCAGCAAGGTGGGCACCGCCGGCCGACGAAGAGGGCGGAGCTCCGAGGCGGCCCAGAGGGTTGCCACGGCAAACAATCGGGTCGAGGAGAAGACGGCGGAACTGGCGGACCTTGCGGACGAACTGCAGGATGCAATCGCAGACATCGCCGACGCCTGGGATACCAAGGCGGAGGCCGTCGAAACGGTCCAGGTGCCCCTTGAGAAGGCAGACATCAAGGTAAGTCAGATGTCCCTGGTCTGGATTCCGGTGTAGTCGAGGTCACGTTTGTGGAGACCGTGTCCGGGGGTAGTTCGGTGGAATGCCCAATCCAGGAGCTTCCTCACGTAATTCATTGACCATCGCTGCTGGTCCGGAAGAGGTGTTCGACATCCTCGAAGACCCCGAGACCTATCCAGAGTGGCTCGTGGGCGCGAGCCGGATAACGAAGGTGGACAAGACGTGGCCCCGGGTCGGATCAAAGTTCTCGCACCGGATCGGCGTCGGGCCACTTGTGATACCTGGATCGACATCGATCAGAGTCGTCGACCGGCCATCCGAACTCCTGCTTGGCGCCGGCATGGGTCTTCTGGGTGAGGCCTTGGTTCGCTTCCGGTTGGAGAAAGTACCGACCGGAACCCAGGTCACTCTGGAGGAAACCCTCGTCCGGGGTCCTGCCCGAACACCCTGGGGTGGGCTTCGACTGCTGGTGGGAGCTGCGCTCCGGGGCCGGAACGCCATTTCGCTGTCTTCACTCGAACGTGTAGTTCTGGCTCGCTCGAAGTTGAGGTCAACCAGACCTCAGGACGAGAGCCGTCCAGCGGCGAACGGTCAGGCAGCGTCCAATGGCCAGGCAGCGTCCAATGGCCAGGCAGAGCCGAACAAAGCAAGGAACAAGCGTGCCCAGTCTTCGTGAAAGTGTGGATGTAGCTGCCAGCCCGGCGGTGGTCTGGAGCGTCCTGGCCGACGTTTCCCTGCTACCTCAGTTGTCGAGTTCGACGACCAGCGTCGAGACCGAGGGCCTGTTGGACCACGTGGGCCAGACGTTCATACAGACCGTAAGGTTCGCTAAGAAGGACTGGACCTCTGAATGGCGGGTTGAGGATGTCGAGCGAAATCGCATGTTGAGAATCTCCGGTTCGCTTCCCGGTGGGACTCCATACACGATGACCGAGGAGCTTCGGCCACTCAACGAGGGTGAGGGAACACGGTTGAAAATCCAGGGGGACTACGAGCTGCCTTTCGGGTTGCTCGGCAGAATGATCGACCGACTGGGCGCCGAGAAGCGAGCGCGCACAGAGCTGAGGGAAGTCCTCAGTGGGGTGGCCGGCCTGGCCGAGAAGAACGGGTCGACAGCGGGTTTCCCGGTCGAGGATTCTTCAGGTGCCTGAAACCTATGACGCGGTGATAATCGGCGCCGGGCACAACGGCCTGGTCGCGGCGAATCTGCTTGCTGACGCCGGTTGGGACGTCCTTGTCATTGAGGCCGCGGAGGAGCCGGGTGGAGCGGTCCGGTCCGATGAACTTCATCCCGGATATGTGACCGACCGGTTCTCGTCCTTCTACCCGATGACGGCCGCATCCCCGGTAATGGCCGGGCTTGAACTCGAGCGACACGGTTTGAGGTGGACACACGCTCCAAAAGTTCTGGCCCACATGAAACGCGACGCGCCTGCGGCGGTGCTCCACAAGGATCCCGAGCGGACCGCCGCGGACCTGGACCAGGCCGGCGCAGGTGACGACGACGAGTGGCTTCGGCTAAGCGGACAGTGGTCGCGCTTCGGAGCGCCGATGCTCGACGCCCTCCTGTCACCGTTTCCACCGATCAAGACAGGGATCAAGCTCGGATGGGCTGCACGTACCGAATTGTGGGACCTCGCCCGGATGTCCGTTCTACCCGTGCGGACCTTGGCCGAGGAACACTTCAAGGGAGTCGACCCTGCGCTTCTACTGGCCGGCAATGCGCTGCACGCGGATGTGACTCCCGACGCCGCCCCGAGCGCGTTCCTGGGCTGGCTGCTGGTCGGACTGGGCCAGAGTGTTGGGTTTCCGGTTCCGATCGGAGGTGCGGGAGAGATCATCCGGTCACTCGTCACCCGGCTCGAATCGGCCGGTGGAACGGTCCGTACGGGGACCCCGGCGCGCTCGATCGAAGTGAAGAAGGGTCGGGCGGCGGGTGTGGTGACCGACACAGGTTCTATCGCCGCCCGACACGCGGTCATTGCTGCCTGCGACGCACAGATTCTGTACGGAGAGCTTCTCGACGACTCTGACATTCCCGATGCGTACATGGCGCGTATGCAGCAGTTCCGTCGTGCGAACGGCACCGTCAAGGTCGACTACGCGCTTTCAGCGCCGGTGCCGTGGAAGGACGACCGAGCCGGCGACGCCGGTACGGTCCACGTGGCGGACAGCATCACAGAGCTGACACATACCGCCGCACAACTCTCCAGCGGAGAACTTCCGTCGGATCCGTTCCTCCTGGTCGGACAGATGACGGTGGCCGACCGGACCCGTTCGCCCGTTGGTACCGAGTCGATGTGGACCTATACACACGTGCCACAGAACATCGTCGCCGATGCTGGAGGGCAGATCGGTCACATGGGAAGGCTGTCCGGAGAAGCACTGCAACGTTTCGCCGAGCGGATGGATGACCGCATCGAGTCACACGCTCCGGGGTTCAGAGATCGGATCATCGCCCGACGGGTCGTGGGTCCCGACGACATGCAGGACGCCAACCCGAGTCTGATCGGCGGCGACCTGAGCGGTGGCACGACGCAGCTTCACCAGCAGCTGGTCTTTCGGCCCGTGCCGGGCCTGGGCCGGGCGGAGACGCCGATCCGAGGACTGCTGCTCGGCTCCTCATCGGCGCACCCGGGCGGCTCCGTCCACGGAGCGTGCGGCGCCAACGCGGCTCGAGCCGCCCTTGCGCGGCGACGTTTGGACCGTGCGAAGAAGTCGATTGTCGTCGGTGGACTCGCCGCTGCGCCCACCCTCGCCGTGCGCCGTCTTTTGCGAGGGACCAGCGAGTGACCGTCGTCCTGGTCACAGGGGCCAACTCGGACATCGGAATCGCGACGGTGAAGCGACTGGGCGAGCGCAGAGTCACGGTGGTCGGCACGGTCAGGAGCGAGGAGTCCGAACAGCGACTGCGTGACGCGATGGGTGCTGGAGGTGGACCACCCGGGTGGCTCTCCATCGAACGTCTCGACGTCGGTGACATCGGGGCGGGTGCCGCCCTGATGAAGAAATGCCGCCCGGATGTCCTGGTGAACAACGCAGGGGCGACGCTCCTTGGAGCTGTCGCGGACGTCGACTTCGGTGAGGCCGAGGCGCAGTTCCGGTCGACAGTGCTGGGTCCGGTCTTCCTCGCCCGCAACGCAGTGGCTGCCGGCAGCTGCACCCGCGTTGTCAACATCGGATCTGTGGTTGCGGAAGGCGTGATCCCATTCACCGGTTGGTATGGCGCTTCCAAGGCTGCCCTCGACGTCATCAGCGACGTTTGGCGGGTCGAGGCGGGGCCCATCGGTCTTGAGATAGTGACGGTCGAGTGCGGGGCGATAGGGACGGACGTCTGGGACCGGGCCGGAGACGAAGTGGCCGACGACGGTGGTGCGTCGACAGCAGTAGCACGCCAGCGTTGGGCGAATCTGACCGACCTGGCCAAGTCTCAATTCGGCGACCCCGAGGAAGTTGCGGAAGCAATCGTGAGGGCAGCGCTGGACCCGGACCCTCAACCGGTCGTCCGGGTCGGATTCGGGGCGCGCTCCATCCCAATGGCGGCCTTTCTCCCTCGGCAGCTGCGCGAGCCGCTGACCAAAGCGATCTTCGGGTTGCACGATGGCCTGCTCGCCCGTTGGAGTCCCCGTGGAACAGAGAGTGATTGAGAAGACCCTCGAATGGGTAGTTGGTCCCTGAACATCTATCCGAGGAGCCTCAACGATGTCCGATGCCATTACCCAGTTGAAGGACGACCACGCCAAGGTCGAGAAGCTGTTCAAGAAGTACGAGGACACGACTGACCGGGCAGTGAAGACCCGTCGCAAGCTGGTGGATCAGATGATCGAGGAACTCTCGGTCCACGCTGCGATAGAGGAGCAGGTCTTCTATCCGATCTCACGTGTGCTGTCCGACGAGGCCGAGGAGCAGACGCTGGAAAGCTTGGAGGAACATCACCTGGTGAAGATTGTCCTTGCGGAGCTCACGAAGCTTGAGCCTGACGACGAGCGGTTCCATCCGAAGGTGACCGTCCTGATGGAGAACATCAGACACCACGTCGAGGAGGAGGAGAACGATCTCTTCCCGATGGTGCGACAGGCGTTCGGGCGCAACGACATGTCCGACCTGGGCGACGCTCTCAGCGAAGCGCGCAGGCTGGCGCCGACGCGACCCCATCCGGGCGCACCGGACACCCCGCCCGCCAATCTCGCTTCAGGACTCGTAGCAGGCATCATCGATCGGATCCGCAGCAGCCTTCCCGTCTGAGTGCGACAGCCGGCTCATCGTTGGTCAGGGTGTGGGACCTCGATCAACTCAAGGCCGTCGATTCCAACGAAGTCTCTTGGGTTGCAGGTGTGAACGGGGAGATCGTTGGCAATCGCTATCGCAGCGATCATCGCGTCGTATGCACGTGCGGCGGGCTTACGCCCGGCACGACGCAGTGATTCTGCGACCCGTCCAAAGGCACGGGCGGACGCCACATCGAATGGAAGTGGGTCGAAGTCGGCTTCGGCTTGTTGGAGATGGGCTTGGCGGGCGGCCTGCACCTCGGATGTAGTTGCCATGAGGGGCCCCACCGACAACTCGGCCAGGGTGATGGCAGTGATCAGTGGCTCCGTCGGCAAGGCGTCCAGGTCTGCGATCCGTCCGAGGAGGATCAGGGTGCTCGTGTCGAGGATCCCTTGTGTCATGTCAGATGGACGCGTCCATTACCGCGTCGAGGTCGGAGCGGAGATCCCCCGGATCAATGACGGGAAGGCGAGCCCATCGCTGCTGTAGCACCCCGAGAGATAAGCCCGCTCGAGGTAGGGCGATGAGTTGTGCCACCGGTGTTCCGTCTCGGGTGATCGTGAGACGTTCGCCGCGCTGGGCACGGTCGACGACGTCGCCCCCGTGGTTTCGCAGTTCCCTGATCGACACATTAGACATGGAGACATTGTATCACACGTGATACAAGATTGCGGTCCGGCTGCGATTCCTGTTGCCTGACGTGAACCGACGACGTGAGCGGCCGTCACCAATTCGGTCACGATTCGACAGCCCCGTATTCATCTCCCCTACCCTGTTGCGCAGACTGAAGGCCGTTCGCGTACAAGAAACGCAAAGGGCCAGAGGATGCAGGTTCGGTGCAGGCCGGGCCGGTCGATTGAGCAACGGTGCTCTCGTACGACATGCCGTCCTATCGAGATCGGTGAGATTCACTCTTCTCAGAAGGGAGATATGCGGGTTCGAAACGAGCGCACCGCGTATTCAAAATCAAAGAAATTTGAGCACCTACCGACAGGAATGGTGTGATGGGCAGCCCGCTTGTGCAAGCACAGGGGCTCTACAAGGTCTTCGGACGGGGTGCCCAGAGTTCTGTCGAGCGGTTGAAACAAGGTGTTTCCCGCGACGAACTCCGAGACGAAGGGCTCACAGCAGCGGTTATCGACGCTACCTTCGACGTCGAACCGGGCGAGATCTTCGTGGTCATGGGTCTGTCCGGGTCGGGCAAGTCCACCCTGATTCGTCTGGTGAACGGGCTGTTGGCGCCAACCGCCGGCGACATCATCGTCGGCGGCGAGAACATCTCGAACCTGAGTCCCAAGAAGCTGAGGCAGGTCTGCCAGGACCGGGTGTCGATGGTGTTCCAGCACTTCGCGCTATTTCCCCACCGCACCGTTGGAGAGAACGCCGCGTACGGGCTTGAGGTTCGCGGTGTCAACAAGTCGGAACGGTTTGATAAAGCCACCGAGGCCCTGAGCCTGGTAGGGCTCGAAGGATGGGAGCAGAGCCTTCCCGGTGAGCTTTCGGGTGGTATGCGCCAGCGCGTGGGTCTCGCCAGGGCTCTGGCGACGGGGACCGAACTCCTACTCATGGATGAGGCCTTCAGCGCCCTGGATCCGCTGATCCGTCGTGAAATGCAGGACCAGCTCATCGACCTTCAACAGAAGCTCGGCAGGACCGTCATGTTCATCACGCACGACCTCAATGAGGCCATGCGAATGGGGGACCGCATAGCGATGATGCGCGACGGCAGGATCGTCCAGGTCGGAACCGCCGAACAGATCCTCAACGATCCCGCCAATGACTATGTTGCCCAGTTTGTCCAGGACGTCGACCGTTCGAGGATTCTGACCGCCGAGAACATCATGGAGCGACCGGCGGCGCTGCTGGGTTCCGAACAAGGTCCCCGGACTGCACACAAGTTGATGCGCGAGAACCAGCTCAACAGCCTCTTCGTCGTCGATCGCAACAGGCGGCTCGTCGGGTGTGTCTCCGCCGGGGACGTGGCCGCCGCGGTCGAGCGAGGAGAATCTGATCTCAGCGTCATTCTTGAATCCGACACCAAGGTTGTTTCAGCAGGTACTGCGCTCGCCGACCTGCTTGCCGATTCAGCTGAGGCAACGGCCCCGCTCGGTGTTATCGCGGAGGACCACCGTCTGCTGGGAGTCATCCCAAAGGTCACGCTGCTCAACGCCCTCAGCGTCACCACCGCCAGGAACGGAGCCTCGGACGATGCTGCGGCCGACGAAATGGCGTTGCAGGGTGCTGGATCCGGAGCTGTCGGATTTCCGGATCCCGAACCCGGAGGGCCGCTTGCGGGCCCTACCGGAGGTGAACTCTGATGGATCTTCTCGACAAGCTGCCGAGGCTTTACATCGGTGATGCGTTCAAAACCATGGTCAAGTGGATCGAGGACAACCTCGACTGGTTGCTCAGTGCGATCAAGACCGTGCTGAGGTGGTGCGTAACCGAGCTCAACGACGGCCTTACCAGCGTTTCAGCCCTGGTCCTGATCCTCATCCTCGCCGCACTCGGTTGGTATCTGCGCAGCTGGGCCTTCGGTGTCTACACGGTCCTCGGCTTCGCGTTGATCGTGAACATGGACATGTGGGACGAGGCAGTGAGCTCTCTGGCCCTGGTGATAGTGGCCAGTGCCTGCGCCATGCTCATCGCGCTTCCCCTGGGTGTGCTGGGAGCGCGATCGGAGGCGATGTCCCGGATAATTCGTCCGGTGATGGACCTGATGCAGACCATGCCGGCGTTCGTCTATCTGATTCCAACTCTGTTCTTCTTCTCGATCGGTGTGGTCTCGGGTGTGGTGGCGACCGTGGTGTTCGCAATTCCGCCTGGTGTGCGGCTCACCGAGCTGGGGATTCGTCAGGTAGACGGGGAAATGATCGAAGCCGGGCGGGCGTTCGGCGCGTCACCCGGGCAGATTCTTTCCCGGATTCAGATACCGCTTGCGTTGCCAACGATCATGGCCGGCGTCAACCAGGTCATCATGTTGTCGCTGTCGATGGT
>JBATWQ010000270.1:0-2740 GCA_049672765.1 Microthrixaceae bacterium | reverse complement strand
CAGGCGTCGACCGGCCGGGATGCGGGGTGGGTCGTCCGGCTGGACTCGCCTGAACGTTCGGCAGCTTCGAGGAGGTCCATGTGCCAGCGGATCGGCACGGCGGCCAGGCGCATCAGCGAACCATTCGCCGCACTCTCCTGATCAATCGTTGCGTCAACAACTCCACCGGTCCGATCGAATCGGGTCAGAGCCGAAGAAGTGGTTCCGCCGATGTCGAAACAGGATCCGGTTGATGACCAGTAGCCGTTCTTCATCCATGCGACATAACGGCGCAACTGGTCTGCGGGGTCCAGGACGCCCGTGTCGAGGATCGACTCCGCGAGGCACATCGCCATCGAGGTGTCGTCGGTCCACTGTCCCGGCTGCAGGCGGAAGGGTCCGCCGCCCACAATGTCGCTGATCGGGGCGAATGATCCGGGACGCTGGAATTCGAGCGCGGTGCCCACGGCGTCTCCTATCGCCAGGCCTATTAGTGCTCCAATCGCCCTGCCCCTGTTCGACCTGCCGCCTGTTGTGTTCGCCATCATCTGCTTCCTCCACCTGTTAGCTGACTTATGATCTAATTATGCCACAGGCGGGTGACACCGAGTCGAGCAATTGCTACAGCTGACAACCGGGGCACCAGTAGACGATGCGCCCGTTCTCACTTTTGTTGTTCCAACGGACAGGTCCTCCGCAACGCCGACATTGCGCCCTCCGCCGTCCGTAGACGGCTAGACCACCCGGAACCGTCGTTCGGCGGCGCGTGGTGAGATTTGCCCGTAGCAGCCTGGCCGCGGTGACGATCAGCGTGGCGCGCAGCTCGTCGGGCACCTCGCCGAGGGGCGTGAACGGCGAGACGTGACACGCCCAACAGACTTCCGAGCGGTATACGTTGCCCACCCCGTTGGCCACACGCTGGTCGAGCAGGACATCGCCGATCGCCCGGTCCGGACCAGAAACCTCATCCATCCGGTCGACACAAGCACGGACGACCTCGGGTGAAAGGTCCCTCGTTGTCGTGTCCAAGGGAGCGGCCAGATCTGGACCGAGGTGGCCTATCGGGTCGGCACTGCCACCGAGTCGTCTCGTGGGGAAGGTCCTCACCACCGGTGCCGAGAAACACACCGCAACGCGCTCGGGGACCTCGATCACACAACGAGCCAGGTGTGCCGGCTTCCTCCACCGCTCCCCTGGCGCGTACAAGTGCCAAGAACCGGTCATCCGCATGTGGGTCTCAAGGGTCAACCCGCCGGAGAACTGGATCAGCAGGTGCTTTCCAACTGCTTCGACCGCCTCGATCGTTTCACCGAGCCTGGGTCGTGTGCCCGACATCCGGTCTGCGGCGAAGCGTGTCAGCTGCTGGCCCACGAGCGCCGGTCGCAGGCGGGCCGCAGCTTTGTGGATGGTGTCGCCCTCTGGCACCACACGAGTCTGCCATCAGAGGCTTGCGGGCCGACCGCGCGATCCCTCCCCGACCAGCCCCTGTCGGCCGACAACCAGCTGCGGCTAGCGGCCTCTCGTTGCCCCGCGCGTGGTGGCCCGGGTGACGAGGAGTAGCGACACCCCCAGCAGAACGAACAACGTGAGTCCGCCGATGCTGGCAATCACGTCGCCGGTGCGCAGGCCATCGGTGTTGAACAGGTGGTACACCAGATGCGGAAACCCGTAGACGAGCGCAGCGACCGCAGCGGCGCCAACCAGCTGCGCGCTGAGGGTCACGAGTGCAGCTATCAGGACGGCCGAAAGAGCCAGGTTCAGCCCGCCGACATCTCGGATCAGGTGCTCGTTGTAGGGCCCATCCACGGCGACCCAGACGGCGCCCAGGCCCGGAAAGTCGTCATAGAAGGATCGAGGTGCGAGTTGCGCCCATAGCCCGACCACCAGCGAGTTCAGGGCCAGGTATCCGAGTGCCAGGCGTTGCCACAGTCGATACGTCATGCGACATCCTCCAGTGCTGATCAGCGGCAAACAAACAGCGGTCGTGTCCCCGTTCCGGGTGCCGCCACCGCCAGGAGGGTAGCGAGACAGTGGGGGTCATGGTGGATCGCTCAGCGCCGAGAGGTGTCAGACGGTGGCGCTCATGATCATCGGTGTGGTCGGAATTTCCGATCCTCCTACCGGTTCGATGGACACACCGACGACATCACCGGGAGCAAGTTCGACGTCCATCGCCTTGCGCACGACACCGTCGGTGTCGGGACTGAACAGGCCGACGTTCTTGGCGTCATCTCCGCGCACGTGCCAGAACTCATAAACGTGGCCCTCCGGCGGCGACGACATGCCGTCTGCCATGACCATGGCCTTGCGCCCCGATGGCGAGAACAGAAGCACCGCGCTCGGCTCACCTGCAGCGCCGAGTCGAATCAGTTCCGTGTCCGGCTTGCTGACCAGGTCGGCGACCTGCTGATCTGCGCTGGCGGTTTCTTTGGAGGTCGGGCCACTGCTCGAGCCAAGGATGTATCCACCCAGCCCGATTACCGCGACCAGCACCACCGCTGCGGCAACCGATGCGACCCGGACCAGCATTCGCTCACGGCGTCGAGAGGCGACCATGTCCAGACGGAGCGGCTCCTGTCGGATCTCGCCGAGCTTGCCGAGAACCTCGCCCCTCAGAGCGGCGGACGGCTGCTCGGACCTCAGGGCTGCTAGCCGGGCAGCGGTCTCATGGAAACCGGCGACCTCCTCCGCCGCCTCAGGGTTGATCTCCAGGTGCCGTTCGAAGCGCCGACGATCGTCGCCTTCCAGAGCGTCCAAGGCG
>JBATWQ010000269.1:0-4175 GCA_049672765.1 Microthrixaceae bacterium | reverse complement strand
GGACCTGCCGATGGCCTGATCGGCCCCCTGGCCAGCGCGCGGAACCGCTTCTCCGAGCAGTACCACGAAGCCACGACGACACTCGACGACGCCATCGCCGGGGTGAAGGGGACCCGGGCGTTCCTCGGTGGACCCGAGAAGTATCTGGTCCTCGCCGCCAACAACGGAGAGATGCGCGCCGGATCGGGAATGTTCCTCCAGATCGGTGTCATGGCGACGTCTCACGGGCGCTTTCAACTCGGTGCCTTCACTCCGACCGGCGACATGTTCCTCCCAGCCCCGGGGGCACGCCTGGATCCGACCCTCGAGGCACTCTGGGGGCCGCTCACGCCGACCCAGGAGTGGCGGAACCTCAACCTGACCCCCCGATTCGACGAGTCGGCGCGTATGGCCAAGGAGATGTGGAAGTCCTCGGGTCGGGGTGAGGTCGACGGAGCGATGGCCATCGACGTCGTAGGCCTGAGGAAGCTGCTGAAGGTTTCGGGACCCATCTTCGTGAACGACGATTCGGGCCAGCAATCAGTGATCTCGGCAGACAATGTCCTTCACGTTCTCCTTGTTGAGCAGTACAAGTCGCTCACATCAGCCGGACAGGACGAGCGACGGGCCCACCTCGGTGATGTCGCGGCCGCGATATTCGAATCCTTCAACAACGGCAATGTCCCGCTGGCCGACATGCTTGAGGCATTCACCGCCATCGGACGTGGACGCCACCTGATGATGTGGTCCTCGGATCCGATTCAGCAGGCCGGATGGGTTTCCCTTGGATTGTCCGGGACCCTCGCCGAGAACGATGTGATGCTGTCTGTCATCAACCGTGGTGGAAACAAGCTGGACCAGTTCCTCGAAGTGACGTCGGAACTCTCCTCGAAGACCACCGACTCGACAAGACACCTCGTCACCAGCGTCACGTTGACCAACACCTCACCGGGGGGCCTCCCCGCCTATGTAGAAGGTCCGGTCGCTGGACTGGGTCTAACGGCTGGCGATTACCTGGGCTATCTGAGCCTTACCGTGCCCGGCGGTGCCGGAGACCCGTCCTCCACCGGCGCAGAGATAGTGGGAACGGCGATCGATGGGCCAACGAAGGTCATCATCATCCGGGTTGTCGTTCCCAGGGGCCAGACAAAACACATCGAGGTGGCCTTCGACCTGCCGACATCGTGGAAGACAATCAACGTGCTCCCCTCTGCGCGGTTTCCTTCGGTCACATGGAGCGCGGGTTCACTGAAATGGAATGACGGCGGAGACAAGGAACTAGCCCTCGACAAACTTGGCTGAGCACTCAATACCCCATCGTTTTCATGCGACATAAAGGGCACATGGGGAGGGTGCATTTACCCAACACGATCTGATTCCTACGACTATTAATCCTCATGCGAGAGTGTTACGTTGCAACTATGCGTACGACACTTCGTTCATCAGTTGCAGCAATCGCCCTCGCTTTCCTTGCCGTGCTGGCCTTCTCTTCGGTCGCAGGCGCCCAGGAAGGCAACGGGTCCTACGTGGGGGGCGAGGTTCAGTCCAAGACTGCGCTCAAGTCCTCCCCGCCGGTACAGGCCGAGGTTGAGGCAAACTCACTCGCCTTCACCGGTAGCGACTCGACCACCATCGCCTTGGTCGGTGTGGTTGCAGTTCTCGCCGGTGGATCCCTCCTGGTGGTCCGTCGCCGTAGCAACGTCCACTGATCAACAAAGACAAACCGACTTAGCGGTACCTGTTCCTCCGGTTGTCACCGGGGAGCATCTAGAACGAAGTCGTAGGAAGATGCCCGGCCGTCCAACGGTCGGGCATCTTCTATTCCCACTTGATCTGGCTCAGCGCTCTCCGATCCAGTTCGAACCCGGATCAGCTCAAACCTGGCTCAGGTCCGGTCCACCGCAATCCGACGCGACTCGGCCTGTGCCAGCAACTGCCCCGGACGGGTGGGGCTGAGCAGGATCGCCGAAACGGACACCGCTTCGGCTGCCTGCTTCCGGGGCGCTGCGGGAACGAGTGAAAGAGCCTCGGTGAACTCGACCGAGACGACCAGGCCAGTCGAGCCGCCGGTCAGGTCCAGGGCATCGAGGTCCACAGGTGCGGGACCAAGTCGGTGAATCGCATCCCGTCTGAGCAGCGTCGGCTCAGCCATGGTCAGGTGGTCGACAACGGTCAGACCGGCGGGCACCAGCACGAGCCAGCGGGTCGCCAGTCGGTACAAGGTTCGAAATCCCCACCAGGAGCTGACCGCTCCCGCCGCCAGGAGGATCACGCCGAAGATCCAGTTGCTCGCTGCAAGCAGGGCGACGCCCGCGACCGGCAGTGCAACAACCACGAACCAGACCAGCTGCATCGGGCCGAGAAGCAGCGCCGACGGCGGCCGCAGGGACAGCCTGCGCTCGTCGCCATAGGACGCTCCGTTGACGAAGTCACCCCCGACATCACCGCCGAGTGCCAACCCGCCTGCCACCAGCGCGCACCCCAATCCGACCACACCGATCAGCGACGGCTCCCTCACGACCAGGCTCACCAACCCGAGCGCAGCGGCAAGCGGCACCATTATTCGCAAATAGGTAAGGGTAACGGGTTGGAGAATCAGCGACGCGAGCAGGACCGATACCCAGCCTGCCCAGAGGGCAAGGCTCCAGACCACCACCGCCTCGGTGGAACGGCCCTCGAGGACCCGGGCGAACAGGTCACCGAGGGTCAGAGGAAGACTCAGCCATAGAACTCGTACTGCCCAGGTAAAAGGGGATGCGCTCACAGCTACAGACTTGCGCGTCTCGAGCACCGACCGCTAACAACGGGGCCATGGGGAGGCTCGTAGAACTGCCATTCGGGTTGGCCACCTCGGTCGGTGACCTACCGTTCACGTCGCCCGGTGCGGCGGTCGAACTCGCGCTTTCCACCCAGCCGAGCTTCCCGACCGTTCCCAGCTCGGCGACAAGTCGATACTCCCTCTTGGCACAGGCCGTCTCCGCAGTGGTCGGGCTCCGTCTGGATTCCCGCGGAATGGTCGAACTCCCCGTCGGCTTCGATTCCCGCTCGGTCGCCGTCGATGTCGAACTGAGATCAGAGTCATTCGAGCCGTTCGAGATCTTCCTGCGACGGATCGCGGCTCACAGGTTGGACAACGCCGACCAATTCGTCGGAACCAGAATCGGGGTGCTCGGTCCGATCAGCTTCGCCCTCGCACTCCGTGCAGCTGGTATGCCGACCGGTGAGGCTCTGGGACTTTCGCAACGGGTCATTCCGGACCTTGCTGCAAAGATGCTGGCCCGTTACCGATCGGTGGTCAGAAGCGACTCTGTGGTGGTGGTCATGGCCGAACCGGGCTTGGTCGGTGCCATGCACCCGACCTTCCCGCTGGCACCATCTGAGATCACCGCAGCCCTAATCCCGACTGTCGACGCACTCGACACCTGTCCCGACCACGGTGAGCTCCTGATCGGGATCCACGTGTCTGGACGAACCGATTGGCCGTCCATCATCGGCTCCGGGGTCTCATTGATCTCGGCTCCCGCCGACGACGGAATGCTGTCGGCCGCGCCGGTCCTGAACGCCTTCCTCGACGCCGGCGGAAGCATCGCGTGGGGAGCAGTCCCGGTGGACCAACCTCTCGGTGACGGGGAAGAGCTGTTCTGGCGCCGTCTCGGGGGAATCTGGTGTTCTCTGGTCGGCGAGGGAATGGATCCATTCCAGTTGCGGGCCAGCAGTTTGGTCGGCCCCTCCGACGGCCTGGGGAACTTCGGCGATTCACAGGTTGTCAGGGCCCTCGGTCTGGTCGATTCCCTCTCGGTGAGGGTCCGTCGCCAGGCGATAGGCACCCGCCTGTCTCTCGGCGCCTGAGCGTGCGCCGAAGTCGTATCGGCGCACGGCAGGGGCGTCGGCACAGTGGCCGATGACCAGTGTCCCTGAGCCACTGATCTCCCCTCCGTGGCGACCCCGGGTGTCACTGCCGGTGACTAGCGTTGCTTCCAATGAGGCCAACAGACGATTCAACAACGGCGACAGCCACCCCGGGGGCGACAGGCACCACCGACGGCCCCGACGCCGAACTGGACCCGGCCGGTCGCGCCGACTGGCTCCGTAGCCAGATCGCGACCCACAACGCCGCCTACTACGACAACGACTCGCCCCTCATTCCCGACGCGGACTACGACGATCTGGTCAGAGACCTGCGGGCGATCGAGGCC
>JBATWQ010000268.1:0-2362 GCA_049672765.1 Microthrixaceae bacterium | reverse complement strand
GTGTACACCGGTGTCATCGAGTGCGATCCACGCGTACACACCGAGCCACCGGCGTTCATCCACCAAGGACGAATCCTGATGGCTGTTCAGCTCGCTCGACCGCGATGGGGGCTTGATCTGCAGGGCTGATCCGCGGAGCCGGACTTCCGGAATGAAGTACGGGGCAAGTGCTGGAAGAACCAGGTCCGCTGCTCGCTGGGTGGCCTCGGCACGCAGGACCGGGTCGCTGATGCGCCCCGTGGTCAGAAATGCCTCTCCCCATGGTTCGTTGAGGCTCTCCAGAAAATCGAACGCAACCTGTCGCACGGCCAGCAACCGGTCGTCGTCGAGGACACGGCCGCACTCTACGTAGCCCGCACGACGGAGCTTCTCCTGGATCTCCGGATCGGCAAGCAGCTGACGGTCATAGCGCACCAGGCGGTCGTCGAGACCAACGTGGTCACCTGGTCCACCTGGCGCCGTGTGACCCTCTGACGGTCCCGCGGTCGGGTGTGTCACCATCCTGTGGAACGCGCCCACTCGATGGTCCGATCCAGACCGCGTTCAAGGCTGGTCGTCGCTGTCCAGCCCAGCAAGGACTGCGCCTGGGATGCATCCGGCAGCCGTCGACCGATGTCTTCAAACCGTTCACCCCACGTGACCGAAGGGTCCTCCAAACAGACCGGGGATGAGCTCGCCGACTTGTCGACGATCAGTTTCGCCAGCGACATGATCGAGACCTCGTCGGTCGATCCGAGATGGAACAAGGGGCCTACCCCGGGCTTGTTTCCCGCAGCGACGATTCCCGACACAACATCATCTACATAGGTGAAGCTCCTGGTCTGGGTGCCGTCGCCATGGACGCGGACAGCAGAGCCGCTGAGGGCTGCGTCCAGCATCAACGGGACTACGAAGCGGCGCTCCTGTCTGGGCCCGTAGACGTTGAACGGGCGAATAACCGTGGCAGCCACCGACCTGAGGGGTGCGCCGGCCAGCACCAGATGTTCGGCCGCCGCCTTGGCGGATCCGTAACTCCAGCGGTCGGTCAGTGCCGAGCCGAGTACCCGGTTCGACTCCTCGGTCCAGGGAAGGTCGGTATTCATTCCGAGAACCTCACTCGACGACAGATGCACGAGAGACGCGCCACGCGCGGCAGCTGCCTCCAGGGCGCAGAGGGTTCCGGTGACGGTCACATCGATCGACTCGACAGGGTCCTGAATAGCTCTGTCGACACCGACAACTGCTCCCAGATGAAAGATGACTTCCACCCCGGCCGCAGCCCGTGTCATCGCCTCTTTGTCTCGGACGTCAGCATCGATCCAGTCCACCGGGCGTTCGAGAGCAGGGCGACGGAGGTCTAGAACTCGAACTGTCCAGCCGTTGTCGACGAGTCGTTCGGAGAGATGGCCACCCACGAAGCCGGACCCACCGGTGACCAACGCGATCCGCGCCATACGCGCTTCCCTTCGAAACTTGGACACGCCGTGTCCTCCAGCCGACCGGCCAAGAGTAGCTTCTGCCCGTGGACCTCAGCGGTGGCTAACGGACGACAAAGTGAACCGGGTCTTCCGGCCTTGAGCCAAGAAAGGCCGGTATACTGCGCCACCGAAGCGGAAGGTGCTGGGGCACTGGTTGCTATATATGAGGGGATGGGCCCGAACATGACGAGGGATGAGGTCTTTGGGCGCTATGCCACCGAGGCGGCGAGAGTTCTCGGTCTCGACAAGAGCCGGATCACGTACGAGAGCCGATTCGCCGAGGATCTCGGTGCTGACAGTCTCGACATCATTGAGATCATGGTCTTCATGGAAGAAGATCTGAACGTGGCCGTCAGGCAAGAGCTATTGAATGATGTGAAAACTGTCGGCCAGGTGGTCGACCTTCTGTGCTCGCAGAGCTGAATAGGGCGGAGTGGGGATGAGTCTTATCAAATCCATCAGCGGCAAGTCGGTAGAGCGACCCTCGGATTACGAGGAGCCCTACTACTGGGCAACAGGCGCGGGATTTTACGGCGGCAAGTACCCAGCGTGGTGGGACGTTTCCGAAAGCGACGTCGCCAAGCTCCTCGAGGACAACTACGAAGAGATCAAGGCCGAGGTGCTCGACTTCTATGAGAACCGACGGGCCAAGCTGCGTCCGAACTGGCTCCAGTGGGGCTACTCCAACGAAGGTTGGCTGACGCTGGACCTCTACTCTTTCGGGATGAAGACGCACCGGAACTGCAAGGAGTTCCCCTTCCTCCATTCCCTGGTATCCGAGATTCCTGGGATGATGCTGGCCCAGGTCGCCGTCCTAAAACCAAATACCCGTATTCGTCCCCATATCGGTGAGACAAGCGGCCTGATCAGATGCCATCTCCCTCTGGTGGTCCCCGGTACTGCTC
>JBATWQ010000267.1:0-4432 GCA_049672765.1 Microthrixaceae bacterium | reverse complement strand
TTACGTAGGCGGCGAACTCGTCGGGGTGGGTCAGGTGGGCTCCGTGTCCGGCCCCGGCAATCTCGACACCCCAGGAGTCGGGAAGAGCTTCGGTTATGAGTTGGGCTCCGTGACGCAGCGAGGTGCTGCTGGTCGAGCCGGTCCCGATGATCGTCGGCACGGTGACCGTTGAAAGGTCGATGGCCAGGGACGGATCCCGCAGAGCACGCAGCTCCGCTATCAGGGCGGGCCCTTCCGCACGTCTGGCGGCCTTGTCCCGGTCCCGTAGCCGATCGAATGTTTTTTCGCCGATCATCAGTCGGTAGAAGTGCTCTGCCCCTGCCTCGTCGCCCTGGGCTTTTGCCACTTCGATTGCGCCTCGGCCGACGCTTGCGAAAGACCCGTCGAGCCAGGGCGCGGGTGACTCGAAGACCCCAAGCGCCACAAGAACATCTGCGCTGCGGCCGGGGGCCTGCTCGCTGTGTTCCCGGGCTGCGAGGGCGAGCGCGACGGTCCCGCCGAGACTGTGCCCGACCACGACCGCGTGCCTTGCCCCAGACCATTCGATCAACTTGCGAAGGTCCTCGGCGTGGCCACTGATTGCGTCGAGGCCTAATGCGTCGAGGCCCGCACGGGGATCTGTTCGGGCGTCCTGGGGGTCCCAGCCCGGTCGCGGGGCTGGGTTCTCGGCGGTTTGCGAGGTGGGGCCCGAACCTGCGTAACCCCTCCGGTCATAGGCGATCACGTCGAACTCAACGAGCCTGCGCATGACCCGACCGAAGCTGGCGGCACGATCCATCGCTCCGTGCACCAGAAACACCGTCGGGCGAGCGGGGTCGATATCGGAGTGACGTCTCCTGGTGACGGCCAGCCCGTCGACGGTACTTGTCTCGACCGGTGCGGGAGACCGCTGCCGGGTGGGGTCAGGCTGAATGGAGTCAGGCTGGGTGGGGCCGCTGGTCGCGGTGGCAGAACCGTCTGTCATTTGACCCGCATGATTCGCAGAACGTCGGTGGCGTGAAGTTCGGCTCCTCCACCCGCTCCGGCCAGGACCGCCACGGTGTCTCCGGTTCTCACGTGACCACCGTCGCGTGCAATACAAACCAGTTCGTCCATCATCGAAAGGCTGTCGACCCGATGCGGCGCCAGCAGCGGAGTAGCACCCCAACTGAGGGTCAACTGGCGGACGGTTCTCTCGACCGGACTGAAGGCGATGATCGGCATCTGGGGCCTGAACCGTGCGATCGACCGGACGGTGAAGCCGGACTCCGAGATGCAGATGATCGCGTCGACCCCCATTTCGGTCGCAGCCCGCCAGGTCGCACCCGACATTGCATCGGTGATCCGGGCGTCACCGCTGACACTCGCCATACGGCCCATCAAGCGGATGCGTCGAGCCCAGGCCGCGAAGTCGAAATCCTGGTCGGCTCGCTCGGCGACCCGGGCCATCGTCGCGACGGCGTTGACCGGGTCATGGCCGATGGCGCTCTCGCCCGACAGCATGACCGCGGAGCTTCCGTCGAACACTGCGTTTGCAACATCGGAGACCTCTGCACGCGTCGGGGATGGCGCAGTGATCATCGATTCGAGCATCTGCGTCGCCGTGATGACCGGCTTGCCCGATGCGATGCAATCCCGGATGATCTGCTTCTGGACGTGCGGAAGTTCCTCGATCCCGAGTTCTGAACCCAGGTCCCCGCGGGCGACCATGATGGCTCCCGAGGCCTCGATGATTCCGGTGAGGTTGTCCACCGCTGCACGGGTTTCGATCTTTGCGACCAGCAGCGGTCCCCGTGGGTAGGGCTCGGTGCCGACCTTGCGGATGTCGTGACCGGAGCGGACGAACGAAAGTGCGACCATGTCGACACCGGCGTCGACGAAGGCGTCGAGTTTGACCAGGTCATCGGGCGTGGGTGACGGAATGCCGAGCCGCTCCGAAGGAACGTGTAGCCCGGGGCTGCCCTGCACAGTTCCTCCGTGGAGGATTCGGGCGGTGGCCGAGTCCCCGGCGACGGATTCGATCTGGAGAGTGACGCTTCCGTCGCCGACTGCCAGGTGGTCCCCCGCATGGACATCGACAAGAAGCTGGTCGTAGTCGACGCCGAAGGTCTTGTCGTCCGACTCGGGGCGACCCGGAACGACCGTCACGAGGCTCCCGGATTCGAGAATCACGGGCGATGACCCGAAGGAGCCCAGCCGAACCTTGGGACCCGGCAGGTCGACCATTATTCCGACCTCGCGACCCACGTCAGCGGCGACGCTGCGGATCAGCCTGTAGCGCTCAAGGGCTGCGTCGACGGTTCCGTGTGCCAGGCCGAGGCGGGCCACATCCATCCCGGCTTCCATCATCTTTCGGAGCACGGGAGCAGAACCGGATGCTGGACCGATTGTGGCGATGATTTTGGTACGACGTGGCATACCTACAGGCTAGGCCCGCTCCGGCCGATGCCGGGTCCCCTGCGATCAGTTGCGGGGGACTTCTTTCCACGGGGCGACCTTGTCGACCCGTACATCGCCCGGAAGGCCTAGAACTCGCTCACCGATGATGTTGCGCAGAACCTCAGAGGTTCCGCCCTCGATCGAGTTGGCCCTCGCCCGCAGGAAGTTCTTGTGCATGTCGGCCCCAAAGAGCGCGGTGCTGGGACGGACGAATTCATATGACTCGTACAGCATTCCGCTCGGACCCATCAGGTCTATCGCCAGGCTGTAGATGGCCTTGTTCAACTCGGCCATTGCGAGCTTGGCGAAGGAGCCCTCCGGTCCGGGAGTGCCCGACTTGCGCAGCTGTGAGGAGCGGATGTTCGTCAGCCGGTTCACTTCGGCCTGGACCCACAGCTTCATGACCTCGTCACGTTGGGCCTCGTTCTTCTCGGGCAGGTTGTTCCAGACGTCTACAAGCTGGCCGATCGGCCCCGATCCCTTCGGAGGTGTGCCTCCGCCGATCGAGACCCGCTCGTTCATGAGAGTCGTGATCGAAACAGCCCAACCACGACCTACGTCGTCGAGGCGCATCGTGTCGGGGATTCTCACGTCGGTCAGGTAGACCTCGTTGAACTCAGCCTCACCGGTCATCTGGCGCAACGGACGGACGTCGACCCCGGGGGCGTGGATGTCGACGATGAAGGCCGTGATTCCCTTGTGCTTGGGAAGGTCCGGGTTGGTCCGCGCTATGACGAGGCCGTATGACGAGATGTGGGCCAGGGTCGTCCAGACCTTCTGACCGTTGAGGATCCACTCGTCGCCGTCGCGATCGGCTCGCATGGCGAGGGAGGCGACGTCTGACCCGGCGCCCGGTTCGGAGAACATCTGGCACCAGACGTGTTCATTGGAGAACAGAGGCCGCAGCATCTCCCACTGGGCCGGGGTTCCGTGGGTCATGACAGCCGGAGCACACATGCCGTAGCCGATGGGGTTCTTCTGGCCGCCGATAGGTCCACCGGCCGCGCTGACCCGCTGGATGACGAGTCGCTGGAGCTTGGGACTGAGTCCGAGTCCACCGTGTCCGACCGGAAAGTGGACCCACGCCAGTCCCTTGTCGAACTGGGCCTCCAAGAATCGCCGTTCGTCGGTACTCGCCGGAGGAAACTCGGCGAGTAGCTCGTTGACGAGCGCCGTGACCTGCGCCTCGTCGGAGTCAACCGTTGTGGTGGCGTTTGCGTTCATTGGCCCTCCCGGGTCGTCGTCGAGTGTGACGCCCGTCCCCCGGCGCCACTTGACCGCTCAGTCAAGATACTTCAGATCTTATGACGGGCGTGCGGTGCGTCGGGTCGTCAGGACGGGCTCGGCCTCTAAATCAGCTCGTCAGTCCGCCCAACAAATGCGACATCTACCCTGACGCAAGACATGCCAAGCTTTCGAGGGCTCAGCAGATGCGGCAGCCTCAGCCGCCGAGTGGTCGAAGCTCGGGAGCCGAGCCTCACCAGCAGGTACCGCAGCCTCAGCGACGGCGCCAACTGTCTGGCCCGCCACGAGGGCCTCAATGAGAGCCAAGCACAGGACCACACGCCACACCAGCCGCATCACGCGCCGCGTACCTCGACCAGATCCACACCATTGAGGCCAGCAGCCGGGAGCTCCCGACCAAGTCCTTCCCCCATGAGAACCAGAGGATGCTTTCGTCTCCTGAGCCGAACTCGATGTCGGTTCGTACCAAGCGATCAGGCAGCGGCTGCTCGTCGATCAGAAAGACCGGTGTGGGACCGGCCACTGCGTCGTAGCGCCCACATGCTTCGCACAGTCCCTCGAACCTTGTCTTCCAGCGTACCGTGTCGAAGCGCGCCTCCTTTCCGCGCGGAGCGAGAGTTGACCGGGTTCAGAGGGCAGAACGTCGTATAGCGCCCCGTGATCACCTACAACCTCCCGGAACCGCTGCGACACGATGAGATATCCGTCGTAGGTGTACAGCGCGTCAAGTTCGGGCTTGCGGAGCCTGAAGAACGGGTCGATCCACTCG
>JBATWQ010000266.1:0-4469 GCA_049672765.1 Microthrixaceae bacterium | reverse complement strand
GTCGTTGTCTATCTGCCCGTAGATCGAGGAGTTGGAGGTTCTCGGTGGCGAGCCACGACGTCACCCTTGCGACCAGCCCGGGGTCCGGGTCGGCGGCGACCTTGTACTCGCCGGGAGCAACAACGCTGACGACTGCCCCGATCTCGGAACTCATCCGTTCGACGTCCAGCCCGATGGCGGTGGCGAAGAGCAACTCGTCGGAGGACTCCTTCGACACGAGCTCCGACGGGGAGCCGTCCGCCACGATCTGACCGTGGTCGAAGATGACCACCCGATCTGCCAGGCTCTCTGCGTCCGCCAGGTCGTGGGTGGTGATCACGACGCACACTCCGCGGTCCTTCAGATCCAGGACCACCGAACGGATCAGATCGCGCCCTGACAGGTCGATACCGGCGGTCGGTTCGTCGAGAAACACGACTTCGGGTCGGCCGATCAGCGCCAGGGCGAGCGACAGGCGTTGCTGCTCCCCACCCGACAGTCGCCGGTAGGGGGTCCGCCGCCGGTCGACCAGTCCGACCATCGACAACAGCTCCTCGGCGTCGAGGGGGTCTGCGAAGAATCCGCTGTACTGTCGGAGCAGTTCGTAGGGGCGGATTGCCGTCGGAATTCCGCCCTGCTGGAGCATGATCCCCACCCTGGAGCTCAACCGATGATGGTCGGCTATCGGGTCGAGGCCCAGAACCCTGGCGGAACCGCCGGCCGCGGGTCGGAATCCCTCCAGGTGCTCGATGGTCGAAGTCTTTCCTGCCCCGTTCGGCCCGAGCACGACCGTGATCTCGCCGCTGTTGGCGCTGAAGGACACGTCATCGACGGCAATCAGATCGCCGTAACGAATGACGAGATTCTGGACCGCAACCGCTGCTGCGGTGCTGTCCGTCGAACTTTGTGGCACTTCAGGAACCTACAGCGATCGGAAGGCGGCCACGAACCCCATCGCGCACCCCACCAGAGACCCCGTCGCCGAAGCCCACTATGGAACTGCCGGGCCCAGAACGGGGTTCGGATCGCGTGCGATCTACCGCTAGCTTCAAGACATGATTGACGTGCGCCTGATCCGTGCCGAACCCCAAGTGGTCAAGGACGGAATAGCCCGGCGGGGAGACGACACAGCTGTTATCGACAGGATCGCCGATCTCGACTCGGAGCTTCGGAAGCTCTCGGCCACTCGTGATTCTCTGAGGGCCGAGATCCGGTCAATTTCCAACGAGGTCGGCAAGCTGTTCCGTGACAACAACGCCGAAGCGGCAGCGGAGCTCCAGGCCCAGAGCCGCCTGTTGGGCGACGAGGAGAAGTCGCTCGACCTGAAGGCGGATCAGATGGAGGAGGAGCTCCATTCGATGCTTCTCCGAGTTCCGAACCTCCCGGCGCAAGATTGCCCCGATGGTGCCGGCGAGGCCGACAACGTCGTTCTGCGGGTCGAACAGTTCGATCCAGACTCCTATGCCGATCATCAGCGTGTCCCGCACTGGGAGGTCGCCGAGGAGCTCGGAATCCTCGATGTCGAACGGGCAGTGAAGATGTCGGGGTCGATGTTCGTCATGTACCGCAAGCAGGGAGCGGCGCTCGTCCGGGCGCTGTGTCAACTGGCCATTGATCGCAACGTCGACCTCTATGAAGAGGTTCGTCCGCCGACACTGGTGAAGACCTCAACCCTGGTGGCCACCGGTCACCTTCCGAAGTTCGAGGAGGAGGCCTACCGGATTGAACGCGACGACCTGTGGGCCATTCCGACCGCCGAAGTGCCCCTCACGTCTCTGGGTCGCGATGAGATCGTCTCCGAGGCCGAACTGCCCATGCGGTTCTGCGCCCATACGAGCTGCTTCCGGCGAGAGGCCGGCTCGGCCGGCAAGGACACCCGCGGGTTGCTCCGGGTGCATGAGTTCGACAAGGTCGAGATCCTCGCCTATACGACTCCGGAGCAGGCACCAGCAATGCACGCCGAGATCCTCGAACGGGCGGAGTCGGTTATCGCCGAACTGGGCCTCGCCTACCGGATCCTTGATCTGTGCTCAGGTGACATCGGGAACTCTGCGGCACGGACCTTTGATATCGAGGTCTACGCGCCGGGTGCCGACAACTGGTTGGAAGTCAGCTCGGTTTCTTGGTTCACCGACTACCAGGCTCGTCGGGCCAACCTTCGTTATAAGCCTGAGGGTGGCAAGGGACCGAAGATCCTCCATACGCTCAACGGGTCGGCGTTGGCCGTACCTCGGGTGTGGGCGGCGATCATCGAGACCTACCGTCAGCCCGACGGTTCGGTGCGGATCCCTGACCTGCTGCGCCCCTACATGCGTGGGGCAGCCTTCATTTCCTAACGGTCCAGCATCTCGCGAAGGTCCAGCATCTCGCGAAGGTCCAGCGTCTCCTAACTGTCCAGTATTTCCTGACGTCCGAACGCGGCGGTGCTCTCAGGGCACCATTCGGGTCAGTAGCGCTTCACTCGTCAGCCAGATGAACCCTATGGAACAGCCGACGCCCACCAGTACCTGGCGCCAGCGCCGGTCGGTCCACTGGGCGAGCGCGATCACGAATGGCACCACCACCAGCCCGTAGCGGCCCAGGGAGTCGGTGACCTGTGACGACAGCAGGATCACCAGCGAGATGGCCGAGAAGACGATCCACGACAGCGGCTGGCGACGTCTGACCGCCTGGTATCCCAGAAAGATCAGCACCAGCATGAAACCCAGGTTGTAGGTGTCGCGGAAGTTGCCCTTGAACAACTCACCGATGGGCTCGAGCACCCTGGTAACCGGGTCCTGGAAACCCCCCCGAATTTCCTGCTGGAGCCGGAACGGCACCAGCAGGTCATGCGTCGAGCGTTCGATCCAGATGATTGCAGCGACAAACCCGAGAAGTGGGCCGGCGACGGCGATCGACTGACGCCAAGCAGCCGGACGGGGACGTGCCCGCCACAGCTCGATGACGATCGGCACGAGCAGCAGGCCTCCGACAGGTCGGAGCGCGGCAGCGACAAGCGCCAACGCTCCCGCGGCGACGAAACTGCGACGCTGGAGCGCCAGCAGGGTTGCGGCACAGAGCAGCAATGCAAGGCCCTCGGTGTAGGCGAGCGCCAGAACGAAGGCGGCGGGAAATATTGCGACCAGCCACGAAGCGCGGCCGGCTATGAGGCTGGCGTCGGTTCCTGTGACGCGAAGATCCCACGCTGGGGTGAACATCTGTCGCAGGTGCAGCCAGCCGCTCTGGCCCGTACCGTCCGGATGCGCGCCGTCTGGGTGCCCGCCGTCTGGATACCCGCCTTCGAGCTTCCCGCTGCCCTCAGCGCCGAGCCTGTCGGACCCCAGTTCCACCGGCGGCCCGAGAACCTCGACCACCAACCTCCACAGGACCCAGGCGCCCAGAAACGCCGTCACGTTGTTGATCACCAGCAGCGCCCACTCGGTGTTGCCGCCGAACACCGGACGCAGAAGTCGGGCGAGTTCGGGATAGACGGGGAAGAACCGAGCGGCGTCGGGATGCAGCGACGTGTACCAGTTGTCGGCAATCTCGCGGTAGTACGCGCCGTCCCACATGAAGAACATCTGGTGGAACGACAGCCCGCTCTTGGGCGTGTCCAACACGTCGCTCAACGGGTTGGAGATGGCGAAGCCGATCCAGAGACAGACCCGAGCCCAGAGCCAACCGAGCGCGACCGGTAGAAGGCCCTCGCGCCAACGTGGGGTGCTCGACGGCGCGTGGCCGATCACGACACCGGCTTGAAGATCCAAAGCCCCGCTGCCTCATCGAGCCCGTCGGTGTTGAGTGCGATCGTATTGCTCGCCGATCGGACCTGGCTCAACAGGCCGATCAGTTCCTCGCACTTACCTTCGAAGGTCCGGTAGTGGGTGCTGGCGACCAGATAGACGGTTGCGTCGTCGGGTATCCGGTCCCGGAACCGGTCGAGGAACTCCTCGGGCGACGAAGCCTTGTTCCTCTCTCCGTAATCAACCCAGTCGATGAAGTCGGGCGAACCGCCCTCGGGATAGGGAAGGACGTTCTGTCGGCCCAGGGTCTTTGGAGCACGGTGCTCGAGTTCGCGCTGCAGCGAGACCGCCAATTGGTCGGGACAGGTCATGACCACCGATGGGGTTCCGTTCCGGTCGGCGTCGGCGACGATCGCCGCCGCGAGCTCACCGTTCTGGGAACGGTCCGAGCTTGCCGCGCCCACAGCACCGAAGAAACACATCGCCAGCACCGCGACCAGCAGGCCCAGAGTGACGAACCGCTCTCTGAACACCGCCAGTCCGACCCCCACAGCGATGATGAACAGCGGAAGCACGACCGATGCATAGCGCGACGAGAACGTGTTTCCGGACGCCGCCGCAGCAGCCCAGCCGATGCCCAGAGTGAGGGTTAGCACCACCATCTCGGTGCGGATCCGAGGGATGGGAGAAGTGCTTACAAGCAGTCCCTCGACCGCCGCCCCGTCTGCCGGCTGTTCCGAACCGGGGGACCGCTGAGCACCCTGAACG
>JBATWQ010000265.1:0-4854 GCA_049672765.1 Microthrixaceae bacterium | reverse complement strand
GGTCTCACTGGTTTGAGGTTGACCAAATGTCGAAGGGCCGGTCGAGAGGCCTGCAAGACAAGCGGTTAGGAGTCCGGGTGGGTTCGAGGTTTCGGCGTGGGTCTTTGAAGGCGGGGCTTCGCAGCCTTGTCGCGGTCGCCCAGCCGAC
This sequence comes from Microthrixaceae bacterium, assembly GCA_049672765.1. GTDB lineage: Bacteria > Actinomycetota > Acidimicrobiia > Acidimicrobiales > Microtrichaceae > JAGQSZ01. Next base: position 4,706 of record JBATWQ010000265.1, on the reverse strand, counting down.
CGGCGGACCGTCCGTCTGTAACGCGCCATCCGCCTCCCTTTATCTCGACCAGCGCGGCGACGTCAGAGCGTGTTGCCAGAATGCCGGGTTTCCACTCGGGAACATCACCCAGAACTCCCTCCGCGAGATTTGGGATGGTGAGAAGTCCCGCCGTCTCCGTAGCGCCGTCGATGCGGGCGATCTCTCCCTGGGTTGCAACTTCTGTCGTTGGCAGACCGAGGAGGGCAGCGCCGACGCCGTGTTCGCCCGCACCTTCGACCACCTGGGTCACGGCGGCACCGATCCCCAATGGCCCCAACAGCTCGAGCTGTCGCTATCTAATGCCTGCAATCTCCAATGCGTGATGTGCAACGGTGAGTGGTCGTCCTCGATCCGCGCCCACCGGGAGAAGCTTCCGCCACTGCCAGTCGTTTACGACGATCGTTTCTTCGATGACCTGGCCGAGTTTCTGCCGCACCTCAAGGTGGTGAAATTTCTGGGAGGTGAGCCGTTCTTGGGCAGTGAGTCGCTCCGGGTGATGGAGATGCTCGCCGAGTTGGGCACCGACATTCCGGTTCACATCACGACGAACGGAACCCAGTGGTCTCCGCGGATCCAGCGGATCCTCGACAAGCTGCGCGTCTATGCGGTCGTGTCCATGGACGGTGTCACCAAGCAGACCTATGAGTCGATCCGGGTTGGCTCCTCGCTCGACACCGTCGTCGCGAACATCGACAACTTCATCGAGTACAGCCGGACGAGGGGAACCTCGTTCAGCCTGTCGCACTGCCTGATGCCGGCCAATTGGAGCGAGTTCACTGACTTCCTGCTCTTCGCTGAAGAGCGTGGCTGCACGGTGTGGGTGAATACGGTCACCGAGCCGTACTCGATGAGCTTGTACCACTTGAGGCCGAAGGAACTTCGCGAGGTGGTATCCGGGCTGGAGAGCTCGGACGCCGGCATGGACGCCCGCCTGACAGGTCGGCGGCTCCAGGTTTGGAAGGAACAGCTGGCGCGTCTCAAGATGCACCTGGAGAGCCTGGAAACGCACAACGCCCCGGCCTACATCGCCAAGAGGCGTCAGCTCGGCTTCGCGTGGTTGGCTCCACCCGAGCGGGCCGAGCAGGCACATCAACTACTCGAGGCTGAAACCCAGGACTCGAGCGGAGTGCTCGTGCGGATCTCCAGTGCAGGAAATGTCGATGAACTCGAATGGCGAGGTGAACCTGCAGACGACTTCGTCGACCTGGTTGAGTCCCAAGTGGCGGTTGGTGATGAGTTTCCAGATCACCTTTCCGATCCGGACTACGACGACGATGGGAGTGTCGTCCGTTCAGACTTCAGGAAGTACGTGTTGAGCGGCGATCCTGCAACTGCCCAGGCTCGTGAAACCCGCTTGGCTCTCGCCCAAGTTGCGGTGCGGGATACCGACGGTGTGATCCAGGGCTCATTGACCTGGATCCATCAGAGTTCGAGTGCCCACCGCACCGCTGTTGCTCTGATGACTACGGACTCAAGAATCGCCGGCTTCACACGAGACGAAGACGGGCAGATCACAGCAGTCATCGAGGACAGTTCCTCAATGTTCGGACGATCTGGCGACCAACTGCTCGGCACCCCGGTGGAGGCTTTGGCGCAGATGGCCGGTCGGGACGCAAACTCATCGGTTGTTCCTGTCGGCGAGGTAGTGCAACTCGACGGTGTCCGTCACTACCGCTCTGACCTTGTTGAGCCCGACGGTCGTGTCGCCGTGATCGAGGTGTTGGAGGAAACGGTGGGAGACACGATCATCGTCTGGGTCGTGCGTCACCCAGCGACCTGACCATTCGTTCTCACCGAACCGCCTCACGTGCGCCCGGCCGGCGCGGTCGGCCTGACCAAATTCATTCGGGCCAGCCCCCGCTGCGCTTCAACTCGGCGGTGAACTCTGGAAAGACCCGGGCGTAGTGCTCGCCACGTATGCCGTCCCTTTCGACGATCTCGGCCATCCCCGCCTTGAACTGCTGCGCATCGTCGTGTCGCGCATGGCCCATGAAGTCGACTAGTTGCCGAACGGCCTCGCGGACGTCATCCGAAAAATCCTTGTTGTCCAAGACCGCTGAGGTCAGCCTTGCCCGCACCGCCGCCTTGGTCTGATCAGGAAGTACCTGAACCGAAAAGTGGCGAGGGTAGTGGACGAGATTCAGGACGAATTCGAGGGGAGTCCGGTCCTCTCTGCTCGAGAGCCATGTCAGGTACTCGGGCAGGTACCAGACGTTGAGAAGACTGATCGAGCAGAAGGCGTACAGCTTCCAGGTGTCACCCGCGACCGACTGGTACCTGTCGAGGTTGGTGGTCAGGACATCCCATCGGGCCGGGGCCCGCTCGTACTCGAATCGTTCGCCCAGGTCGTCAATGCTCAGGCAGATCTTCACCTCTCTGAAATTGCCGAGATGTCGCAGAATTCGGTCGTCGATGATGGTCGCGTTGGTGTTGAAGAGGATGCCCACCTGTTGTGGGTGTCCTTCCTCGGCGATCAGTTCGATCAACTCGCGATTCTCGGGTGAAAGCATCGGCTCCCCGCCGGTCAGTTCGAGATATTGCAGGTGGGGCAGCCACTTTCGAATGGTGTCCAGATTGGCTGGATGCCGTGTGATCTTGTTGGACAGGTAGTAGGTCCGTTGTTCGGCCAACTGCGCAATGAAAGAACCGGGTTTGGGTTCCTTGACGGATAGCTCCTCCTGCAACCACAAGGAGGACGCAACGGGACCACAGATCCGACATTTCAAATTGCATGCGCTAGAGAGTTTCAGGTCTAGTGCTTTGGGAGTCTCGGGTGCTGTTTCGTTGTATTCGACCGCACCTTTCATGTCCCTGTACTCGGCGAATGTCTGACGAAGGCTGACAACACCGCCTGCTTCCTCGTCCCAGCAGGTCGAGCACTCCGCCGGTCTGACGCCCGCCCGGAAATCTCGACGCAGCTTCTGCATTCCCTCGCTGTTCCAGACTTCCTCGAGCGTCGAATGCTGCAGGTTTGCCATTTGATACGGCGACTCGGCAGTCTGATGGGCGAATTTGCAGCAAGGCCGTGACGTTCCGTCCACGTCCAGCGACAGGTTGAGCCACGGCAGAGCGCAGATCGACTCGGGGAGCGGATCAGCGACATCGCCTCGAATCCACCTCGACAACGAAGTGCGCTTCATCCTTCGAACACCGGCATCGGATCATTGTACGGGTTCTATGGTTGTGATCCCGTCGTAGGGAAACCACCTACTGCGTCCAACTCCATTAGACCCGAACCCCCTCTACTATTGGAGGACTGCCGAATCAGGGTCTGCAACCTGTTCGGCTCCCAAACTGAGACTGGGAAGGGGGGAATTGTGTTCTTGAGCATCGTCGCGCCGGCATGGAACGAGGCAGATGGCATTGAACACTTCCTAGAAGCTGCCCTGAAGCAGGCCGACCTGCTGGAGGCTTCGCCCGAGAGTGGCGTGAATCGAGTCGAGGTCATCATCGTCGATGACTGCTCGCAGGACTCCACCGCTTCTCTTGTCCATATGGCCAGCAATCGGGACGACAGGGTGGTTCTGTTGCAGCATTCCCGAAATCGCGGCCTCGGCGCAGCAGTAAGAAGCGGCATCGATGCTGCACGGGGCGACGTGATCCTCTATACCGACGCCGACCTGCCGGTCGATTTCACCGAGATTTCGGCGATGGTTGACGAGTATGTGTCCAGCGGCGTTTCGCTCGTCTCGGCCCGTCGGGCGGGTCACGGCGGTGACGGCGTTCGACGTTGGTTCTACAGACACCTCTATGACGCACTCATCCGAGTGGTCCTCGGCATACCGGTCAGCGATGTGAACTTTGCCTTCAAGCTCTTCGACGCTGACGTCGTGCGATCGCTCGGCCTTCGGGGCGAGGGAAGCATCTTCGATGCGGAACTGCTCGGAAGACTGCACAGAACTGGAACGAAGTGGTCACAGATCCGAGTGCCCTACCAGCCAAGGGAGTTCGGAGAGTCATCCCTGGCCACCCCCCGGGTGATAGTCGACATACTTCGCGACTTGCGGTCACTTGCTCCGGAAATCAGGGCAATCGGCAGCGATCGCCGCGAACGGTCGGCTGCAGCGATCAGTATCCCTGAATGACTCTGCTGTTGGTGACCGCCGACGATTACGCGCTCACGGAGGGCATATCCAGGGGGATCATCCAAGCCCACAGGGTCGGGCTCGTGACAGGAACCTCAGTACTCGCGCTGGGTCCGGCTTTCGAACGTTGCATGCCATGGCTCCTCGAAGAGCCGAACCTGGACGTCGGCGTCCACCTGGCGGCCGTAGGGGAGGATCCGCCTCTGCTGAGCGCTGCCGAGATCCCCACGCTGGTCGACCGCAGAGGTCGGTTGCCGAAGTCCTGGAAGCACTTTCTGGCCCGGTGGAGGTCGATCGATGCGGCGGACCTCCACCGTGAACTCTCGGCGCAGATCTCCCGCATAAACGATGCGGGGGTGGTGCCGACACATCTCGATGCACACCAGCACCTACAACTCCTTCCCGGATTCGCGTCAGTGGTGATCGACCTGGCTCGTAGCTGGCAGATCGGGGTGGTGCGTGTACCCGGCTCAGACCGCAGGACACCCATGGGTTTGTCAATCGATGCACTGTCCCGGCACCTTGGAAGGAACGTCCGGCACAACAACCTGACAACCACAGAAGCATTCGCAGGTCTGGATTCTGCGGGATCTATGAACT
>JBATWQ010000264.1:0-8258 GCA_049672765.1 Microthrixaceae bacterium | reverse complement strand
CTCCCGTAGCGTCTGGCCGGGACTCCAGCAGACCAACGTCGCACATCCGTTCGAGGTGTGGTCGAACAGTGTTGGGATGCAACCCGAGAGTGTCGGCGATGTCGGCGGTCGACAACGGGGCGGCGGAGCGTGCGATCTCCAGATAGATGGCGTAGCGCGTGTTGTCGCCCAGGGTTTTTAGGAGATCGAGACGGCTCCCTGAAGTAGGCACGCTGATAATTATACCGCGCCTCTCGAAATAACACGGCAGATGCCGTTAAAATGGAAGGCATGCAGGCACTTCCGACAGAAGAAGCAGTCCTCGGTCTGCTCCGAGGGGTCATTGATCCAGAGCTTGGGCTGGACATAGTGGAACTCGGTATGGCCAAGGGAGCACGGATCGAGGCCGACGGAACCGTCCACGTCAAGGTCGCGTTGACCACAAGCGGTTGCCCGTTGCGCGCCCAGATCCAACGAGACGTGATGGTTCGCGTCGCCAGCCTGCCGGGTGTCAAGAAGGTCAAGATCGATTGGACCGAACTGAACCAACAGGAGAAGGCGACGGCCATGGACCGTGCCCGGAAGCGCATTTCCGAGCGGCCCGACCAGACAGCGCTGCCCGCCAAGACCAAGGTGATCATGGTGGCGTCGGGCAAGGGTGGCGTCGGCAAGTCCTCGGTGACGGTCAACCTGGCGACGGCGCTCGCCCAGAACGGATTCACCGTCGGGCTGATGGATGCCGACATCTGGGGGTTTTCGGTCCCGCGGATGGTCGGGGTCGAGGGTCGACTTGGCGGCGGAACCGTCGACGGCAAGATGGATCCCAACGATCTTGTTGTGGGCGATGGCCTACTGCGGGTCGTCTCGATGGGCTTTCTGGTTGAAGAGGAAGGCTCGGCCCTGATGTGGCGAGGACTGATGCTCAACCGTGCTGTCCAGCACTTCATCGAGGACGTCGCCTGGGGTGATCTGGACTACCTGCTGATCGACATGCCTCCGGGTACGGGGGACGTGCAGATGGGCCTGGCGAAACTACTGCCCAGGGCCGAGATGATCGTCGTCACCACGCCATCGGTGATGGCCCAGAAGGTTGCCATCCGGGTCGTCGACATGGGGCGCAAGAACTACCTGCGCATCGTCGGCGTCATCGAGAACATGTCCTATTACGTCGATGACCGCGGGCGGGAACACCACCTGTTCGGCACTGGCGGCGGCGAACAACTCGCCCACGAGGCCGGCGTTCCTCTGCTCGGGTCAATCCCCATTGAGCCGGCCGTGGCCGACGGCGGCGACCATGGACGCCCGGTGGTGCTAGGCACAGGTCCGGCGGCGGAGGAGTTTCAGCGGATCACCAAGATCCTCATAGACGAACTGGTGCCACCCGGCGAGATGGCCGGTTGCTCTGCCCGGGTGGGTGACTCGGTCGACTCGAAATTCGGCGCGGCTCCGGTTGACACTCCGGTCGCGATTTCGCTCGGTCACTGAGTCGGGTTCCGCACCGTCCGCCGACGTTCCGCTGGACACCGTGCGGTCCCTTTGAACGATGCGCGTTCTGCGAGACCACTGATCCGCCGGGACACCGGTGGATCAGCAGCGCAGCTCCAGGAAACGTTCCCACACCTGATCGACCGCGGCAGAAGCGGTGGTCGATCCGGCGTGCACTTGTTGTTCAAGGTCGCGAAGGACACCGGTCATCTCGGGATGTGCGGCCAGGTCGTCGCGGAGGCGGTCGTCGATCATCGAGTGCATCCAGCGGACCTGCTGATCACTGCGTCTGAGCTGCAGTTCATTGGTCGCTGTCATCTTCGTGCGGTGTAGCTCGATCTGTTCCCACAACTCGACCATGCCCTCGTTCTCTAGGCCGGAACACATGAGGACCGGGGGCGACCATGTCTCCGAAGCAGGCTTGAGCAGGTGCAATGCTGCTCGGTAGTCAGCCGCGGCCATCGAGGCCCGCTCGCGGTTGGCGCCATCCGCCTTGTTGACGGCGATCATGTCGGCCATCTCGATGACGCCCTTCTTGATCCCCTGCAGCGAATCTCCTGCGCCCGCCAGCATCAGCACCAGGAAGAAGTCGACCATGCTCGCCACAACTGTTTCCGACTGGCCCACGCCCACCGTCTCGACCAGAACGACGTCAAACCCTGCGGCCTCGCAGACCAGGATCGTCTCACGGGTTGCCCGAGTCACACCGCCGAGGGTGGCGCCCGCGGGCGACGGCCTGATGAACGCATTGGGTTCAACCGCGAGTCTGGCCATACGGGTCTTGTCCCCAAGGATCGAGCCGCCCGAGCGGCTACTCGTCGGGTCGACGGCCAACACTGCGACACGGTGCCCCGCCGCGGTCAGATTCACGCCCAGCTGGTCGATGAACGTCGACTTTCCGACGCCGGGAACACCGGTGATTCCCACGCGGACCGCCGAGCCGGAGTGTGGCAGCAACTGGGCCAGGACATCTGAGGCGACCTCGCGATGCGCGGGGTTGCGGCTCTCGAGCAACGTGATAGTCCGGGCGAGGACAGCCCGGTCACCGCTGAGCACCCCCGACACGTATCCCTCGACACTGTGGGGAGTAGCGGGAGTGGGAGTGGCCCCTGCGCCGGAACTTTCCATCAAGGAGCAGGCTAGTTTGGCCCGCACTTCGGAAATGCAACCGAAGTAGGCGGCGACTAACACCGCCAGAAGTAGCCGCGTCTCGTACTACTGTCGGTCTCGAGGCGGGGCTGTTCCATTTCTTCTCGAGAATTTCAGGATCCAACCATGGCTCGACGCAGTCTCGATGAACGACGGAGCGAATACCTGGATATCGGCGCCGAAATCATCGCCGAGGCTTTCGAAGGCGCCGACAAGGATCCCGCTCTGGCGCTATCGCACGTGAAGCTGGCCGATGTCGCAGAGCGGGCGGGCGTAACCAAAGGTGCGCTGTATCACATCTGGGAATCGCAGGAGGCGTTCTGGCAGGACCTGTTGAACAGTCTGCTCGACGCCAACTCCGACCTCGTCACCGACTACTTGGAAGACCTTGTCGCGAGGCCCAGTTCGAGCCTCGCCGGTATCCCGACGATGTATGACCACGCCGACGCGGCGTTCAGGTCCATGTCGGTCAACCCGGCCTTGTACGCCCGTATCGGCCTTGTGTCCTATCTGTCGGACGAAGGTGTGCGTCAAAGGTTCGACGACCAGTACCAGGCGGCGCTCGCCCTCTATAGGAACTCGATCGAACTGGCGATTGCCTCGATGGGCCGCCGACTCAGGGAGGGCACGGACCTGGAGGCAATGCTGGTTTCCATCGACGCACTGCTTGAGGGGTTGTGTCTGAACAGTCGGGTGTCCCCGGACAGGACTCCGACCATCGGACTACCCGACGGGTCAGAGTCGACCCTCTACGCGGTCGCGCTCGAAGCAATCGTCGTTGGCTACACCGAGCCGATCTCGGCGGACGGGCCCCAAGAGGTTCCTCTCGGAGCGATGGCCGACATTGCGGTCCAGTTCGAAACAGACCTCGGGAGCGTGGCGGCGCAATCCAAGTCAGGTGGCGGGCCGGTGGGATTTGACCGGTCCCAATTGGCTCCATCCCACAATGGTCAGCCGGGCGGACCAGCCGAGCGGCCAGAGCGGGTCAACTGATGTCACGTCCCAGCGCCCAGGACCGCCGGAACGACTACCTGGACATCGCAATGGATATCCTCACCCGCTTCACTCCGGAGCAGTCTGCCGACGCGACCGTCGACGCTCTGGCGCACGTTCTGATCGCTGATGTCGCCGAGCGGGCGGGAGTCACCAAGGGCGCCATCTACCACGTCTGGCCCTCACAGGAGGCTTTCCGCCGGGATCTGCTGGCGAAGCTGCTCGACCGCAGCCGGAGAATCGGTGTCCAGCAACTGGCGCAGTTGGTCGAGGCGGGCAAACGCTCCGATGGCGATCCCGTCCCACTACTGCACCAGGCGTGCAATCTTGCGTTCGACAGCATGAAGAACGACCCGCTGTACTTCGCGCAGTTCAGCTTCTACCTCTACGCGTCCAATCCCGAGGTGCGGGATCTTCTGGCGGTTGGGGACGAGAATCTGTTGGCGCAGTTCGGAGGGGCGGTCGAGTTGTTCCTCGAGTTGTTGGGCCGACGGGTGCGCGAGCCGTTCACAATCGAGACGATCGTGACGACATGCGGTTCGCTACTGATGGGCCTGTGCCTTCGGTACCGCACGTCGGCAGAGACCATCGATGGATACCGTCAACTCGACCCGACGATACCCAGCCGGTTCGCGACGGGCCTCGAGTCCATCTGCATGCACTTCAGCGAACCCGTGGCGGCCCAGACCTCGTAGCCGCCGGCCTCATTCGGCCTCATTTGGACCGACCGTCCATCGGGAGGGCCCCGCACCTCGTAGCCATCACCGAGCACTACAACACGTCCGACCGGCGGTGTGTTCGGGACTCAGTCGCGCGCGAGGTCGTAGCCGATCTGGTGCGAGACCTTGTCCAACAGATCGTCCGCTGCTTCGTGGATGACGGTTCCGGGCGGGAACACGGCAACGGCGCCGGCAGCCAGCAACTCGTCGTAGTCCTGTGGAGGTATCACACCACCAACGACGATCATGATGTCGGGACGCCCCTGCGCTGCGAGTTCCTTCTTCAGTTCCGGAACCAACGTCAGGTGCCCAGCGGCCAGCGACGATGCACCGACCACGTGGACGTCGGCCTCCACCGCTTGGCGGGCGACTTCGGCCGGGGTCTGGAAGAGGGGGCCGATGTCGACATCCCATCCCAGGTCCGCGAACGCCGATGCGATTACCTTCTGGCCGCGATCGTGGCCGTCCTGACCCATCTTGGCCAGCAGAATTCTGGGCCGGCGCCCGTCGTTGATCTCGAAGGCCTCGACCTTGGATCGAATGTGCTCCACGACCCCTCCGCTCGTTCCGAGTTCTCCGCGGTACACGCCAGAGATCGAACGGATCTCGGCGTGGTGCCGACCGTAGACCTTTTCGAGAGCGTCGCTGATCTCGCCGACGCTCGCCATGGCCCGGGCCGCATTGACGCCGAGCTCGAGCAGATTGCCCTCGCCGCGGTCGGCCGCGTTGGTCAGTGCCTCCAGTGCGGCCTGGGTCGCGTCCTCGTCGCGCTCCGCGCGCAGACGGCGCAGCTTCTCGATCTGTCCGGCGCGGACAGCCGAGTTGTCGATCTTCAGGACGTCGATCTGTTCTTCGAAGTCGGGGCGGTACTTGTTGACGCCGATGACGGGCTGGCGCCCGGAGTCGATGCGTGCCTGGGTACGGGCCGCGGCCTCTTCGATTCGAAGCTTGGGGATCCCTTCCTCGATCGCCTTGGCCATACCGCCCGCCTGTTCGATCTCGCGGATGTGGCCGAGAGCGCGCTGGGCGATGTCATTTGTGAGCCGTTCGATGAAGTAGCTGCCACCCCACGGGTCGATCACCTTGGTGGTGTTCGATTCTTGCTGCAGGAACAACTGTGTGTTGCGGGCGATCCGCGCCGAGAAGTCCGTCGGCAGCGCAAGCGCCTCGTCGAGCGCGTTGGTGTGGAGGCTCTGGGTGTGCCCCTGGGTCGAAGCCATAGCCTCGATGCAGGTGCGGACCACGTTGTTGTAGACGTCCTGTGCAGTGAGGGACCACCCCGAGGTCTGGGAGTGGGTGCGCAGCGAGAGAGACTTGGGGTTGCTCGGGCTGAAGTTCTCGTTCATGAGCGTCGCCCACAGCAGCCTCGCGGCACGCATTTTGGCGATCTCCATGTAGAAGTTCATTCCGATCGCCCAGAAGAAACTGAGCCTGGGCGCAAAGGCGTCCACATCGAGTCCCGCAGCTGAACCGGCACGCACGTATTCGATTCCGTCGGCAATCGTGTACGCCAACTCCAGGTCCAGAGAGGCCCCGGCCTCCTGCATGTGATAGCCGGAGATGGAAATCGAGTTGAACTTCGGCATCTCGGTCGAGGTGTAGGCGAAGATGTCCGAGATGATCCGCATCGACGGAATCGGCGGATAGATGTAGGTGTTGCGCACCATGAACTCTTTGAGGATGTCGTTCTGGATCGTCCCTGCGAGCTTCTCGTGGGCGACCCCCTGCTCCTCGCCCGCGACTATGAACAGCGCCAGCACTGGAAGCACCGCTCCGTTCATAGTCATCGACACCGACATCTTGTCGAGTGGGATGCCGTCGAACAGGACACGCATGTCGTAGATCGAATCGATCGCCACACCTGCCATGCCGACGTCACCCGAGACCCTTGGATTGTCCGAGTCATATCCCCGGTGGGTCGCCAGGTCGAAAGCGATCGACAGCCCCTTCTGGCCGGCCGCCAGGTTGCGCCGGTAGAAGGCGTTGGACTCCTCGGCGGTCGAGAACCCTGCGTACTGACGAATCGTCCACGGCTGGTTCACGTACATCGTGGGATAGGGACCACGCAGATACGGGGCGATTCCCGGGTACGTGTCGAGGAAGTTGAGCCCGTCCAGATCACTCTTGTCATAGACGGTCTTGACGCCGATTCCCTCGGGTGTCTCCCAAACGTCAGTGTCGGCCGGCCCGTCGGACCGAGCTGACTGGCCCGATCCAGAAGCTCCTTTCGAAGCCGCAGAAGAATCCGAGGACGCAGAAGAATCAGTGACCTGCCTCCGTACCGCACCGACCGTCTGGTCAGCAGCCGTGGTGACCGACCCGTTGAGATCGACCTTGGTGAAATCCGGGACCGTGAAACTCATGCGAAGACCTCCGCGCCAGGGGTGTCGAGCACGTCATGGGCCCGCCGTAGAACATCGAGTGTGTTGACGCCGAGGTGAATGAACTCACTCACCCCGGCCGTGGAGAGCGCATCCCCAAGATCGCCGGGCTTGCCGGCCAGATAGATGGTCGGCGACACGTCGGTGGCATCGTCGGGCGAACCTGCTCCGGCGCCGGACAGCGCCTTGGCGAAAGCAACGGCCGCGTCGGCGTACACCGCGTCCGACGAGCAGATGCACACCAACCGGCTCCCGTCGGCGTCCAGGTCGGCCACCGCTTTGGCGATGCCCTCGGGAGTTGCGTCGAATCCGGTCGAGGACCCCTGCGCACTCGTTACGGCCTCGATGCCACCCGACTCGAAGAAGTTCTTGGCGAAGGAGGCCCGGGCGGTGTGAACCGCCACCGGTCCGATGTTCACCAGAAACACCCGCGGCCGCAGACCTACCTGCGCAAGCTGAGCGTCGGATCGATCCCTGAGCATCTCGAATTCCTGCGCCCAGCGCACCCGGACCAGAGGTGCGCAGTCGGTGGCGTCAGGGCCGGCGGAGTAGCCGGCGACGTGGCCCACACGTCCCGCTGTCCGCTCCCGAAGCTGTGTCAGGTCGGGGGCTTCGCGCGTCTCGCGGGACTCGTGGATATCGGGGAATTCGCTCACGCCCGTGATCGGGTCTGCTCGTCGAGCGACGCGGTCGAGGCGCTCGTCGCGCACCTTCGCAATCCGCTCGCCGAGCGAGCCGTCGAGCAGCACGGCCGGCATCCCGCCTTCGGACTCGAGTTCCTGGAACAGCGCCCAGGCGGCGGCCGCGATGTCGTCGGTGAGCGACTCGATGAACCATGAGCCTCCCATCGGGTCGATGACGCGTCCGATGTTGGACTCTTCCTGCAGCAGAAGCTGCGTGTTGCGCGCCATGCGACGACCCAGTTCGACCGGCTCACCCAACTGGGAATCGAAGGTCGCCGTCGTCACAGAACCAGCGCCACCAACTCCTCCGGCGAACGCCGCGGCCGTGACCCGTAAGAGGTTCACCCACGGGTCGCGCCTGGTCATCATCCGCTCGGCGGTCCTGGCGTGCAGTTTCATCGCCCCCGCACCGCTCGACGCTCCACACGCCGCAGCCATCGAGCTCCAGACCTGACGGGCAGCGCGGAGCTTCGCAACGCAATTGAACAAGTCTGCGTCGACCGAGAGTGTCACCTCGATCTGGCTGCAGGCGTCGTCGATGTCGACCCCAGCGGCCGCCATGGCGCGTAGGTACGCAGCGCCGGTGGAAAGCATCACCGCGAGTTCCTGGACCTCACTGGCGCCGGACTCGACGTAGGGGGTTGTATCCACAGCAGCTGCGCGAACACCCGGATAGCTCGAGGCGAACCTGGCGGTGAGTCCCCCCAGTTCGTCGAGCGCACTTTCCAGACCCTGGGGCAGATGGCCAGTAGCCGCGAGGTATCCGATCGGATCCGCTCCGACCCCACCCTGGGCCTGTTCGGAGCCGACGTTGCTGCGTTCGAGGAAGTCGACCAACAGCTCGGCCCCACGCTTGAACTGACTTCCGC
>JBATWQ010000263.1:0-3519 GCA_049672765.1 Microthrixaceae bacterium | reverse complement strand
CCCTGACCCTGTCCGTGGTTACGGGCTTCTCCGCGAACTGTTTCAGCACGCTCTTGGCGACTGGGTCCCTGCTCCACTTCGCGTCGCTGGCCGACCCGGCATTGCTCACCATGTCCAGGTCGAGGGGGATCTGGCGGCTTTCGACGGTGTACGTCGCGCCCAGGCCGAGGGGTCTCAGTGGCGACACGAGTGTGCCATCAGCCCGTCGGGCCAACTGGTGAGAACTGCGCACCTCCACCGGCGACGCTGCGCTCGGTAGCGCAGTCGCGAAGCCGGTCTCCAGTCGGAACTCCTGGGTGGATAGATCCCCCTTCAACGCGGCAATGTCGTCAGGTGACGGGTCGATCGGCAGATTCTCAGAGACCCATTCGCCGTTGGCCTGAAAATTCCGCGACCACATCTGACCGTCCCAGTGGTCGAACGTCTCGGTCCGCCAGAACATCGCCAGCGGCGAACGTACGCTCAACACCACCTTGTCGGTCAGACTTGGTCGGGTCTTCATGTCGAGGGTGGCTCTGGCGGCCATGACGTTGGACGGGTTGTCGAGCGCCCTGTCGACCAGGTCTCCGGCCGACAGTCCTGCGGGGAACCGGTTTGCCACGTAGGGGCCGATGAGCAGCGCCGATGCCGCAAGTAGTGATGCTGCGGAGAGGATGATGACCCACGAAGACCGGCTCCGCCTCGGCCCTCGTGTCTTCCTGACACCGGTGCCCGCAGGTGTGGTGGCTCGGGCGTTCGGACGGACCTTTGGTATGTCTGCCGGGGAGACGACGACTCTGGGAGTGCTGGTGACAATCGACCGTGATGACGGCGACAGGACGAGCACCACCCCGGTGAGCCCCAACCAAAGCAGCACCCTCCAGGATCCACCCACACCGCCCATCGCTCCGAACACCCCGAACGCCGCCAAGATCAGACCGCTCAAGAGCGTGAGAGACCGGACGATTCTCCTGACGGGTATGGTCCGCAGGGCAAAGATCGCCAGCACCGCCGAGATGAAGGCACCGCTCCCCGTCAGATTCACCCGGTCGCCCGAGGGGTCGAGATTGAGCGACAACGAGCTGAGTGCTGCCCAGAGTTGGCCGGTCAGCAACATCGTCAGCAGCCAGAGCCGCTGCACCGGGATCGTTCTGCGATCCTCGGAGGGTTGGCGGATCAGGCTCACGAGGTCCTCCCGAGCGCCGCGTTGGAGGCACCCGCGGGCCCCCGCTGGCCTCCGGCGAAGACCTGATCCCCGATGCCGGGCGAGTCCGACGCCCGCAGCGAGTTGGGGGAAACCTGAACCACCGGCCATCCGAACGGAGCCGGGGCGGGTTCGCCCTCGATCGCCGCGGCCAACTGTCGCCGTGCAGCAGTCATGTCCGCCACCTCACAGCCCGCCTGACCGGACATCTGGGCGGTGCAGAGCACGACACGAATCCCTCGGGCCAATGCGTTCTCAACCATTCCGGCGGCGCGACGGGCGGCGAGTTCACGCGCCTCGAAACCCGTTCCGGACCCGTCGGTCGGAACCGACCCCAGATGGACCACGATCGCCACCGCGTCGTCACTCGGCGGTTCGAACTCGCGAACGACCAATTGGCCGGTGCGCGCGGTCGTCGGCCAGTGGACAAGATGAGCGGGGTCCCCGGTGACGTAGTGGCGCACCGACCTGACCGTCTCGCCCATGACCTCTCCCCGGATCGACTCGACCGGGCTGGTGTTGTCCAGCACCCGTGAGCTGTCGACGTCGCTCAGGTCCGAAACCGGCCCGACGTACAACGGCGTCGGTAACTTCACCGCGAATCGACGCATGGCCCACATGACCCCGAACGGGGCGTCGCTGCCGACCTCGAACTCAAGTTCGTCATAGACCCCGCGGAGCGCCATCGCCACCGGGACCACTTGGAGCGAAGGCGATGCCATGTCGGTCGCAGTCACCGTCGACCCGGCGATCGAGATCGAAAGCCCGCTGGCCAGACCCTTGAGTTGCACCTCGATCGAAGCCAACTCACCTGTGACCAGATCACCGGGCGAGTGCACAATCTCGAGATTCAGAAGCCTGATCATCACGCTCGGCCAGAACAGTCCCAGGGCGAGCGCGCCGGCAAGGCCGCCGAAGACCATGCCCGTCACCGACGGGTCCGATACCTGCGGTCGGTAGAACCAGGCCGCACCCAACAGCACCAACAACACCAGCCCGAACACCGTCGGCCGCAGTGTCGTGCGGGTGCGTCGCCCTCTCACGGCCTCGGGACGGACACTTGCGAGAGCAGCCAGATCAGGACGTCGGAGGCGCCGCTGGTATCGACCCGACCGGCGAGGAGCACCCGATGCGCCAACGCGCCGACGAACACGGCTTGGACATCGTCGGGGGTCACATAGTCACGGCCGGCAACGGTCGCTCGGGCCTTGGAGAGTCCGACTAGAGAGGTCGTCGCCCGCGGCGAGGCGCCCTGGCTCAACCTGGGATCGGTCCGCGTCGCTCCGACAAGGTCGAGGACGTATTCGATGATCTTGTCATCGCAATGAACGGCTCTGACGCTCTGGATCACCCCAGACAGTTCTTCCGGGGTCGTGACCGCCCGCAGCGAGGACAGGGCGTCGACGCCACCCGTCCCGGTGATGATCTCCCGCTCGGCGACCCTGTCGGGAAGCCCCATTGAGAGCACCAGGCTGAATCGGTCCAACTGGCTCTCGGGCAGGGGGAAGGTGCCGATCTGACCAAAGGGATTCTGGGTGGCGATGCAGAAGAACGGTTCGGGGAGCTGCCAGCTGGTGCCGTCGACGGTGACCTGGGCCTCTTCCATCGGCTCCAACAGAGCCGCCTGGGTTCTTGGTGAGGCGCGGTTGATCTCGTCAACCAGAACGACGTTCGCAAAGATCGGGCCGTGGCGGAACTGCCACTCGCCGGTGACCGGCTGGAACACCGACGTGCCGGTGATATCGCTCGGCAGCAGATCCGGGGTGCACTGCACCCGCCCGAGCGCGCCTCCGACCGACACGGCGATCGACCTGGCGAGCAGGGTTTTGCCGACCCCCGGAAGGTCCTCCACCAGCAGATGACCGCCTGAGAGCAGAGTCGTCAGTGCCAGATCGACCGCTTCGGACTTACCCCGAATGGTGTTGAGAATCTGGGCTCGAAGGTCGGCTGCGACTGTCTGGGCCGACCGCATCTGACCGACCTGGGCCGGTTTGGCGACGAGGTCCGACTGGGTTGTTTCCACGCGACTCCTGACAGGCAGTACCGGCGACAAGCCTGCCATAGCCATCCAGACCCTCGCAGCCAGATTGGACCACCTCGGTGAACGTGCTGAGACGACCTCAGAATCACTGGCTGAAATCTCTTCATTTCACAAATTCTGAGCCGACCACAAATGGAGACAGGTGCTATCAGGCATCTCAACAGCCTTCTGAAAGAGGATTGCGTGGCTGTATTTCGTCGCTCCCAGGTAGACCCGGCAACCAGCCGTGGTTCCGACACACCCGAAAGCGGGAGCCCCCGTGGGCACACCGGTCAGCACGCTGGCCCTCTATCTG
>JBATWQ010000262.1:0-2067 GCA_049672765.1 Microthrixaceae bacterium | reverse complement strand
ACATAGATCTGTCCAGCCACTACGGATTGAATCTGTACGGTCCGGTCGGGACTGGGGTGTCCGACCAGTTTGCGGCGATGCCGTCGATCCACATCGCCTGGGCAGCGGTGGTGTCGTTCGGCATCGTTGCGGTGACAAAGGGATGGTGGAGGTGGCTGTTCCTCGGACACCTCATCATCACGTTCGTGGCGGTTTCGGCGACCGGGAACCACTGGTGGCTCGACGGCATCGTCGCGGTTGCTCTGCTCGGCGGCGGCCTGGCCATCGACTCGTCGGTACGAAAGTTCCGCGCCCGCGGGCGCCTCGAGTTGCAGCAGTCCCAACCGTCCGAAGTCGATGACCTGGCGTTGATCAGCTCCGACCGAGGGGTGACCTAGCCGGGTCTACGGGGCTGTGGGGCCAAGTTCGATGGGCCCGATCAGCAGTGCTCACGGCGGTTTGCCCGGGTAGATAAGTTACTGCCGGATACGCTCCGCTCCGGCGGTCCCGGGCCGCAGGACCGTACCGTCCACCCGTACCCGTCTCGTCCGACGGGCCCCATCCCTTCTACCCACGTCCGATTCGTCTGTACCGCCTGATCGGTCATGGCAGTCGGTGCAGCTCAGTCCGCCAGATCGTCACTTGCTGGAGGTCCCCGATGGCCGTTCACCGATTCAAGACCGACTATCTGGTCGTCGGCGCGGGAGCGATGGGAATGGCGTTCACCGACGCTCTGATCGACCACTCAGATGCTCACGTAACTCTGGTCGACCGGCGAACTCGCCCCGGCGGGCACTGGCACGACGCCTATCCCTTCGTGCAACTCCATCAGGCGTCGATGTTCTATGGCGTTGCCTCGACCGTCCTGGGTACTGGATCACTCCAGAAGGCTGGGCCCGAGGCCGGGCTCCAGGAGAGAGCGCACCGCTCCGAGATCCAGAGCTACTACGAGCAGATTCTGGACACGCGCTTTGTCGGGTCGGGTCGAGTGACCTTCCTCGGGGGATACGACTACCGCTCCGACGGGGATCTGCACCTTGTGAGTTCCATCGAGTCGGGTGAAACAACCAGCGTCGAGGTGGCAAGGCGCGTTGTCGACGCCACTTACCTCTCGCCGACGGTACCGGCGACAACGCCCCCACCATTTGGAGTCGCGGAAGGAGTTCGGACGGTTGCCGTGGGTGAGATCGCGACACTGGCCGAACCTCCGGGTGGCTACGTAGTTGTCGGATCGGGCAAGACCGCAACCGACGGGATCGTCTGGTTGTTGGGCAACGGTGTGGCGGCTGATCGGATCATGTGGGTGCGGCCCCGTGAGCCGTGGATGCTGAACAGGGCGGTCGTGCAGCCCGATCCGGTGGTGGCGCTCGGATTTGTGGCCGACATGATGTCGTCGGCAGCTGCCGCCAGATCGATCGATGACGTGTTTCTGGGGCTGGAAGAGTGCAACGCGTTTTTCAGGATCGACACACGTCGCGTCCCGACGATGGCCAAGGCGCCAACCCTGGGTAGTTGGGAACTCGATCTGCTCCGCAGCATCGAGAACGTGATCCATCTGGGTCACGTCGAGTACATCACGGACTCAGAGATCGTCCTCGAGTCCGGCGCAGTTGCCCTACCCGCGGATTCCGTCGTGGTGCATTGCTCGGCGTCAGGACTCCAGTACCCACCGATGGTTCCCATCTGGGGTTCGGACAGGATCCGAATTCAGATGGTCCGCGCAGGTTTCCCCTGCTTCTGCGCCGCTCTCATCGGATACGTGGAGGCAACTCGGGACGACGACCGGGAGCGCAATCGGCTGTGTCCACCCAACAATCTTCCCGATGGCGTCGTCGACTGGGTCCAGATGCAGGTTCGGGGGACCCTTGCGGCTCGTGGCTACAACGCCGAGCCCGACATAGCTGCATGGGCCGACAACTGTGCCCTGAACCCGTCACGCATAGACCCATCGCAGCGTGACTCTCGTTCCGTCAGCTCGGCTCGGGGGAGGCTTACCGATGTGATCGAAGCCGGCCTCGCACGGATGATTGAACTGACGGGCTAACTTAAAACGGGGTTCTGGCTTATACTCCCGGGGGGTATAGCCTC
>JBATWQ010000261.1:0-10061 GCA_049672765.1 Microthrixaceae bacterium | reverse complement strand
GTGCAACTCGACCGGCCTCGAGTAGCAGTGGCGAGAGATCCTCGTAGGTCATCCCCAGCCCGCCGAATGCCTCGGGAACGGTGATGCCCAGAACGCCCATTTCGCCGAGAGCACTCCACGCCTTGGGCACGCGGCCGTTGCCGTTGCCCGGACCCCCGCCGGCCAGTTCAGCGTCGGGCCATGCGGCGCGGACCGCATTGGGTCCGCAGGTGTCGCCCAGCAGCCCTCGGACGGCTTCGCTGAACTCGTTCTGTTCCTCGCTGAGAGCGAATCTCATCTACGGCTCCTCACTTGCGGGGAAGGCCGAGCACCCGCTCGGCGACGATGTTGCGTTGGATCTCATTGGTGCCGGCGTAGATCGGGCCGGAGAGCGCGAACTCATAGCCCTTCATCCACGGACCTTCGACTTCTGCCTCTGGGCCGAGAATGTCGAGCGCAACCTGGTGCAGGCGTACGTCCAGTTCGGACCAGAAGATCTTGTTGTACGAAGAGCGTGCACCGGGCGAGCGCCCTTCGACGATGCCCGAGACGTCCTTGAGCGTGTATAGCGAGTAGGCCTCTGCATCGATCCAGGCGTCGGTCACGGCGTTGGCGAGGGCCTCGCTGATACCGGCCCGGGAGCTTCCAGCTGCAGAGCTCCCACCTAGGGAGCTTTCGGCCGCGGAGCTTCCAGCTGTTGCTGAGCTTCCGGCCGTGGACTGCTCGCGGGCGAGTTCAAGTAGTCGGGCGGCGGTTGCCTGGAAACGGCCGGGCGAGCGCAGGGTCAGCCCCCGTTCCGATGATGTCGTCGCCATCGCTACTCCCCATCCCTGGTTCACCTCACCGAGGATTCCACCCAGCGCCATACCGGCAGCTGTTTCAACGCCATCGGGCCCAATTTCGGAATCGGGAATGAAAACGTCGTCGAAGAACACCTCTGCGAAACCCTCGTCACCATCCAGGCGCCCGAACCCGCGCACCGTCACCCCGGCTGCGTCGAGGGGGACCATGAAGTACGTGAGCCCCTTGTGCCGCTCGGACTCGGGGTCGGTGCGGAACAGCCCGAACAGGTAGTTGCAGAACGCGCCTCGTGTGGTCCAGGTCTTCTGACCCGACAGCACCCAGCCTCCGGCCGCGTCGTCACGGGTCGCCTTGGATCGCACGCCCGCCAGATCCGACCCGGCGTTGGGCTCGGACCATCCCTGGCACCACAGGTCAACCGCCGCGGACATCCTGGGCAGGTAGTAGTCCTGTTGTCCCTTGGTGCCGAATTCGAAGATCGTCGGAGCCAGCAGGAAGATTCCGTTCTGGGTCACCCGCTGTGGAGCGCCCGCCCTGTAGTACTCCTCTTCGAAGATCAGCCATTCCCACAGGCTTGCTCCACGGCCGCCGTACTCCTCGGGCCAGGACACAACCGCCCAGCGGTCAGCGGCCAGACGGTGTTCCCATTCCAGATGGGCCGCAAAGCCGTCCTTGGTGTCGCCGGACTCGAGCGCCGGGTCGGGCACGTTCGCCTCGAGCCAGGTGCGGGCCTCGGATCGGAACGCGTCCTCTGAGTCACTCCAGGTCAGATCCACTAATCATGCTCCCAGTCTGTGGAGGGCCTTGTCGGCCTCGTCCATGATCCTCTCAAGAAGCTCCGCCACGGGTGGGCGGTCCCCGATCGCACCGACGACCTGACCGGTCGGAAGGATTCCGACTTCGGCGTCACCGTCGACCATTGCGGCCTTGGTCATCATCGGAGCGTTGGCTGCGAGCGCCATTTGGGCCCAGGTCAGTTCCTGGTCCTTGCGCATCTCGAGTCCCGTCCGGGCCAACGCGCCCAGTGAGACCCCGGCCTGTCGACCGAAACGGATCGCATTACCAGCCGCGCGCGGAAAGCGCAGCAGGCTGGGCGACTTTTCGAGCGCATCGATCATTGCGGTGCGAATCACCCTCTGCGGTGCACCGTCGATCGCAGTTGTGACAACGGTTCCCGTCAGCGGGGTCTGCATGTAGATCTCGGTGATGCCGGCAGGAACCTGGCTTTCAGCAGTGAGCAGGAAGCGGGTTCCCATAGCGATGCCGTGCGCACCGTAGGCGAGAGCAGCGACCAGTCCACGACCGTCGAAGAAGCCGCCGGCCCCAAGAACGACCACGTCGGATCCGGCGACGCCGTCGACAACCTGTGGCAGCAACAGCGAGGTGGGGATCGTCCCGGTGTGCCCGCCGCCTTCGCCGCCCTGGGCGATGACTGCTCGCACACCCATCGCCGCGACCTTCTCGGCGTGACGTTTGGCGCCGACGGTCACGATCGTGACCACCCCGGCATCATTCAGCCTGGCCACCTGGTCCGGCTTCGGCGCCGCGGCAAAGCTCGCCACCGGGACGCCCTGCGAGATGATCAGGTCAAGCCTGGCCGCAGCGTCCGGCTGGTTGGGCAACAGGTTGACCCCGAACGGCTTGTCGGTACGCTCCTTCACCCGGGCGATCGCGGCGCGCAACTCCTCGAGCGTCATCGTTGCAGAGGCAAGTATTCCCAGGCCGCCGGCGCCAGAGGTGGCGGCTGTCAGCTTCGCCCCCGACACCCAACCCATACCGGTCTGGATGATTGGCATCTCGACACCGAACAGCTCACATGCCGCGGTGCGCAGTGCGGTGTGGTGCTGCGGGTCGCTCACTGCTCCGGGACTTCCTTCAACCTCAGACCACGGGGGTCCAGCCGATGGATCTGTTCGAGTTCGTTTGCCGTCGGCAGTCGCGACTCGGGCACTTCGTCCGGCACGTTCACCTCGCAACCGGTTGCCTCGACGACCTCGGCGACGGTCACCCCCGGGTGGACCGAACGCAGTCTCAGCGTCGGCGTTCCGGCGGGGTCGGTGGCTTCGAAGTCGAAGACGGCCAGGTTGGAGACGACACGACGAATCTCGTGGAACCGCGATGCGACCGGGCCTAGTTCGGCAGCGCGGTCATAACCGATTCCACATACGACATCGACGGCTTCGACGAAGACCCGGGGAGAGTGGTTTGGCACCCAGTAGCTGGTGGTGTGGTTGATCGTGTTGCCGGGAGCTCCACGAAAGCCGAGGAGCTGACGCCGGGGCTTGTCCCAGTCGCCGATCGCGGCGATGTTCTGATTGCCGTAACGGTCGACCTGGGTTGCGCCCATCATCACGTGACGTCGACCTTGCCAGAGCAGGCCGAACATCTCGCGGTAGGGGTTCCAGTGGGCGACGGTCCGTTGCGCCAGTCGCTCGGCCTCGGGCAGGGCGATCGGCGGCACCGAGTCGGGCGTCTGGGGGTCCATCAGCGTGTAGTAGCCGTCCGTCAGGGCCAGTTCCGGCTCGAACGACGCAGCGGCCAGGCGTCCCCCGATGAGCGGCAGGTTGCCGATCGGGTTGCAGAGTCGCTCGCCGTCGCCACGGAACGCCTCGGCGATTGCGACCGCACAGATGTCGGCACGGGTCAGATCGGTGGTCATGACTGCAGCTCCTTGACCTTTGCCTGGTAGCCGGCTTCGTCGAGGTCGAGGAACTCGCCGCGGAACTCGTCCCACGCCTCTTCGGACTTGGCCGTTGCGGTGTAACGACGCTGGAACTCCTCGTCCCGTCCGTAGTCGGGAAGGCACTCGGTGAAGTGTGCACCGTGCGGAGCCTCGACCACGCCGGTGACGTCCAGCCGCGAGATCTTCAGGTGGGTGATATCAGCAACGGTGGCCAACTCCTCCGTCGCGACGATGCGCTCACACGACACGTAGGACTGCTTCGCGGCGCGGACGAACAGGTCGTCCATATACGGGTCCTCGCCGAGCCACGCGGCGTTTCCGCTGACGTCGGAGACGTTCTGGTGAACTATCGCAGCGTCGAGTTCCAGGGCCGGGACCGCCAGGAGTTCCTCGAACTCCTCGTGTCCCTCAAACATCGTCGGGTAGGGCGATGCGACGGTGCGCAGATCGGGCATCCGGCGAGGGACATCCGAACCAAGCCCCGCGCGGGTCGGTAGGAACGGGATCCGCCATGCTGCTGCCTGGAGGCCCAGGAGCAACATCCCTTCGTCCCATTCGGCGGCCTCGATGGTCCCGTTCTGGCGGGCTGCCTGATAGTTGGGCTCGAGGGGTATCGAGTCCAGGGACACGAACCCGGTGATGACCTTGCTCGCCTGGCCGCTGCGGCACAACAATCCGACATCGGGTCCGCCGTAAGCGACGATCGTCAGGTCCTTGAGGTCCGATCGCAGAATGGCCCGGATGATCGACATCGGCTTGCGGCGACTTCCCCAGCCCCCGATACCGATGGTCATGCCAGAACTGAGTTCGGCGACAATCTCATCCTCGGTGCAACGCTTGTCCGGTCCCGGCACCCGGTCCCCCTTCGCTCGTCGATCGGAATCTCTCGGTTCCCGACTTAGAGCGGGAAACCAACCCTTTTCGTGCATTTCTGACGATCCGTCAGGTAGAAGACGGTAGACGCGCTGCTACACGGGGGCGAAAGCGGAGACCCCTGGCCGTTCGTCACTTGGAGAAGTCTGCGTCCTTCTTGTCAACGAAGGCGTCACGGGCCTCGTCGGAGACCCCCGAGAGATTCAGCTCGAAAGTGAATCCCTGTTCGAATCGGTAGCTCCGTTTGACGTCGACGACGTCGATGCCGTTCAGGCATTCCTTGGCCCGGCGGATGACCAAACGGCTCTTCGTGCAGATTTTCTCGGCGATCTCGACCGCAGTGGAACGCAGCTCGTCCGACGGTACGACGCGACTGATCGATCCCCACGATTCGAGCAGCGAGGCGTCGACCGGTTCGGCCGTATAGACCATTTCGCGCATCTTGTGCTGGGGCACCAGACGGGCAAGGTGGGTGGCGGCCCCTAGTGCTCCCTGGTTCACCTCGGGAAGACCGAATCGTGTTCCCTCGGCCGCGACGATTATGTCGGAATTGCCGACTAGGCCGATGCCGCCGCCCAGGCAGAAATCGTGAACGGCCGAAATGACCGGAACCTCGCACTCGTACACCGCAGCAAACGCTGCGTAGCAACCGCGGTTCGCTCCCAGAAGTGCGTCGAACCCTTCGGTGTTCTGCATCTCCTTGATGTCAACCCCGGCGTTCCAGCCCTTGCCCTCGGCACGCAGGATGAGTGCGCCGACCTCGGGAATCCGTCCGGTGGCGGTCACGACATCGGCCAACTCGTACCAACCTGCGACGGTGAGGGCGTTGACCGGAGGGTTGGCCATGATGACCTCGGCCACTCCACCGTTGATCTCGACGCTGATACCCATTTGTCCCCACATGCACTCGATGGGGATCTCGGATCCGTCCCCGGTCAGCCGTTGAACGTAGTTGGGGGGTATGGTCCGACGCCATGGACTCACCGATCACATCCATGCCGTCCCCTGCCGAACTGGACCGTGTCGGTCTGGACTTCAGCGGTCGGGTCGTGCTGGTCACAGGTGGAACGAAGGGGATCGGTCGAGTGATCGTGCAACGGTTCCTCGACTGGGGCGCGCAGGTCATGACCTGCGGGCGGACCGAACCGGAGGAACTCCCCAGCGCCGATGGACGTACGGCCGCGTTCATCGCCGCCGACATCCGCGACCCAGATGCGGCGGACGCCTTGGTCGATGAAACGGTCGAGCAGTTCGGGCGACTCGACACCGTCATCAACAACGCCGGGGGCGCACCTCCGGCGGACGCCGCCACCGCTTCCCCACGGTTCAGCGAGTCGATAATCCGGCTGAACCTTCTCGCCCCTCTTCATGTCGCCCAGCGGGCCAACCACCACATGCAAGCTGCTCCCGAAGACGGTCGCTCCAATACGATCGTCAACATCGCTTCGGTGTCAGCGGTGCGCCCGTCACCCGGCACCGCTGCATACGGGGCGGCAAAGGCCGGCCTGCTGAGCCTGACCCAGTCCCTGGCGGTCGAGTGGGCGCCAAAGGTCCGTGTGACCGCAATCATCGCCGGCCTGATACTGACCGAACAGGCCGAGTTGCACTACGGCGACGACGAAGCCGTGAACCGCGTCGCAGCAACGGTTCCCGCCGGTCGACTCGGCGCGCCCGAGGACCTTGCCCAGGCCTGTCGATGGTTAGCGTCCCCGCTCGCCTCCTATGTGAGCGGAAGCGCAATCTGGCTCCACGGGGGCGGTGAGCGTCCGGCGTTCCTCGACGCGGCCGAGGGCTGACGGTCCCCCGCTGATCGAGGGCTATTCCATACGCTTGACGGATCCCGTCCCCTCTGAAGATGCCAAATCGATTGCACAGACCTGCTAGATCCGGCGTTGCGCGCCGGGTCCTACTTCTGGTCGGCCTGGTGCTGGCAACGACAGCGCTCGGCGCGGGACTGACTTCGTGCTCGGATCTGCTCGAGCCCAACAAGCCCGACGCGGTCGTCTCAATCCCGGTCGAAGGCGCCAAGTCGCTTGACGAGGCCCGCAAGGAAGTCAAGGAAGAGGCGACGGCAATCGGCGGGGTGCGCGTCGGTGAGGACACCACCGATCCGGATCGGGTCGTGCTGGAGTTCATGCTTCCGGGAAAGAACCTCGATGCAGCCGTCGCGGCGCTCGAGCGATTGAACGCCAACTCCGCGACCCCTGGGGCCGTGTCGACAGAGGTCGACGTCGACGAGAAGAAACTGACCGAGGAGGCCAGCACCGACCCTGCGAAGGGCTCAGGCGGCAAGGCCAAGGACGAAGAGGCCGGACGGGTCCGTCTTCGCGTCGAGATTGCCAAGGAGGCCGGCTCGTCAGCGCTGGTAACAGCACTGGGAGCGATGATGCTGCTGTTCAGCATCATCGGATTGGTCACCTCGATCAGGTGGCTGCTGCGCAAGCTGGGTATGGGTCGGCGACAGGAACTGGGACCACCGTCCCGCCGCGTCGGACGACCGGATCTGGACCTCGATCCTCCGACCCAGGAAACACCCCTCGTTCCGCGCCAGTACTGATCGTTCCGCGCCATTACTGAAGCGGTGCCGCCGGGGCTGACCGGTCCCGGGCCAGCACTGACCGGTCCCCCGGCCGCACTGACCGGTCCCGCCGGCGATGAACAGTCGGACAGCGCCGGTAGGCGCCAGCAGCGAACAGGGCTCGGCCCAAAGGAAACCGGAAGGCAAAAGCCACTCAAGGGAGGGGCCGGACTAGCCGGACCCTCCCTTGTGATGGGGCAATTCTCCACCCGGACCAGAGTGCCGAGACCTCTCATCCTCGTTCCACGAACCGCGACGTGGGGCGCACGATCAGGCTTCGTGATCCGCTCGACTCAGGAGTCGGCTAGATCAGAGTGAAGTTCTATCGCAGTATAGTTCACTTTACAAGTGAATAGTCCAAAAACCATGGAAGTTCGTGCATCTCGATATATAACGGGTTAACTGATTCGCTGGCTGAGATTTACATAGTAGACACTATGGTTGAGCATAGTAGCCGCTATGCTCGTGCCGATGAGTGAACCCGAGTCAGCCAAAGGCCAAGGTCGGAGCGAGCCCAGATCGGCTCCGAGTGAACAGCCGGACCCGGGTGGCAGACACGAAGGCCCCGTGTTGAGGCGAGTCATCTACAGCCGCGGTTCGGTCGAGTCCCAGCGTGCACCTCTGCCCTCGCGTGAGCGCCTGATCGAGGCGGGTTGGGCGGCATCGGACGACCTCCAGTTGCCCAAGGCCTTCGCCGGAGTCACAACGGCATCCGTAGCGGAGAGGGCGGGGCTGACCACCGGATCGTTCTTCCACCACTTCAAAAACGCCGCCGAATTCTCGGACGCCATGGCCCTCGCGTTCGTCCAGAAGGGGCTCCAACAGGGTGATCCCTCGGGCGAACTCGGCGAAGAAGGCAACTTCGTGGATTTGGTCGAGTTGATCCGCTCTGCCCTGACACAGACGTGGATCAACGGGACAACGGACCCGGTCAACCAGGCCCGATTTCGTTGCGAGATGCGACTCTGGACCTTTCATCACGTTCCGCTCTCGGAACCCACCGACTCCTACACAACGGTTGGAGAAATTCTTCGCGACAGCTACAAGGCCAGCGAGCGCAGATCGTCCAAGAGCTGGAACAACGCGCTCGCTCGAAGCGGTCGGCAGTTGCTAGATCCCTACAACATGGCGAAGGTCGCGACCGCGATCACCGCACTCTACGAAGGTCTCTTGTTGCGATCCGCGGTTGATCCGGAAGCAGTCGACCCGAACCTCTTCGCAGATGTTTCAGCTGCGATAGTCAACTCGCTCACCGGGCCGGCCGGAATGACCGCCACCTTTGACGACACTTCGGTCCAGCTGAAGGGATGGGAGGTTCGTTCCCCCCAGGCGAAGTCGGGTGCGCGCCGCCGTCAGGAGAACTGGACACGGATAGTTTCCGCTGCGAGCGGAATGTTCGGAGGTGGCTGGGAGAACGTTTCCGCAACCGAGATAGCCGACCGCGCCGGGATGTCGGCCCAGACCGTTCTGAACCTGTTCCACAGCGTTCAACGGGTGGCGGCGGCCACCTTCGTGACCCACGCGAACGAGATGTACGAATTCGCACTTTCCGGCTCGGTCGAGGAACCCCTCGACGGACTGCGGGCAACCCTGACCGCACTATCCCAGCGGACCGGAGTGGCGCCCGAGGCGGCACGAGCCCTTCTGGCTGAGCGGATCAAAGCCAGCGTCGAGCGGGGCAATTCAATGTCTGATCTGGATATCAGGATCGAAGTGCCCATCGGGGGTGCCATTGCCCTCTGGATCAGTCGCCTGGGAATCGGCGGGGACCGGGGAACCGATATCTCAGCGATTCTGGCCAACTTTGTTCTCGGCGCGACCCTCTCGGGTGGCCTTGAGACGCCCGAGATAGTCGAAGCCGCAATCCGACTCCTTCCCGAGGAAATCCGCCCAGCTGCGAGAGTGGCGGAATCAGAACGCCTGGGACCGCCCGCGGCGTTGGAACTGGATTGATCGGCCACCGAAGCAAGTTCGGGCAGGAACTGTCGACTCCCTGGGTGGCAGCGACGCCTTCCGGCCTCGGGTTCTGGAGCAGGCCCGTAGTAACCTGACGACCCGTCAGATCTATTCGATCCAACACCTGTTTCAACGTCTGTACCGAGCGAGATTGAGGCACGCAGTGGCAAAGACAAGGCAGCCCGCCGTCGAAGGCTGGTTCACGATGAACCCGACGGCGACATCGGACCAACCCGTCGGTGCCGACCCCGTGGCGCTCATCGGCACACGTTGTGTCGACAGCGGCACCTACTTCTTCCCACCCGAACGAGTCATGTCCAGGGCCCCGGGGTTTGCCGACTCCGAACTCGTGGACGTCGAGTTGTCGACGCGGGGCCGCCTGTGGTCATACACCGACGCCCAATACCAGCCGCCCGAACCGTTCATCGCTCCCACCGACCCATACGTCCCGTTCTGCCTGGCCGCAGTTGAACTCGACACCGAGAAACTGGTCGTGCTCGGTCAGGTTGTCGAAGGAGTCGACGTCGAAGACCTCAAGGTCGGCATGGCGATGGAACTCGTGCTCGGAACTCTCTACGAGGACGACGACAACGAGTACACGATCTGGAAGTGGCGCCCCGTGGTAGGCACCTCGGACGAGGGAGAGCTTTCATGACTGTTGGCCAGGTTGCGGTGCTCGGCGTCGGAATGCACCCGTGGGGCAAGTGGGGACGAAACTTCGTCGAGTACGGAGTTGCCGCCGCTCGCGACGCAATCGCGGATGCGGGCATCGAGTGGAAGGACGTCGAGTTCGTCTCGGGTGCCGACACGATGCGCAACGGCTACCCGGGATATGTTGCGGGCGCAACGTTCGCCCAGGCCCTGGGGTGGACCGGCATTCCGGTCACCAGCTCCTACGGTGCCTGCGCATCCGGTGCGATGGCACTCGATGCCGCACGTCAGCGGATCCTCTCGGGCATGTGCGACGTGGCGCTGGTCGTCGGGGCGGACACGACTCCGAAGGGCTTCCTCAAGCCCAACTCCGGTGAGCGCGGCGACGACCCGGACTGGCTCCGCTTCAGACTTCTCGGGGCAACCAACCCGAGCTACTTCGCCATGTGGGCCCGTCGCCGGATCGACCTCTACGGAGCGACGACCGACGACTTCGCCCAGGTCAAGATCAAGAACGCCCAGCACGGCATCGACAATCCC
>JBATWQ010000260.1:0-13096 GCA_049672765.1 Microthrixaceae bacterium | reverse complement strand
CATCTGAAGATGGACGGATGGCCTCGTCCCCTGCTCGCACGGATGGAACGAAACGCCGACCCGCATTCAGGCGGCCGAGGCTAGGACGGCGTCCGAGTCGACTCGGCAGAAGCCAGCTCGGCGCACTGCTGCGAGCCCGGGCCGCTGTAGCCTCATGCCCGAATGCTCGATCATGTCTTCACCGACGCAATAGGTGCACTGCGCGATGCAATGGAAAACGCCCTCCTTGAGCGTCAGGCGTTCGAGGAACGGTTCCACACCGACGTACTCCTCGGCGATCTCAGTTGGGAAACCAGCTACGGCGTTCCCGGCGAAGGTCTGCCGCCACGCGTCCAGGCCGATCTGACGCTGGAGTGGCCGA
Organism: Microthrixaceae bacterium; assembly: GCA_049672765.1. Lineage (GTDB taxonomy): Bacteria > Actinomycetota > Acidimicrobiia > Acidimicrobiales > Microtrichaceae > JAGQSZ01. The sequence goes on along the minus strand of JBATWQ010000260.1, from coordinate 12,735 downwards.
CCTGGTCCCAGACCGCCTACCGGTCCTGGTACATCGATGAGGAGCTTCCGGAGCCGCCCACGATCGACATCGAGGTTGTTCTGCGGATCCAGCGACTTGTTTCAGCGCCCGACCCCAAGAAGGTCCTCGACGCGCTGCCCGAGTCGAGCCCGGTCATAGGTCGGGAGCGACTCCACCGCTCAGGTCCGACCGTCGAGGCGGTCTACAACGAGGACCTGAGCGACACGGAGCACGCCATCGAGGTCAGCTACGAGGGCAGCTACGAACTCGACGAGGCGACGCTCGCCGATGGTTCAATCCTCGATGACCACTTCGGTGCCATGGGCGGATGGATTGCTTCGACGCTGGTGCGACTCGGTGACCTGGACTTCGAGTTCCGTCCGCCGTTGGAGAAGGACGACGACTGAGTCGCCGGCGGCGCCACTTCACGGTGACATCTCCGGTCCGAAGTGCACAAGGCGACCCTGGACAGATCCGCTTCGGCGTGGGCAGTTGAGGCGTGGTTCAATCCAATGAGAAGCGGCGCAGCTTCTTCCACCGTTTCCTAGAGCGACGCACCTGACCCGGTATCTCCATCTGGACCGGATTGATCATCGCGCCGGCTGACATTGCTGCCTTGTTGCCGAGTTGCCGACCGACTTCGCGTAGCAGTTCCGCCTCGACCGCCATGTCCTGGAGCTCACCGAGATCTCTGAGCAGCTTGCGCATCTGTTTCGCGGCCTTTTGAGCATCGACCGTCGACGCCCCGCGAGACGCACCCATTGACCCCATTGACCCCACTGTTCCCAACCGGGTCGACTCCACGAGCGATGGCGATCGGTGGTCTCGGTCACCGAACCAGGCGGTATCGCGAGCTTCATCGGGGTAGGTCAGAATCGGGCCCAGGGCGTCCAGCAGGTATCGGGCACGCTTGAGGCGCCGTCGCAGGCGATGCCAGTCATCCGCGTCCGTACTGTCCATCGCCGACTCGCCGGCCTTCTGGGCACGACTCCAGGCAGCATTGAACGAGACCCTGGCGACCTTCCCGGCGCTGACGAGAACATCCGGTCCGGGCTCCTCTCCACCCAGTCGAAATACGGTCCCGAGAGCGCGCAGCTGATCCACCATGTTTGCGTGCTCAACGGAGTCGATCATTTCCAGCACCGAGGTGAATTCGGCGTCTCGTCGCTCCTCGACCACCGCCGCGATTTTCCCCAACCCCGCATGCAGGCCGGGGTCGAGGAATTGGGGCCACGATGTGAGCGAACCGGTCAGAACATCCAAGTTTCGAAGCTGTGCGGTTCGCTGTAACTCGTTCGAAACCGCGTCAAACGCCGAGGTGGCCAACCGTGGTGGAAACACCGTGTCGGCTGCGATCAGAAGCGTCTTGGCACGCCGGAGCGCAAGCCTGTACTTGTGGAGCTTCCTGGATCGCCGATCGCTGTCCCAGTCCAGCTTTGGTGAGAACGACGCAATAGCAGGCACCTCCTCAGCGAGCACCAGCGCCATGACCCGACCTGCTGGTTGGTCCCCGTCGGACGGGGACAACTCAAAGGCTGTTCGCCGAGAATGTGATCCGCGAGAACCTGATCCGCCGTCGTGGTCACCGGTCGTCATGACGCCAGTCTCGCAGGCTCCGTCCTACCGCACAGCCCGTTGGGCCTCGGTAGGACGGAGCGTCGCCAGGTTTACCGTCCGGTGTCAGCGAGCGACCGGAGCGCTCGGCGCCGCTGCGGCTTCGTCGTCACCGAAGGACGTCGTCTGATTCTTGGAGAAGATGACGCTTCCGATGACGATCAGGACCGCAGCTGCGGCCACCAGGTAGCGCAGGCCGTTGTCCTCCATCGAGATGATCGCCGGCAGGACCAGCAACGCGACCAGGTTCATCACCTTGATGAGCGGGTTGATCGCAGGACCGGCGGTGTCCTTGAACGGGTCACCAACCGTGTCACCGATGACGACAGCGGTGTGGACATCGGAGCCCTTGCCGCCGTGGTTGCCCTCTTCGACGTGCTTCTTCGCGTTGTCCCAGGCTCCGCCGGAGTTGGACAGGAAGTTGGCCATCAGTGCACCGACGACGATCGTCGCGGCCAGGTAACCGCCGAGGGCGTGCGCACCAAGACCGAAGCCGACGGCGACGGGCATGAGGACTGCCAACAGCGCAGGGGTGGTCAGTTCACGCAGAGCAGCACTGGTGCAGATGTCGATGACCGGGCCGTAGTCGGGCTTCTCGGTGTAGTCCATGATTCCGGGCTTCTCGCGGAACTGGCGGCGGACTTCCTGGACGACGGTTCCGGCGGTACGTCCCACGGCCAGGATTGCCAGCGAGGAGAACAAGAACACAACGGCGCCGCCGATAACCGCTCCGGCAAAGATCTTCGGATCGGCGATGTTGATCGAAACGAGGTTGAACGCCTCTTCGACCTTGGTTCCAGCCAGGTCGCCGGACGCTGCGATGGTCTCTCTGAACGATGCGAACAGGGCAACTGCAGCGCTGACCGCCGAGCCGATTGCGAAGCCCTTGGTCACTGCCTTGGTGGTGTTGCCGACGGTATCGAGTCCATCGAGGATGGTCTCGGTCTCACCGTGGAACTCCCCTGCCATCTCGGCAATGCCCTGGGCGTTGTCGGCGATGGGTCCGAAGGTGTCCTCGGCAACGACGATCGCCGTTGTTGCGAGCATGCCGATGCCGGTTAGTGCGACGAGGTAGAAGGCGAACAGCGTGGAGCCGCCGCCGAGCGCCAGAGCAACGAGGATCGCCACTGCGATTGCCACAACGGCCCATACGGCCGACTCAAGGCCGCTCGAGATGCCGGACAGGACGACTGTTGCAGGTCCGGTGCGGCCCGATTCGGCGATGTCGCGGACCGGCTTGAAGTTGCTCGATGTGTAGTACTGGGTCACACGGCTGGCGACCTGTCCGAGGACCACACCTGCGACGATTGCGGCGAACATCCGGAGACCGACGTTGGATACAGCGGCGTCGGGAAGGTCTCCGATGTAGACGAAAGCGAGAATTGCGGCACCGACGAGCGAGATGCCCGAAGCAATGTTGAGGCCTCGGTTGATCGGCTTGAGTGCGTCGGTCTCGTTGGGTCGTGCCTTGACGGTGAAGATTGCAATCAGCGAGGCGACCAGGCCGACCGCCATCATTGCGAGCGGGAAGATAAGGCCCTTGGCGGCGTCCTCTCCCTCGATTCCAACGGCCTGGAACGCGGTGACGCCCAGGATGATGTTGGCGACCAGCACGACGCCGAAGGACTCGAAGAGGTCAGACGCCATACCGGCGCAGTCGCCGACGTTGTCACCGACGTTGTCTGCGATGGTCGCGGGGTTGCGGGGGTCGTCCTCGGGGATACCGGCTTCGACCTTGCCGACGAGGTCGGCTCCGACGTCTGCGGCCTTGGTGAAGATGCCACCGCCGACGCGCAGGAACAGCGCCAGCAGCGAGCCACCGAAACCAAAGCCGATGAGGATCGAGGAAGCCGTGTTCTGGAAGATGATGACGATCAGGGTTGCACCCAGCAGGCCGAGGCCGGCGGTGAACAGACCGACGGTCCCTCCAGCGCGGAACGCGACCTGGAGTGCGTCATCCATGCTGCCCGACTTGGCGGCCGAGGCGGTGCGCACGTTGGCCCGGGTGGCGAGCCACATGCCCAAGTATCCGATGAAGCCCGATGCGAGGGCTCCGGCCAGGAACGCAATCGTTCTGAACAGGCCTGACTGGAGGCGATCCAGGCCGTCGCCGGTCGAGTCGCTCAGGACCTCGGTAGACGTGGCGAAGACGATGACCGCGAGCGGAACGACTATCACCAGGATCGTGCGGAACTGGCGCTTGATGTAGGCCATGGCGCCCTCTTGGACCGCTGAGCCGATCTCACCCATCTTCTCGGTACCCGGGTCCTTGGCCAGGACGCTGCGCATCAGGAACCAGCCCGCTATCAGCGACACGATCGCGACTACCACGCAGAAGGCGAGGAGTGTCCATTCGGCGTCACCTAGGACGAAAGTCTGGTACGAGCCTTCCATCCTGGCGGCCAGGACGTTCGAAAGCGCGGGCATATTGGACATGGACATCCTCCGGGAAGTCACGAGCACTCGTCAGGTCACCCGTCGGCGCACAGCGAACCGACGACAAACCCCCGCAGAGTTCACTTGACCAGACACCTTCGCGTCAACACGAGATGCTCCAAGCCCGGATTTACCCCGTTGTTCAGGGCCTATTCAGGCGTTGCTACGGCGCAACTCGGCCTTGTCGGGCCTCGTGTCAGACCTCAACCTCGGAGCGATGACGCCGCGATCGGGCAATCTCGATGACCACCGGGAGCAGCGAGACCGCAATCACGACGAAGATCGCGATTTCGAAGTTGTCCTTCACGAACGTCACGCTGCCAAGGAAGTACCCGAGCGAGGTGACGCCGACGCCCCAGAGAAGGCCGCCAACCATGTTGAAGCGCACAAATGTCCGGTAGTCCATGTGGGCGACGCCTGCCACGATCGGGCAGAAGGTCCTGACGATCGGCACGAATCGGGCCAGGATCAGCGCCTTGGGTCCGTGCTTGTCGAAGAACTCCTGGGCCTTGTGTACGTGTGCCTGCTTGAAGATCCGCGAGTCGGTCCTGCTGAACAGGGCCGGACCGACCTTACGTCCGAAGATGTAGCCGACCTGGTCGCCGGCGACGGCCGCGATGAAGATGCCGGGCAGGAGGATCCAGATGTTGAGTGAGAAGGTCGGGAAGGCCTTCTCGAATGCGCCGGCCGCGAACATTCCTGCTGTGAAGAGCAGTGAATCACCCGGCAGGAAGAACCCGATGAGCAGCCCCGATTCGGCAAATACGATCAGGAAAATGAGGAAGTAACCACCGCGGGTGATCAGCCGCTCCGGGTCGATGAAGTCCAATAGGGCCAGAAGCGACATACGCACGAGGCGAGAGGCTACTTGAGGCCGATGGTGACTTCACTTCTCTCAACATCTCCGCTGGGTCTGCCCACAGCGAACCCAGCGGCTACTTTCCGGCCTTCTTCTCCGGGGTTGTCGTAGTTGTCGTCGTAGTAGTTGTCGTCGATCCACTGCCCGTGGGCGTTCCGGCTCCGCTGCTCTGGAGCGCCTTGCCCGCCTCCGAGACGAGTTGTCGGGCCTCTTCGACCAGCTTCGAGTAGCCGGCGATGTCTGCTGCGCGAAGTCGCGCCTCCGCTTCTGTGAATTTGGCGTCGGCCGCAGCAATCAACTCCTCGGCCGAACGGGAACCCGCCGGTGGAGTTGTCGTCGTGGTATCCCCAGGCTCGCTTTCCGGGTTCTGGGTGCCGCCCTCGAGTGCGGGGGTCCCGGCCGCGGGGCCCTTGGGGTCCGAGTCCCTCAGGTCTGCCAGTGCGATCTCGACCGTGTCCCCAAAGCCAACCGATTCACCGGAGAGCATGACGATCTTTTTCAGGGTGTACCGACTGCTCGTTTCCTGGGCTACATAGATGGGCCGCAGATACATCAGCGCGTCGCCCATCGGGATTATCAGCACGTTGCCGTACCTGATCCGCGAGCCCTGCTGACCAGTGAGGGTCTGGAACTCGGTGACCGGACCGTAGGTAGCCATCTTGCGGTTCGCCTGCACCGGACCATCGACGGCGTTGGAACGCTCGGTCTTGCCGCCTTTCTTTGACACCATGGTGATCTGCTCGAGCTGTCCGTAGTGCTCGGGATCCATCCGGGCGATCATGACCGAGGTGAGGTTCCGCTCGACCCCGTCACTCGAGGTCAGCACGAATGGTCTGGTCAACACGAACTGTGTCGACTCGGCCGAACCGATCTTCAGCTCCTGGTAGTACGGCTCGATGTAGGTCTTGGTCCCGGAGTCGGATCCTTCGTCGGCCTGCACCGTTCCGGACCCACTACTCGAAGGCTGCAGCGCCACCACCCAACGGTCGCTGTTGTTGAAGAAGGTCGACGGATCACTCTGGTGGTAGCGACCCCAGGCCACGGTCTGCGCCTTGAACATGAACTCCGGGTAACGCAGGTGCGCCGTCACCTCGGCCGGAATGCGGCTCTCGAAGAGCCCGGGGAATGCACGGGCATATGCACGGATGATCGGATCGGGCTGGTCGTCGTAGAGCTCGTCGCTCAGGTAGAACTTGACGGTCCCGTCGTAGGCGTCGACGACCGCCTTGGCCGAGTTACGTATGTAGTTGAACGAACCGGTCAGGTCGGGCTGCACGTCGGCGGCCGGCATGCGCTGGGCGTAGGGGTACGCGGTCGTGGTCGTGTAGGCATCGACGATGTACTTGACCCGACCGTCGATGAGAACCGGGTACGGGTCGGGATCGAACTCGAGGAACGGCGCGACCTGCTTGACCCGTTCGATGACGTTGCGGTTGTAGATCACCTGGGATTTCGAAGTGACGCTGTCCGAGATCAGCGGCTCGATCTCGCCGAAACGCAGGGCGAAAGCCAACTTCCGGAAGGTGGATCCCATGGGAACCCCGGCGTCGCCGTCATACTTCGCCTTGACGTCGTCCGAGCTCAGCTCGGTCTGCTTGGTGTCGACGATCGCATAGCCGCTCATGCCCTCGCCGACGTAGATCTCTGGGCGTTCGAGCTTCGGGATCTGAGTGGACTGCACCGGGATGCCGTGCATGAAGAACTCGGGTTCTCCACGACTGTTCACCTGGTTGGCGGACGCCAATGACGCCGCATATCCATGTGTGAACACCAGGTGGAGCTTCTCCCAACTGGGATTGGTGATCCCATTCAGGTTCAGTTCCCTCGCCGAGATCACGACCGGGGTCTGCACATCGTCGACCGTGTACCTGTCGACGTCGACGTCGAGGAATCGGTAGTACTCACGCTCGACCTGCTGGTCCTGGATCGTTGGGAGGACAACCGCGGGGTCGAGAATGCGGGCGTTGTCCAGGTTTGCCGAGCCGTCGGTGACGTCGGCGTCGGAAAGGTCCGGGCTGTAGTCGAACTGGACGTCCTTCACTCGTGACAGGTCAAGGGCCGCGCGGGTCGCCGAGATGTTGCGCTCTATGTAAGGAGTCTCCTTGGAGAGCTCGGCCGGGGTTACCTGGAAGCGCTGCACGAACGCCGGGTAGAGCCCACCTGCGATGATCGCCACCAGACCCCACAACGCCAGAATGATCGCGGGGACCGCCCAGCCCCGTCGACGGATATTCACGATCAGCATCACCCCGGCGAACACCGAGATCAGGATCATCAGCTGGGTGGCCGGAAGCGCTGCGTTTATGTCGGCGTAGCTGGCGCCGTCGAAGCTCTTGCCGGGCGAGGCGACCAGTTCATACCTGCGGAGCCAGTAATCCCCCGCCTTTACGAAGGCTGCCAGCGCGAGGAGCACGGACAGGTGGGCCTTGGCGTTGGGAGTGATCCGCTCACCGATCGGGTGGATGTGGATCGCACCATTTAGATAATGGACGATCGCAACGATGACGATCGTCGCGATCAGGAAGCCGAACACCCAGTCGACCATCATCGACAGGAAGGGAAGCTTGAACACGAAGAAACCGATGTCGGTTCCGAACTGGGGATCATTGATTCCGAAGTCCCCGCCGAAGCGGAACAGTAGCCAGTTGCGCCACTGCCCCGACGCGCTGGCCGCGGGAATCAATGCGATTGCCAGCGACAAAACGAACCAGGCGATGCGCTTTCTGCCGCCGATGAGTTCGCGGTAGCGCATCAGGATTTCATCGTCGGGCCCACTTCCCGAGAGGAACTTGGGGGCAAGTCGATCAGCGATGTGCAGGTTGACCCACAACATCAGGAACATGACCAGCCCGGTGACTACCGACAGGGTCACCTTGGCGCCCAGAAGACGGCGCCAGACGCTTGTGAGGTCGATCGAATCGAACCAGAGGAAGTCGGTCCAGAACGTAGCGATGGCGCGCATGGACAGCGCGAGGATGACGACAGCCAGGGCTACTACGGCAAGAAGGATGCGCTTGGCGTTGGGTCCGCCGACCCGCGGGATGCGCGGCTTCCCTCTCCTGCGGCGCGGCGGCTCGGGCATATCACTCGGGATTCGCACCGCGTCAATCTAGTGATGCGCCGGAACAAGCATGCATCGGCAACCTGCGTGGGCAGGCGGAGTGATGTCCCCGGTGGGGAAAGGCTCCTCACATGCGATTGCGCCGGCAAGGGCATTGTCTTCACCGTCCGCGCAGGGAAGTCCACCGTTGTCGACCACCCAGCGCCAGGGGGTGCCGGGACCCGCAGCGGTGCGTTCACCGTGGGCGAATCCCGCCGTCGCCAGGTCACCGGCCAGCTCGCTGAGCGAGTTGGACCGCCAGTCCCGGTAGGCCGCGCTCAGGCTGTCACCAAGTTCTGCTGTATCCAGACCGGCTTCCTCGGCATCGGAAAATGCCTTGTCCAGGTGTGCACGGTGGACCGCGATGAACTCGGCGACCATGGACTGGAGTCGATCGTGGGTCCGTTCGGCATCGTCGAAGAGTGAATCTGTCGAGGTGCCGGTGAGCTGGACCCAGAATCCGATACCCGCCTCGACCGCTGCCGAGAAATCATCGATCAGCACTGCCGTGAACCGCGAGGTCGACTCTTCGATGCCGGCTAGAACGGCGTCCACCTCGGGGCGTCCTCGCTTGACCCGTCGTAGCTTGTCGAGAGTCTCGTTCTGTTCATCGGACGCAAGTCGCCGCAAGGATCGCAGTAGCTGCTTCTCGATCGGGGTGAGCAGGATGTCCCGCTGGTCGAAGACTGCTCCGATGTCATCGAGCGCCACCGTCGCCACGCCCCCCGTCGAGTGCTTCGCCTCCTCACCGACCGCCGGATCATTCAGACCTTCGGCGCGGATCCGGGCGAACAGGTCGTGGACGGTGGCACCGCTGGCGTCGACGGTTACTGGTTCCGACGGTTCGACGGTGATGTCTATCTGGCCGGCGCCGACGTCAGCGCCTTCCAGGTCGGTTCTGTCGAGGTTCTCATCATCGTCGTCCTCGTCAAGATCCGCCGCTCCGCCATCAGCGAGAGCAGCGACATCCGGGGCCCCATCTGAGGAGGGGTGATCCGGCGAGCCAGACTCGGGCGAGCCAGACCCTGTCGAGCCGGGCTCTGTCGACGCTCGCTCTGCGGACTCGGTGGCCGCCGCGGGAGCGTCGGAGTCGGATGGCGACGTTGGGGAACCGGAGCCACTGAAGATTCCAATGACATTTGAGACATCCGCTGCCACAGCAGGCTCTCCGGACGCTCCCCCGTCGTCCGAGCCTTCCTGCTCGTCGCCGCCATCGGTCGCAACTTCCTCTAGAGCGTCGGATTCACCTGCCGGCGCAGTTCCGTCGGCGAGTTCGACGAACTCGATGGCCCCCAGGTCATCACCCGGGACGATCTCCCCCCGGAGTACCTCGGATCCAGATGACTCGGCCACCTCTGGCTCAGATAGGTCGGTCGATTCGGAACCGGTCTCGGTCATCGCAGGGGACTCGGTCTCGGTCACTTCGAGGTCGATCATTTCAAACCGGTCGACGCCGAGCTCGACGTCCAATCCGTCCAGGAAGCTGTCCGTGTCATCCTCAAGTGAACTAGCGGCAAGCTCCGCCGATCTCTGGGCGTCGTCGTCTGATGCCACCAGTCCGTCAACGGTCGAGGTGAGCTCAGCACCGGCAGAACGGAGCAGCTCCACGATTGTGTCGCGACCTGCCCTGGCACCTTCTATCTGTTGTCTCGCAATCCGACGTCTGTCGGCGAGGTCCTGGAGGATCCGCTCCCGCACCGCTTTGGCCTCGGCCACCATTGCGCGGCCTTCACCCCTGGCTGACTCGATGGCAGCTTCCGCGTCACGGACAGCGGCCTCGCGGGCGGCCTGGGCCTCCTGTTCAGCGGTGGCCAGCGTCTGGGCACCCTCGGCAACCATCGCCGCCACCACTGCTTCTGCCTCGTTCGTGCGCTCCTCAAGTATTCCGGCAGCCGCTTCGATCAATTCGTCGTGACGTGTCTGCCCGGACGCAACCAGCTCGTCGTGGGTGGACTGGCCATCTGACAGCAGTTCGTCATGGCGGGCCTGGGCTGTCGAGATCAGCTCGTCGCGTCGCTTCTCGGCGCCATCAATCGTGCCTGCCGCGCTTTCACGGGCCTCGGTGAGAAGGAGGTTGGCTTCTTCCGCGGCGGAGTCTCGGAGGTTCTGGGCCTCGTCGCGCAATCTCGTCGCCTCAGCCTCCAGGGCCCGGGCCCTAGCCGTCGCGGACTCCTCGGTCTCTTTCAGAAGGCTTGCGGCTTCTGCCTCGGCCTTACTGCGGATTTCGCCTGCAGCAGCCCGGGCGGTGGTGATGATCCTCGCTGTCTCCTCACCGAGTACCGACGCAATCCTGCCCTCGTCCAACTCCTTGGATTCGCTGAGTTTGGATTCGAGCGCCTCAACCCTGGCCATCAGCTGGCGATCGCGGAGCTCCCAGGTCCTGAGGGCATCGGCCGCGCGACCCATTGCAGTGTTGACTTCTGCAGGATCGAATCCCTTGCGTCCACGTGAGAACGTGGTTCCAGCTAGAGCCGCGGGGTCGATCTGGGGCGGTTCGGGAAGCGAATCGGTCATGCCCCGATGCTACGAGGGCCCGCACCGCTGGTGGCGGAGTGTTCGCGGCATATCTCGTTGATTATCAGGAATTCTCGGAGATTCCAGACCTAGTTGGAGCGGGTCAAACCCGTTCAGGGCCTACCAATTCCGTCAGGGTTCAGAACCTTTACGGCCTCTTCGATGTTCGCAACCGGGTAGAGCGCAACGTCATCACCGGCAACGCGTCGCATGGCGGCCTGGGCGCTCTTGGGGGTGGCGGCCGGGAAGATGAACACCTTGATTCCGGCCCGCTTGACCGCGGACACCTTCTGTTCGACTCCGCCAATCGGCCCTACCGTCCCATCGGCCATGATCTCACCGGTGACTGCGATGTCGCGCCCCCGGGTCAACGAACCCGGGGTCAGGCGATCAATTATCGCCAGGGTCCAAGCCAGACCCGCTGACGGCCCGGTGACGGTACCCGAGTCGACATCCACCTTGACATCGGAGACGACTTTCAAGTCTGAGGTTTGTGCCTGGATTCCGACTACCGGACGGTTCGGGTCGCCGCCTGCGGGGTCGTTTCCGGCCGCGCCGAGCTCGACCTTCAGTTCCTTGCGGGTGGGCGAATCGGGCTTCGATCGACTGGGACGTTCAACCACCAGCGTGATGGTGTCGCCGGGTTTGCGATCCGCCAGTTCCTTACCGATATCCGAGGACATCGAGACCTCGCCACCGTCGACATCGGTTATGACATCGCCGGGTTGCAGAATGCCCTTCGAAGGGCTGTCGTCGGAAACGCTGACCACCTGCGCCCCGCTGCCGCCGAACTCGGCCTTGATTCCGACTTCGGAGAGGGCGACTTTGGTCGCCAGCAGCTTGGAACTGTCCATCAGGGCAATGTTCTCCTGCCGGGCGGCCTTCCTGTCGCCGTCGGGATACATCTCGTCCTTGCTCTCGACCTCCGCTGCGCTATCGAGCCATGCCCGGATCAACAACGCTGGTGTCGCCTGGTCGATGTAGACGGTGGTGAACATCACCTTGCCGGGTGACTCGAAACTCTTGGCGCCGGAAATGTGAATTCGCTGCTCCGAGGGCCGTACCGAGCCCGGCTGAATCACGTAGTACGGCAGCCGTATCAGGAACATCGCTGCGACGATGGCTGCCACAACCGCTGCGAATATCGCGATGCCCCAACGCCGACGATTGGTACGCCTGGTCGTCATGGCATCATCCAACGAAGCCACGGCCTCCGACCCGCCAGGTACGACGACCTGCGATTCTGGGTCGGCTCCCGGTTGATCGGATGGAGTCTTCAAGCCCGGGTCGGCTTCGCCCGGTCCAGTGGATACGCTGTCGCTCGTCATGATCACTCTGCTCGTCGGACTATCGGTTGTAGCGGTCAGCGCAGTCGGGTTCTGGCTCGTGCTGTTCAACCATCCTGCTCTTCAGGGCCGCCTCGGCACGGCGAAGCAGCGAAATCCCACAGCAGTGGCTGAGACCACGCCCAGTTCCCATACCCCTGCCGGCCAGCCCCTAGTTCGGACCCACACCAAGTTCCGGCGAGGCGTACCGGTCGGAGCCCCGGCGATGGAACCCGGACGGCGCACACGTTCGGCGCTGATCCTCTGCCTGGCGACCATCGGAACGGCGGCGCTTCTGGGAGCCGTGCTGAGCGTTTTCGTGGTCGTCGCAGTTCTAATCGTGACGTGAAGGGCGGATCCTGCCCGTTGGCGGATCCGCCCGACTGTCACGCTCAACCCCCGAATGAAATCAGCGACCGAACAGGCCCCGGCGCGTTGGCTGGTCGTCCTGGGCGGGCTGATCGGCCGGAGGAACTGGTCCGCCGATTGGTGCTGGCTGGGGACTATCCGGTCCACCCGCCGGAGCAGCGAACGGGCTGCTGGCATTTCCGGGTGACTGGCTCGGCGCTCCCTGGGGAGCTGGTTCGGGCTGTGCCTGCTCAGGAGAGGTGGGCGGAGCCGGTGCCGCAGGAGCGGGGCGACTGGGAGCTCCGGGATTGAGCGCCTGCATCTGGACCTTGTAGTACGGCTTCAGATCGAACTTGAGCTCGTTCAGTTCAAAGATTCTGATGCTCTCGATCGACTGCTCGTTGCGGAGCTTCTCGACGAAGGCCACAGCCTCCTCGACCGACTCAAACTGGTTGTATCCCGGGTGTCCATCAGGATTCTGAAAAATGACCATGTGCTGCGACACGATCGCCCCCTTCTTGTAGTTGAGCGACCCGCAG
>JBATWQ010000259.1:0-2528 GCA_049672765.1 Microthrixaceae bacterium | reverse complement strand
TTCTTCCGGGACACCCGACTCTGGTCGATCGGTGGTGGCGCGGACGAAGTGATGCTGCGGACACTCGCCAGGATGAACTCGATTTCGCTCGACTGACGTACTCCGGCGCTGACGATCCGGGCCGCCGGCCGATGGGCTACGGTGACCGGGAAGACATACAAATAATCCGGGGAGCTCCTGAGTGGGCTGAGAGGGTGGCACATCGCCGCCGACCCGCAACCTGATCTGGGTAATGCCAGCGGAGGGAGATATGAGTACAGCCGTTGTTTTCGCAGCCGGGCCACTTGGTCCGGAATCCTTGGAGAGCCTTCGCCCGCGAGTTGTCGGGCGTTCGGTCGACGGTCGGGTGGTCGACGTGGTCATCGCGGCCGACGGAGGCCTGGACCTGGCGCGCCGACTGGGTGTCGAACCCGATTTGGTCATCGGGGACATGGATTCTGTCGACCCAGGTTCCCTGGACTCGGCCCGCCGGGAAGGGGTCGAAGTTCGCGAGTTTCCAGCAGCCAAGGACGAGACCGACTACGAGTTGGCGATCGACGCGGCGATCGATGCCGGAGCGGAACGTGTCACCGTCGTGGGCAGCGAGTCGGGTCGCATCGACCACCTCTACGCAACCCTGTTGACGCTCTGCTCACCCAGGTTCGCGGGTCTGAGCCTCGATGCTTGGCTGGGTGGCAACTACCTGAAGGTGCTGAACGGCGCAGGTATTGCCGGCGATGATGCTGCGGAGGGGTGCATGCCCCCTGACAGTCCATCCACCGCCGTCATCGAAGGTCGACCCGGTGCCCAGGTTTCTCTGTTCGCAATGAACGGTGCGGCCCTAGGGGTCACCACAACCGGTCTGCGATGGGGTCTCGACGGCGATGATCTTGCGCCGGGGAGTAGCCGAGGGGTTTCCAATGAGCTGTTGGGCGCAAACGCGTCGGTCAGGGTCGGATCCGGTTGCCTGGCGGTCGTAGTCCCCGCCGCCCCCGAAACTGGAGACAACAGGGAGGTGGCGCAGTGAACGCCCGCCGACAACTGAATCGTGTCCTCGCCGTCGCCTTGGGTCTGGGGCTCCTTGCCACTGCGTGTGGCAGCGACCCCAAGGCCGAAGAGGACAAGTCCTCTGAGCGCCCCGACAAGGTGGTTCTGGTCACCTACGACTCGTTTGCCCTGCCGAAGGAAGCGGCGAAGGCATTCGAGAAGGAGACAGGCGCTCGGATCGAGGTGCTGGCCGGCGGCGACTCTTCGACGGTCCTGACAAGGGCGCTGTTGAGCGCCGGGTCACCCGAAGGTGACGTGATCTTTGGAATCGACAACACCATCGCGACACGGGCGCTCTCGGTCGATCTGCTGGATTCCTACAAGCCCCAAGGTCTGTCGGGCGTCGAACCCGGCCTGGTTCTGGAGGGGGACGCCGGGGCCAAGCTCGTGCCGATCGATCACGGCGATGTCTGCCTGAACTATGACCGCACCTACTTTGCGGAGCACAAGATCCCCGAGCCGAAGACGCTCGAGCAGCTCGCGGAGCCGACCTATCGCAACCTGACTGTTCTCGAGAGCCCCGTTACCTCGTCGCCGGGCCTGGCGTTCCTCGTCGGCACCGTTGCGCACTTCGGCGAGTCGGGCTGGCAGGGATACTGGCAGAAGCTGAAGGACAACGGCGTGAAGGTCCGCCAGAGCTGGGACGACGCCTACTACACCGACTACACGGCTTCCGGTGGTGACCGCCCGATCGTCCTGTCCTATGCGTCCAGCCCGCCGGTCGAAATCGTCTTCGCCGAGGACGGACGCACCGACCCGCTGTCCAGGGTGATGGTCGACACCTGTGTTTCCCAGGTCGAGTACGCCGGGGTGCTCAAGGGTGCGAAGCATCCCGAACTCGCCCGGAAGCTGTTGGACTTCATGTTGAGTGAGACGTGGCAGAAGGCGCTCCCGTTGTCGAACTTCGTCTACCCGGCGGTCAAGGTCGAACTGCCAGAGGTGTTCAGCAAATGGTCACCGGTGATCACCGAGCCACTTACGTTGCGCCCCGCCGAAATCGACAAGAAGCGCGACCAGTGGATCGAGTCATGGCGTCAGATCATGGAGTGAGGACGACCCGCCCCGGCCCCGGGCCCGCACGTCGCTCCGGATGGATCGGCCCGGCGGTCGTGGTGGTGGTCCTGTGCCTGGTGGCGATCCCGGTCACCGCTGTCGCCGTTTGGGCCCTTAGACCCGACGGACATTGGAGTATGGACGCCGCCACACGGATTCTGGGGCAGGGCAGAACGTGGCGACTGGTGGTGGTGACCGTCGCCCAGGCTGCGGTTTCGGCGGCGGTTACGGTCGTCGTGGGCGTTCTCGTCGCGTCAGTGTTTGGCCGCTTCAGGTTCCGCGGCCGGTCTGGGCTCATGGCCATCCTGACTGTCCCGTTCGTGTTGCCGTCCGTCGTGGTGGGCGCGGCGTTCGGCTCGATCTTCGGTCCTCAGGGACTCTTCGACGCGAGGGGCACGTGGTGGCTGATCATCGTCGCCCACACTGCGTTCAATCTGGCGGTCGTCACA
>JBATWQ010000258.1:0-6144 GCA_049672765.1 Microthrixaceae bacterium | reverse complement strand
CTGACACCCCGGCCGCCAGCGCCGCGCCTGCAACACAGGCGGCGCCCGCCGCTGCCCCGGCGGTCGTTGACACCACACCGAAGGAGCCAGATCCGGTCGCACCATGGGTCGAGGCTGCCAACTCCCGCCGGAAGATCCCGTTCTGGGCCCTCCCGGTCCTGATCGGCCTGATTCCGTGGGCGGCCATGTACATGCTGACGCTCGATCCGCCGACCCCCAAGGAACTCGGTCCGCTCGATGCGGGCGCCGAGGTCTACAGCACCAAGGGTTGTTCGGGCTGTCACGGTGCTACCGGCCAGGGCAGCGGTGCCAACCCGGCCCTCACCGGTGACACCGGTGTCGCCGAGGTCTTCACCAGCCCGGGTTCGCAGGTCGCGTGGGTGGCGGTTGGTTCCTCCGGCTTCGCCAACGCCGGTCTCAAGACCTACGGCGATGCCGACATCAAGCGACCCATCAATGGCGGTATGCCGGCGTGGGGCGATTCCCTCACCCCGGATGAGCTGATGGACGTCGTGCTCCACGAACGCACCACGATCGACTCAGAGGAATTCGACATCGAGAAGTGGAAGACGAACTTCGAAGAGGACCTCTCCGCACATCTGCCCGCCGACAAGGTGGAAGCCTTCAAGGCCGTCCTCGACAAGTGGGAAGCCAACCCTCCAGCGTGAACCTGCGGTGAGCGCAAGGCGTCGCTTCAGGTCTACGGCGAACGTTCTCGTAGCAATATTTCTAACAGCGGGGCTGGTCCTTGGGATCGGCCTCGTTGTGCTTGGTGGCGGTAGTGACAAGGCGCGTTCGGACGCACCTACATCGTCTAAAGCCAGTCCCCCCACCACGGCCAGGCGAGAACTGCCACTGGACGACATGAGCGCCGGGGCGGTTACGAAACTGACCGGTTTGGTCTTCCCGGCGGCAATGACGAATTTCTTGACCGCCGAACTCGAGGGCGGCTCGCAACTCGACATCACCTTCGTCATGGCCGCGGACCAAGTTCCCGACTTCGTCAAATCATCGGGGCTGCCGGAGCCGGCTCAGGACAAGCGGCTGATCCTGCACAGCTCGCCGCTGTGGAAGCTCAACCCGGACGAGGACACGACGCTTAGCAGCGCCCAGGACGATCACGGGGACGTGCACCGGGTGGTCGAGTTGCTGACGAACAAAGAGACCGGCGCCGACCACGTCCGCGCCCGCATCGTCATTACGCCAAACTGACTTCCCCTGTCGTGGCAGGTTCGGGCGGCCAGATCGATCGGGCCGCGTTGATCGATCAGACCGCTTTGATCAGGCCAGTCTGAGTAGGTCGGCCAGCGGGACACGTACGGCTCTTTTGCCTGCCGCCTTCAGAGCGGCTAGGTCGCCGTCTGCCTGGGCGTGCTTGAGTTCTCCGAAGGTGAAGTCCTCACCGGGGACGGGCAGGTCCTGGGGGTCATCGCTGACGACCTGCATCATTACGATCCTGTCGGGGCCACCCTTGTGACACTGACCCGTCGAGTGCAGAAACCTTGGGCCGATGCCGAAGGTCGTCGGAACTCCCGCCCGGTCCCCCAGAACACGCCTGGCCTTCTGGAGCTGCGGTTCTAGCGCCGGGTCCACGAACGCTCCGATAACCAGGGCATCGCCCGGACGCAGCATCGACAATGCGTCATCGACAGATGTCTCTACTACCGGTTCCCCCGGTGACGCGAGAATTTCACGGGCGGCACGCTTCGCCGATTCGACGTCAGGCTGGTCGAACGGGTTGATTCCCATGACGATCCCGGCGATTGCGGTCGCAAATTCCCAGAGGAACAGCTGGGCACCCAGATCCTGGGGCTCCTCGACGAGCAGGCGCACCGATGGCACGGTCGACACGCCGAGGGCGTTCTCGGCCAGGAAGTCCGCCGAGCCGATGAACACGTGGACGCGGTGATCC
Source organism: Microthrixaceae bacterium (assembly GCA_049672765.1). Classification (GTDB taxonomy): domain Bacteria; phylum Actinomycetota; class Acidimicrobiia; order Acidimicrobiales; family Microtrichaceae; genus JAGQSZ01. The sequence goes on along the minus strand of JBATWQ010000258.1, from coordinate 4,232 downwards.
GGGTCAGGTGACGTGACGGCCTCCCCCACTACCGGCAACAGGCCCTTGCCCTGCTTTCCGGTCGATTCGGCGAGGAGCTGCTCGAGCCAGGATCCCAGCGCCGCGAGGTCGTCCTCGATGATGAATGTCACCTTGTCGCGGCCGTTGGCCGCCCCGACGGCCAGAAACGCCCCGAGCTGGGCTCCCATGTGGTGTTCGACCGGGGTGTCGGCGCCGAGCGCCTCGGCCGCCTCGTCGGCGGTGTCCAGAAGCGCCACCCCGTCCAGACCCATCAGCGCCGCCGGGAACATGCCGAAGGCGCTGAGCGCCGAGTACCGCCCTCCGATCTCTGGAACCCCATGGGCTACGAAACGGAAGTGTTCGTCCGTGGCGTGTTGCTCCAAGGCCGAACCCGGATCCGTGACGACTGCGAAGTGGCGCCCGAACGGCTGACGGCTCCAGAAGTAGGCCAGGTGTGAACGGGTTTCGACGGTGCTTCCCGACTTCGAGGACGCCAGGACGAAGGTCCGCTCGGGATCGGTCGCAGCGGCGACCCGTGCGACTGCGGCGGGGTCCGTCGAGTCCAGGACAGTCAGACGTGGAAATCCGTCGCCGGGTTCGAAGGTCTTGGCGAGCACCTCGGGGAACAAGCTGCTCCCCCCCATACCAAGGACCACGACGTCGTCGTAGTCGTTCCTCTCCAGCGCTTCGTCAGCCGCCAGAACCCACCTGGGCCAGGCGTCTCGACTCGAATCGGTGACCTCGAGCCACCCGAGCCGGTTGGCCACCTCGTCGGGGTCTTCCTGGACGACGGTGTGGTCGAGGGACCAGAGCCGCTCAACCGCGTTGATGGCTGACAGGGACTCCATGGCCCTGGACCAGTCTTCGTCGAGGTCCAGCGGATCGAATTTGGCGGTGATCACAACTTCCAACCTACCGCTGTGTCGAAGCCAAGTCCCGAGCTGTCTCGTGGGCGGCCTCGATGGTCACTCGAAGGTCGTCCGCTGTGTGGGCGAGAGAGGGGAAGAAGACCTCCCACGGCCCGGGAGCGAACGCGACGCCGCGTTCGAGCATCCCGTGGAAGAAGCTCGGATAGCGCCCCAGCGCGATGGATCTACCGGCGCTCTCATAGTCGATCGGAGCCGGAGCGCCGAAGTCTCCCGAGTCACCGAAGAACAGACCGACGAGCGGACCGACACGTGGGACGACCGCCTGGACCCCGGCATCGTCGAAAGCTGCCTGGAGCCCGTCCGAGAGCACCTTTGCCGAGTCCGCTAGACGGGCGTAGGCGTCGGCGTCGAGTTGGTCCAGGACGGCGAGTCCGGCGGCGGTGGCGAGCGGGTTACCCGAGAGGGTTCCGGCCTGGTAGACCGCGCCCTGGGGGGCCAGGTTCGACATGATCTCGGTAGACGACGCGAACGCGCCAACGGGTAGGCCTCCGCCGATGATCTTGCCGAAGCACCAAATGTCGGGGATCACGCCAGACCACTCGGTCGCACCGCCGACGCCGAGTCTGAACCCGGTGATGACCTCGTCGAAGAGCAATAGCGCGCCGACCCGGTCACACTCGGCTCGGAGCCCGGCGAGGAAGCCCTCGGCGGGTGGGACCAGACCCATGTTGGCGGCTACGGGTTCGGCGATGACCACTGCGATCGTCTCATCCAGGGTCGGCACCACGTTGTAGGGCAACACGATGGTGTCCTGCACCGCTCCGGCCGGGACGCCGGCCGAGTCCGGCGACGTACCGGTCTCCATGGCCCCTTCGGCGACTCCTGATCCGGCCGAGGCGAGCAACGCGTCGGAGTGGCCGTGGTAGTTGCCCTCGAACTTCACGAGCTTGGATCGACCGGTTGCGCCCCGAGCCAGACGGATGGCCGACATGGTCGCTTCGGTGCCCGAGCTGACCAGGCGGACCTGTTCCATGCCGGGTACCCGTGAGCAGAGTTCCTCGGCCAGTCGTACCTCGCCCGGCGTCGTCGCGCCGAAGGTCGTTCCGTGCGCAGCGGCACGCTGGATCGTCTCGACCACCAGCGGGTTGGCGTGCCCGAGGATTGACGCGCCGTAGCTCTGCACGTAGTCGATGTAGCGGGTCCCTTCAACGTCCCACACGTACGCGCCCTGCCCGCGGGTGACGAAGTACGGAGTGCCACCGACGGAGCGGAACGCTCGCACCGGGGAGTTGACCGATCCGGGGATGCGCAACGCTGCGCGCTCGTACAGTCCGGCGTTGGTCATCTCGATGGCGATCTCGTCAGAATGCAGATTCGTCGGCCCGGTCGCGGGACCGTCAGATGGGCTCTTCACTGGAGCACCTCCGCCAGTTCTCGTGTGAAGTAGGTCAGGATTAGGTCAGCGCCTGCCCGCTTGATCGCCGCGGTCTGCTCCAACGCCACCGCCGGGCCGTCGATCCATCCGCGTTCTGCCGCTGCCTTGACCATCGCGTACTCGCCCGACACCTGGTAGGCGGCGAGTGGCACGTCGACGAGCGCCCGGGCGTGGGTCAGCACGTCCAGATAGGTGAGAGCCGGCTTGACCATGACCATGTCGGCCCCCTCGGAGATGTCGGCGCGGATCTCCTCCATCGACTCGCGCAGGTTCCGATAGTCCTGCTGGTACGCCTTGCGGTCACCGCCGTTGGCTATTTCGACATCGACAGCTTCGCGGAATGGGCCGTACAGGGCCGACGCGTACTTGGCCGAATAGGCGAGGATCGCGACCTCCTCGAAACCCTCCTCGTCGAGGTTGTCCCGGATAGCCATCACCTGGCCGTCCATCATCCCCGAAGGCGCACAGATGTCGACCCCCGCCTCGGCCTGGGCGATCGCGACCTCGGCGTAACGCTCCAGGGTGGCGTCGTTGTCGACCTCGCCATAAGGGGTCAGCAGGCCGCAGTGGCCGTGATCGGTGTACTCGTCCAGACACAGGTCCGCCATCACCACGATCTGGTCCCCGAATTCGTCGCGCAACTCGCGCAGGGCGACCTGGACGATGCCGTCGGGATCAGAAGCTCCGGACCCCTCGGCGTCCTTGGCCTCGGGGACACCGAAGAGGATCAATGCGTTGACGCCCAGGTCGACCAGTTGGGCCACCTCGGACCGGAGCGATTCGACGGTGTGTTGGACGACTCCGGGGAGCGACTCGATCGGGTTGGGCGCATCGATGCCCTCGCGCACGAACATCGGTGCGACCAGGTCATCGACGCTGAGTCTGGTCTCGGCCACCAGGCGTCGGAGCGCCGGGGTGCGACGGAGTCTGCGGAGTCTCTGCTGGGGGAAGGACACGGTTGGATCCTACGACAGTGGTTCAGGGGCGCCATCAGGGTGTGGGAACAACTGGACCTGTGACGACTGTTTCACCTGTTGACTAAAACCATCCTCGGCTTCCACCCACTGAGCCGCAGTCCTCATAGTCACGTTGACTTCTTTGAGAAGCCTCTGCTCCGACCGTCTGGTCGCTTCGTACACTTCGTCCCGGGATGCCGATCCAATGATCATCACGTCAACATCACGAGGAGCTGGGCCAACTTCGCCGTTATAGCGAGCAGCCCACGATCCGTAGATGAATAGTTCCTCTATTCCCTCCAGACCTGCGAATTCCTCTTTGATCACAAGTGGTGGACCAAATGCCATGCTCACCAACTGCCTCAGCGGAGCGAAGTATGGAGACGAGGAATTCGCTTGGACAAGCTTCGCCCGTCCGATAGTCCGTGCAGTAATCAAACCTGCATCCGTGAGGCGGCGAACCTCGCCAACGACAGTTGGATATGGGGAGCCCATGCTCTTCGAGAGTTGGTTTAGCGGCCACTCCCGGTCGGGCTCGTCGAGGAGCAGTGCCAGTAGCTCTCCCTGAAGCCGGGACCGAAACAGAGGGAGGAGCGCCGGCGCCGCAGTTCGCATATGTCCATACTATCCATTTCTCATTGATATCAATTGAAAATGGATAATCAGACGGGGAAGCGCCTGATTAGGCGGCGATTCGATGCGCGGCGGCTCCGTGCCCGCCAGATGCGTCAGAAGACACCCAGCTGATCAGTATTCAGCAACGTTTCCGCCGTCTCCGAACTGCTGGCGCATCGCAGTTACCACCACAAGGTGTCCACCGGTCGAAGTAGGACGAAGCCCTTGGTGGGCTAGAAGTGCGGTAGCCGCCTTTCTGGCAGCGTCGTAAGCGAGACTGAGCGCTCCGTCCGGGTCAGTCTTCGCTGTAGTGATGGCTGAGAGGACGTGCCGTCGCGCCCTGTCCAGCAGCAGTTC
>JBATWQ010000257.1:0-4405 GCA_049672765.1 Microthrixaceae bacterium | reverse complement strand
CTTCACCGTGATCGAAGCCCTGGCCGCCGGGGTTCCGATCGTGGCGAGTGACATCCAGGCCATCTCCAACATGATCAGCGACGGCGCCAACGGTCGTCTCGTCCCGGTGACCGATACGCCGGGATTCGCAGACGCCATCGAGGAATTGCTCACCGAACCCGAACGCCGACGCAGAATCTCAGAGACGAACCGGGCGCTGGCCTCGGCCCGCTTCGACCGCTCAGTGTTCAGGTCGCGGATCGCCGAGCTCTATCGAGAGGCAGCGGCGCAGCGCTGATTCGCCCGACTCACGCGTACGAAAAACGCTTCTTGAGTCTCAGCCAGGGCCGCTCCCAGAGCGCCCACGAAACTCGGGCCACCGCGTAACTGACCAGGCCGACGAACAGGGTCCGCACGACAGCGTCAACCAGATCGATGCCCGTCAGATAGACGTCGTTTGCCGCTCGACTCAGTGGCAGCGAGAAGATGTAGATGGCGTAGGAGTACTTTCCCAGATGCTGCAACAACCGGCTTTCCAGCCAGCGCGTGGGACGAGCCGGAAGGAGCCCGCTGTTGGCCCCCAGCACAAGTCCAAGGTACGCGACCGATATGACGGTGAAGCCCACATACAGGCCAACCTGCTCGGGCATGAGTAGAAGGATGAGGATGACCCACCAGCGTCGCGACATCCACACCACTGCGGGGGTGAACCGTTCCCGGAGGCTGGGGTTGAGCCACGCCGCTGCTCCCGCCGAGCCCAGCAGCAGCCCGTCGACCCGACAGAACGTGAAGTAGTAGGCGAAGTCGCGCCCAGCGATCGGGTACATGGCGCATCTGAACGTCATTCCCAGGAGTGCGAGCACGATACAGACCTTGAAGACCGGTGCGCCCAGTCGTCGCAGCCACAGAATCACCATCGGCCAGAGCAGGTAGAACTGTTCCTCGATCGAGAGCGACCACAGATGTGCCAGGCCCGCGAATGCCGCCTCGCTGTAGATCGCCTCCAGGTTGTTCACCTGGTAGAGCCAGCCCCACAGCTGGTTGTCGATCAGATTCTGGGCCTCGGGGAAGCCCAGATCGTCGGCTACCCCGTAGCGGAGCGCTATTGCCGCTCCGGCCACGAAGATGACGAGGACCAGGTAGTAGAGCGGGAAGATCCGGGCGAAGCGACGACCGTAGAAGTTGCGGAAGTAGTCGGTGCGCTCGGTGGTCCTCAGGAGAATCGTCGAGATCAAGAACCCGGAGAGCACGAAGAAGAGGTCCACGCCACTCTGGAGCAGGAATCCTCCGACCGCCGGCTGACCCGCGTGGTAGAGCAGAACGAACAGAACGGCCAGGCCTCGAACACCGTCAAGGGACGTGACCCGGGTCATGACACCGCCATCCCCGGTCACGACGTTCATGTCAGCTGGTCGTGATGGAGTCGGGCGCCAGAGACGCTGGCAACGCGAGGCGGTCGAGCCACTCCTTCGGCTTGCCCTGGCTGAACCACAAGGCCGCCTGCGTCGCGGCGAACGGGAAGCCGATCCAGAACAGACGGGGAGTCAGGTCCACCGTTATGAAGGACCACCCACAGATTCCCAGGGCCATGATGACCCCGACGGTCGCCGGATCCAGGATCGCGGCCGGCCAACCATCGGCCCTGGCCGCCTTGCGCGCCATCAGGTACGCAGGGATCAGCAGAGGCAGAACCCCAATGGCGAACGACGCCAGGCTGATGATGTCCGTGAGGTTGTGCACGATGTCATCGATATCGGGGGTGACTTCCCAGCTTGCGGCCGGTTGTGGCAGAGCCTGTCGCCAGAAGGCAACGCCGACAACGAAGGCCACCGTCGCGGCAAGCGCTGGAGCGGCCGCATAGACCAGGCTCTTCCCGCCCTGGCGATAGTCCTGCCAAGAGGCCGCCCACATGACCGGGATCACGATCCCGATCGTCTCCTTGAGCGGGTATCCGAGAAGCATGATCGGCCAGACGAGCCACGTTCGCTTGGTCGATATGAGGAACCAACAAAGCGCGATCGCGGCGATCACCCCCGGATCGACGAGCACTCCGGTGCCGAAGAAGAAGGGGTTCCAGGCGACTGAATACAAGACGCCTGCGGTTAGCAGCCCTCGAGAGCCGACGCCCTGGGACCGAATTGTCGTCAGGACGACCCAGAGCCCGAGCACCAGCATGACCGTGTTGACCAGAGCCAGCGCAACTCCCTCGTCCCCCGGAATCCAATGTGCGATCCAGGACATACCGGCCCGATTGGTGAACGGATCGTAGAGGCAGGTCGACTGCAGTTCGGCCTTTGGTACTCCACGGAAGTACTCGACCAGGGACAGATACTGCATCTCGTCGACCACGACGGGCTTGATGACCCTTCCCGATTCGGTGGTGTAGGGGTGGATCTTCTCCAGGCACCGACCCACCTGACGCTCGGCGGTTATCGGTCCACGATCGAGCGGGAGTCCGGTCCAGTCGAACCGGGCGAAACGGACGGATCCGAGCACCAGCGTGACCAGCGTCAGGACGAGGCCGATCTTCACGAACGCACTGAGCGGCGTCGCCCGAGAGACTTCTTCCACAAATACCCCCACCCTCGGACGTGCCCGGTCCCCCGGCATCGTGAGCCGGGCGCGGATGGAACTCTGTCTCGTCAACCCGATGGTCGTCAACAGGCCTCGGGAACGTTGGTCCGTCAGTCCAGGACGAACTCGCCGTCCTGGACTTCGAGCGTCACCGTATCCCCGTCACTGACCGAGCCGTCGAGAATCGCCATTGCCAGGCGGTCGCCCACCTGCTTCTGGATGAGCCTCTTGAGTGGCCGGGCGCCGAATGCTGCGTCGTACCCGTCGTGGGCAAGTTTGGCGCTGGCCTCCTCGCTGACGTCGAGCGTGATGCGACGTTCGGCCAGTCTCTTGCGGAGCTGTGTGAGTTGGATCCCGACGATCTGACCCAGGTCGGACTCCGCTAGCGGACGGAAGCGGACGATCTCGTCCACGCGGTTGATGAACTCGGGACGGAAGAAGTCTGCAGGTTCACCCGGCAGGTTCGACGTCATTATGAGCACCGTATTTGCGAACGAAACGGTCCTGCCCTGCCCATCGGTGAGCCTGCCGTCGTCAAGGAGTTGCAGCAGGATGTTGAAGACATCGGGATGCGCCTTCTCAACCTCGTCGAGCAGCACGACCGCGTAGGGACGACGCCGTACGGCCTCGGTGAGTTGGCCACCCTCGTCGTAGCCCACATATCCGGGAGGCGCACCGACCAGGCGACTAACGGCATGCTTCTCCATGTACTCGCTCATGTCGATGCGAACCATCGCCCGTTCGTCATCGAAGAGGTAGTCGGCGAGGCTCCTTGCCAACTCTGTCTTGCCCACACCGGTCGGTCCCAGGAAGAGGAAGCTTCCGATCGGACGGTGTGGATCGGACAGGCCGGCCCGACTCCTGCGTATGGCGTTCGCCACCGCGGAAACAGCCTCGTCTTGTCCGACCACCCGCTGGTGCAGGACGTCCTCAAGCCGGACGAGCTTGGTCATCTCGCCCTCCATCAGGCGTGAAACGGGGACTCCGGTCCACTTGGCGACGACCGCGGCTATGTCCTCCTCGTCAACCTCCTGCTTCAGGATTCTCTGTCCCGATTGCAGTTGCGCGAGTTCCTCGTTGGCTGCGACGACGTCGCGCTCCAGAACGGGAAGGTGGCCGTAGGTGATTTCGGAAGCCCGCGTGTAGTCGCCTTCGCGTTCGGCCCGCTCGGCCTCTGAGCGGAGTACCTCGAGCCTGGCGGTCAGGGCCTTGATGCTCTCGATTGCGTCCTTCTCGGCCTGCCAGTGGGCGCGCATCGAGTCGGCCTGCTCACGCAGGTTGGCGAGTTCTTCCTCGAGTCCTGCCAGACGTTCGATGGAGGCCGGGTCGACCTCTTTCGCCAGCGCGACCTTCTCGATCTCGAGTCCGCGTATCCGTCGTTCGACTACATCGATCTCGGTCGGAACAGAATCGAGTTCGATTGACAGGCTTGCCGCTGCCTCGTCCACCAGATCGATGGCCTTGTCGGGCAGGAACCGACCGGTCAAATATCGATCCGACAGCACCGCTGCCGCGACGAGCGCTGGATCCTGGATCGCCACGCCGTGATGGATCTCGTAGCGCTCCTTCAGGCCGCGCAGGATTGCGATCGTCGACTCGACCGACGGCTCCCCGACAAAGACCTGCTGGAACCTCCGCTCCAGAGCCGGGTCCTTCTCGATGTATTTACGGAACTCGTCGAGCGTGGTGGCACCGACCATTCGCAACTCGCCCCTCGCAAGCATCGGCTTGAGCATGTTGCCGGCGTCCATGGCCCCTTCGCCCGTTGCGCCGGCTCCGACGACAGTGTGCATCTCGTCGATGAACGTGATGACCTCGCCGTTGGAGTCCTTGATCTCAGCCAGTACGGCCT